>NZ_LKAQ01000004.1:1591170-1805391 GCF_001874525.1 Pseudodesulfovibrio hydrargyri | reverse complement strand
TTCCCCCGGACCCCCATCCCCTCTCCCTTCCTAAACTTTTTGTGGCCGCTTCGCGGGGTGACACAGCGAAGAACCGCCCTCCGCTCCTCACCTTTTCCAAAACAAAAAACCGCGATTTCGGACGGAAAAAACGGCGTGCTTCCTCATGCGAAGAAGCACGCCGTCCGATCCGTTTTTTCCGCCCGAAATCGCCCACCGGCACGGCGGAAGGCGACCAAGGCCAAACCTTCCGCCGCCGCACGCTTCCGAGCGTAGCGAGGCGATGGGGGTCCAGGGGGCCTTGCTCCCTGGCGGGTGCAGGGCAGCGCCCTGCCCGTCGGAGACGCCCGCCCGGCGAGGGCCCGCCGGAGGCATCTCCCCACGCCCCCTTTGCCGCTACTCCGCCTGCTTCGGCCAGCTGGCCTCGTCGAGCAGGAAGACGATGTTCTTGTACGGCACCTCGCCGTGCAGGGACAGGCCGACCTCGCAGGTCCGGGAAGTCGAGTAGCCGACGGTGCAGCCGTCGAGCTGCCTGCGCAGGTCCTTGAGCGCGGCCTGGTTCAGCTCGGGGTAATTGAAGCCCCGGTCCCCGGCGAAGCCGCAGCAGAAGACCTCCTCGGGCACGACCACTTCACGGGCGCACCTACGGGCCAGGGCCTCCATGGGCTCGGCCAACCCCATCTTGCGCGAGGAGCAGGTGACGTGCAGGGCGACCTTGCGGTTGACCGGGGTGAATTCCAGCTTGTCGGCCAGGAACTGGACGGCGAACTCCACGGGTTCATAGAGCTTGAGGCCCTTGATGTGCTCCTTCATGCGGTACAGGCACGGGCTGGTGTCGCACAGGATGGGCAGCTCGCCGCCGTTGCTGGCCGCGCGCAGGGCGCATTCGAGTTCCTGGAGCTTGGCGTCGCCCTGTTTGATGAACCCCTTGGATTCCCAGGGCTGGCCGCAGCACAGCTTGGTCATGTCGGCCGGGTAGACCACTTCGTAGCCCGCCTTGGCCAGCAGGCTCAGGGTGCGGTCGCGGATGGCGGTCTTGTCCGGGTCGTGCTTTTCCGGGCCCATGTGCCGGGCCACGCAACTGGGGAAGTAGACCACGCGGTTGCCGGTGGCCGGGGTCTTGAGGCGCGCGGGCGTGGCCGCGCGGGGCATGGAGGTGTTCCAGCGGGGGATGCGCTTGCCCGAGCCCTTGTGCAGGCCTCCGGCCACGGCGTCCATGACGCGGTCGCCGAGCACGTCCTGGGCGGCTCCGGCCACGCGCAGCGCGCCGGACACGGCGTGAATGGTCATGCCCGTGGTGTTGGCGGTGAAGGTGGCCGCGGCATTGGCCCAGCGGCCGTGTCCCCAGGCGCGGTACTGCTTGATGAACTTGCCGGTGTCGATGGACACGGGACAGCGGGTGCCGCACAGGCCGTCTGCGGCGCAGGTGGCCTCGCCGTCGTAGTCGTAGCTTTCGTGGAAGGCCCGCTTGGTTTCGGCCGCGTCGCCCGCCTGTTCCTGGCGGGAGATTTCGCGGTAGGCGACGATGCGCTGGCGCGGGGTCAGGGTCAGGGTGCGCGACGGGCAGACCGGCTCGCAGAAGCCGCACTCGATGCAGCGGTCGACCATGTCGTCGGCCACGGGCAGGGGCTTCAGGTCCTTGAGATGGGCGCGGGGGTCGTCGTTGAGGATGACGCCGGGGTTGAGCAACCCCTTGGGATCGAAGAGCGCCTTGATCTCGCGCATCAGGGCGAAGGCGTCGCGGCCCCACTCCAGTTCCACGAAATGGGCCATGTTCCGGCCGGTTCCGTGCTCGGCCTTGAGCGAGCCCTGGTACTTGTTGGCGACCATGTCTGTGACGTCGTTCAGGAACGCCTCGTAACGGTCGATCTCGGCCTGGGCATTGAAATCCTGGGTGAAGACGAAGTGCAGGTTGCCCTCGAGCGCATGGCCGAAGATGATCGCCTTGTCGTAGCCGTGCTTGCGGAAGAGCTCCTGGAGGTCCAGGGCGCCGTCGGCCAGGGACTCGATGGGGAAGGCCACGTCCTCGATGATGACCGTGGTGCCCGCCTCGCGCACCGCGCCCACGGCCGGGAAAAGGCCCTTGCGCACGTTCCACAGCTTGCCGAACTCGGCGGGGATGTCCGTGAACTTGTGCGGTTCGAGCGGCTCGATGTCCTTGATGATCTCCTTGACGCTCCCGATCTTCTTCTGCAACTCGTCGGCGGTTTCGGCGCGGACCTCGACCAGCAGGGCGCAGGCGTCCGGGCCGAGTTTGTCGAGCCCTTCGGGCATGCCCGGCTTGTCCTGGACCGAGGCGATGGACGCGCGGTCCATGATCTCGGCGGCGGACACGGCCCCGCCGCGCAGGGCGGTGGCGGCCCGGCAGGCCGAGCGCACGTCCGGGAAGCGCATCAGGGCCGAGGCCTTGTGCGGGTGTTCGACCACGGTGTTGTAGACGACCTTGGAGATGAACGCGAGGGTCCCCTCGCTGCCCACCAGAAGGTGCTGCAGGATCTCGAACGGGTCCTCGAAATCCACGATGGCGTTCAGGCTGTAGCCGGTGGTGTTCTTGATCTTGAACTTGTGGTGGATGCGCTCGGCCAGGGCCGGATCGGCCAGGACCTTGGCGCGCATTTCGGACAGGCCGTCCAGAATATGCCTATGGCTCTGGGCAAAGGCGTTGCGGCTGGCGGGATCGCCGGTGTCGAGCGGGGTGCCGTCCACCAGGACCAACCGCATGGAGTGCAGGGTCTTGTAGGAGTTCTCGGCCACGCCGCAACACATGCCCGAGGCGTTGTTGGCCACGATGCCGCCGATCTTGCAGGAATCGATGGACGCCGGGTCCGGGCCGATCTTCTTGCCGTGCGGGGCCAGGTACTTGTTGGCCTGGCTGCCGATGATGCCCGGCTCCAGCTCGATCTTGGCCGCGTCATCGAAGATGCGGTAGTGCCGCCAGCCGTCGCCCAGACGGACCAGCACCGAGTCGCTGATGGCCTGGCCGGACAGGCTGGTCCCGGCCGCGCGGAAGGTCACGGGCACCTGGTGGGCGTTGACCACGGCCAGAATGCGGACCACCTCGTCCTCGCTGTCCGTGTCGACCACGATCTTGGGGATGAGCCGGTAGAAGCTGGCGTCCGTGCCGTAGGCCAGGGTGCGCAGGGCGTCGGTATAGACCCGGTCCTTGGGCAGAAAGGCCAGCAATTCCTTTTGGATCTCGTCATATGGGGCGATGAGCATTGAATATCTCCTTGGTATGAAATCCGGGCCGAGCGGCCCCGAAAAGCAAAGCTACCATGATTATCCTTATCAAAACAAGCTGGTATCATTATTTTCCGTCCCGTAACGTTGTCGATGCGACGCCGTGCCCGTCCCGCAACGGCTGATCCCCGAAAAAAAGGGACCCCGGCCAAACCGGGGTCCCTCATCAATCATTGGACAGAGCCTATCAGCGCAGTTGCCGGAAGACCTCCACGGCCTCGGCGGGCGGCGGAGTTTCCATGCGCCGGTAGCGGCTGCCGTCGCTGGTCCGCTCGACCATGCGGTGGTCGGCCAGCTCGCGCCGGAGCAGGGCGTGGTCCTCGAACAGGTGCTGTTGTTCGAGCAGCTCGCTGATCTCGCATTCGTTGTAATCCGTGCGCGGCGTGATGCGGGACCACATGACCCACAGGCAGAGCAGCCGCTCGGAATACTTCTTGGGCCAGCGCGTCAGGTAGCCCTGTTTGTCGAACAGGCGGACCACCTTCGCGACGCGCTTGAGGTTGACCTCGGCGGTCCGCGCCTCGGGAGGCTCCACGGCCTGCCGGGCGTCGAACTCGGCCTTGAAGTGCTGGAAGTTGCGGTAGCCTTCGGCCTTGACGAGCAGGTTGAGCATCTCGACGTGGCCGGGCACGGTCTCGGCATCCTTAAGCTTGCGCCGCAGGGTGCGCGCCAGTGCGGAGACATCCCCCGCGTAAAAGGGCATGGGAACTTTGGACATGACATATCCTCGCTTGCGCGCCTGTCGCGGATAAGGGACTGCCGGTGGTCGCCGACTTCCGACCCGGCACGCTGCAAGGTGTCGAATGGAAAGGATATGATGGCAGGTTTAGCTCCCCGGAACGGGGCGGCGACGCCTGGGTGAACTGCCGACCAGGGCCGGATATACGCGAGATCGATACGGCGCGCAAGGGGGAGAGGCCTGTGCTTTTTTGGGAAAAGACAGGATTAGGAAAGCCGCTGCGCGGCGGTTATCGGATGATTTGATTCGCCCCGTCCTGGGGCTCACCCCTGCGGGGTCGCGCCTTGCCAGGCGCGGTCCAAATCCGCTGTCCTGCGGATTTGTCGCCTCCGGCGGGCAGCACCAGCTCTTGGCGAGTCTTCGAGCCTTAGAGATGGCGACAGCAGCGATAGGGTTCGCACCCTTGCATCCCGTTTTGCCGCTTCGCGGAGGAAGAGAGCGGGATGGCCCCCCTACTCCGACTCGTCCTCCTGCTCCCTTTTGAGCACCGGACAGCACATGCTCAGGGGTTCGAAGGTCTCGGTCTCGCGCATGTAGCTGAGCAGCTGGCCCGATTCCATCTCGAAATACCAGCCGTGCAGGCTGAGCTTGCCCTCGCCCACCCGCTCCTTGATCCAGGGGAAGGTCATCAGGTTGCGCACCGAGCGCAGGATGCCCGCCATCTCGCAGGCGGTGCAGGACCTCTTGTTGACCTCGCCGAAGTGGTCCACTACCTCTTCGCGCACCGGGCGCATGACCGACAGCCACTTGTACAGGAACTCGGTATGCCTGACCTTGTCGTCGTGCATCAAGGCGTCGATGCCGCCGCACAGGGAGTGGCCGAGCACGATGAGATGCTCCACCTTGAGGACCTTGACCGCGTACTCGATGGCCGAGGACACGCCGTGGAAGCCCTCGTCGCTCTCGTACGGCGGGACGATGTTGGCCACGTTGCGGACCACGAAGATGTCGCCCGGCTCGCACTGCATGATGAACGACGGGTCGGTCCGCGAATCGCTGCACGCGATGACCATGGTGGTCGGATTCTGCCCCTTGAGCAGGATCTCGAACGGGGCGTCCTCTCGACTGAAATACTCTTTACGGAAATTCCGGAAACCGGCAATGAACTTCTGTATGTCTTTCATGGGAAGTTTCACCTCTTGGATATGGGCGGGCTATCTGGTCCCCGCTTTTGTTCAAGTAGATGATTTCCCTGCGGGAGGCAATGCGCTCCATACCCGTCCGGTCGGGAAAATGACCGCGCGGAACAGGAAGGGCGCCGGCCGGAACCGGTGCCCTTTCAAACGGGAATCCGGCGTACCGGCTAGTCGTACGCCTTGCGCATGGCCTCGTCCGCCATGGCCGGGGCCAGGACGGTCAGCCACTTCTCGCCGTCCCAGGAACCCAACCGGGTATGGGTGTCGAAGTAGTTTTGCGGGATGGGATGGGTGCCGACAACCACCTCGATCCCGTAGCGGCCCTCCAGAAATTCCTTGAAGGTCTCGATGTGCGGACACGGGGGGTAGCCCACCAGCAGGCCGGTGGCCAGGTGGATGACCTGGACCCCGTTCCTGACCATCTCGTCGCCCAGATACTCCACGTTGCCGCCGGGACAGCCCGCGCAGGTGGTGTAGCCGACAAGCTGCACGTCCCGGCCCGCGTAGCGGGAGAACGCGCCTTCACGGTTATTCAGCGCGCGCAGACACTTGCCCCCGGCGCAGCGCCGGTAGCGGTCGCAGATGACGATGCCGATCTTGGTTGGATTGCTCATGGCAACTCCTTTGGCCGGGCGCGCCGGCCAGGGTTTCGGACAGGACTCCGCCAGGAGAAAAGGGAAATATCGTCATGATAGGGATATTATTCGACCAGCTTGACCCCGGCCCGCTCGGCCACGCCGCGCACGTGCTTTTCCATGGCCCTGTGCGCCTGCGCCGAACGCCCGGCCCGGATGTGGCCCATGATCTCCTCGTGCTCGCGCACCGTGTCGTGCACGCTGTCGTCCAGGACCAGCGGGAGGGTCTGGCTCTCGAAGAATATGCCGAGGAACGGGGTGATGGCTTCGGTGAAGAACCGGTTGTTGGCCGCTTCGATCATATGGGAATGGAAGGCGAAGTCGAGCCGGGAGAACTCGGTCAGGTCCCTGGACTCCAGGGCCGTGCGCATGGCCGCCACGACCACGCCCATGTCGTGCTTCTGGGCCGCCGTGGCGTTGACCGCCACCAGCCCGGCGATGGCCGGTTCGATGGCATAGCGGAACTGGTACATCTGGGACTCGCGCCCGGACAGGGCCGAATGGTTCGCCACCGCGCGCGGCGTGCCGAGGGGCGTGCCCAGAGACGCGCCGTCCACCAGGAACGCCCCCTTGCCGGGCTTGATCTCCACCCGGCCCATGGTCTCCAGGGCCACCAGGGCCTCGCGCACGGTCGGCCTGCTGAAACCCAACTCCTCGGCCAGGGTCCGCTGGGAAGGCAGCTGGAAGCCGCCAGGCCAACCGTTTTGGGCGATCATCGTCTGAATGCTCTCCACCGCCTCGTCCGACCTCGACATGCGACCGGCCCCCTTCGCGTATGTTCCGCTCATATTCCTCGTAACCTTTCCTGCATGGGAATCGACATTCTCGTCCCGGCCGGCCACCCCGGCCAACTGGTCTTACCAGCGCCCGTTCCAATCTAAACCACAGCCCATCACTTTTTGTCCACTTATTTTTTAAAGCCACATTTTTGTATCTTTTACGCCATATTTTTACTAAATTGTTATTTTTTGAATATTTTTACAAAGATTAATTTTTAACATTGACAATATCCGCAATCTATACGACCAAGGCCTTACCGGTCAGACCTGATGGTCAAATCGGTTTACCATCCAACGCAATCCATTGGAGAGAACGAGAGATGAAAACCGCCCTTCGCAACCGTCGCCGGCCGGTGCGGAACAGCGTCCATCCGGGCGACCGCGAAGCGGCCTTCTCCGTGCCGTCCGCACCCGGCGTCACCGTCTCCACCGGGAAAGAAGCGAGCAACACTGAAACAACGGCGAACCATCATGGCTGACATCGGAAAAGTGGAACTGTCCGCAGTGGGCAAATATTACGGCGAGGTCGAAGCGCTCAGGAACATCGAACTGACCGTCCGGGCGGGCGAGTACTGCTGCCTGCTCGGTCCCAGCGGATGCGGCAAGTCCACGGCCGTGCGCATGATCTCCGGGCACGAGGACGTGACCAGCGGCGACATCCTCCTGGACGGCCGGAACATCACCAACGAGCCGCCGGCCAAGCGCAAGACCGCGCTCATGTTCCAGAACTACGCCCTGTTCCCGCACCTGTCCTGCGTGGACAACGTGGCCTTCAGCCTGAAGCTCAAGGGCGAGCCCAAGAAGAGCCGCCGCGCCCAGGCCATGGAATATCTCGAACTGGTCCACATGGACGGATTCGCCAAGGTCAGGCCGGACCAGCTGTCCGGCGGCCAGCAGCAGCGCGTGGCCCTGGCCCGGGCGCTGATCACCAAGCCCTCGGCGATCCTCCTGGACGAGCCCCTGTCCGCCCTGGACCCCTTCCTGCGCGTGCAGATGCGCAAGGAACTCAAGAACATCCAGGAAGAGCTGGGCATGACCTTCATCCACGTGACCCACTCCCAGGAGGAAGCCTTCGCCCTGGCCGACAAGGTCGTGGTCATGGCCGACGGCGGCATCCGCCAGGTGGGCACCCCGCGCCAGGTCTTCCAATCCCCGGTCTCGCCTTTTGTTGCCGGGTTCATCGGCGGGCACAACATCTTCGAGGGCGAGTTCGAGGCCCGGCCCGAGGGGCACCGGCTGACCGTGGAAGGGGCCCGCGCTCAACGGTGCTGCGCCCTGCCCAACCTGGAGGGTTCCGGAACCTACGGCTTTTCCGTACGCACCGACCGCGTCCGCCTGGCGGGCGAGGGCCGGGAGGGCACGGACGTGACCGTGCCCGCGACCATCAACATGGCCGAGTACCAGGGCACCCACGTGGTCCTGCACTGCCAGACCGAATCGGGCCGGACCGTCCAGGTCTGCGAGCCCGACGACCGATATTTTGCCGACACGCCCGCGCCCGGGGATAGGGTTACCCTGGGCTGGGACTGTACCGACATGAACGTGTTTCCCCCTCAGGGCGGGAAAGGCAAAAACCAGTAACCGACACAGGAGAGAGAGTCATGGTCAAGGAAACGAAGAAAGGCGGCAAGATGAGCCGCAGGAGCTTCTTGGGCAAGGCGGCGGTCGCCACTGCGGCCGTGGCCGCGGCGCCGGTCATCACCGGTTTCCCCACGGTCTGGGCCCAGAACATCAAGAACATCAAGCTGCGCCAGTTCGGCACGGGCACGGCCAGCGTCAACGCCATCGCCGAGAAGGTCAAGGCGGACCTCGGGTTCACCATCGAGATGACCGCGCTCGACTCCGACGCGGTGGTCCAGCGCGCGGTGACCCAGCCCAAGTCCTACGACATCGCGGACATCGAGTACTGGGTCTGCAAGAAGGTGTACCCCAGCGGCGTGATCCAGCCCATGGACACCTCCAAGATCAAGCTCTACGACAAGATCTCTCCGCTCTTCAAGACCGGCCAGCTGACCCCGGGCGCCGATATCGCCCAGGGCACGGCCCCGCACACCGTGGGCTTCGTGGAGAAAAACGAGGACACCGCCTTCGCCAAGCGCGAGACCCAGTGGATGACCCTGATTCCGACCATCTACAACGCCGACACCCTGGGCATCCGCCCGGACCTGGTGGGCCGTCCCATCACCAACTGGCGCGACATCATGGACCCGGCCTTCAAGGGCAAGACCTCCATCCTGAACATCCCGTCCATCGGCATCATGGACGCGGCCATGATCTGCGAGTCCATGGGCGTCATCAAGTACGGCGACAAGGGCAACATGACCCGCGACGAGATCGACAAGACCATCGAGGTCCTCAAGAAGGCCAAGAAGGACGGCCAGTTCCGCGCCTTCTGGAAGTCCTTTGACGAGTCCGTCAACCTGATGTCCTCGGGCGAGGTCGTCATCCAGTCCATGTGGTCCCCGGCCGTGGCCGCGGTCCGCGCCAAGGGCATCCCGTGCAAGTACCAGCCGCTGGAAGAGGGCTACCGCGCCTGGGGCGGCGGCCTGGGCATCGCCCGCCACCTGTCCGGGCTGGAGCTGGACGCGGTCTACGAGTACTTCAACTGGTATATCTCCGGCTGGGCCGGCGCGTACCTCAACCGCCAGGGCTACTACAGCGCGGCTCCGGAAACCTCCAAGCAGTACATGTCCGAGAACGAATGGGGCTACTGGATGGAAGGCAAGAAGGCCAGCGCCGACATCGTCAGCCCCGAGGGCGTGACCATGGAGAAGAAGGGCGCGGTCCGCGACGGCGGCTCCTACGACGAGCGCATGGGCCACGTGGCCTGCTGGAACTCGGTCATGGACGAGAACAAGTACATGATCCGCAAGTGGAACGAGTTCATCGCCTCCTAGAACGCAATCAACGCGGCGGCTCCCCGGCCTTCCGGGGAGCCGCCCCAACACGGGCCGCACCATGACGCAATCCCGCTTTTCCTATCTCCAGGCGTTCCCGCTGTTCGCCATCATGCTGGTCTTCCTGGTCATCCCCACCGTGATGATCGTGGCGGTCAGCTTCTGGGACTACAACGCCTTTTCGATCATCCCGGACTTCATCTGGGACAACTACGACTTCCTGCTGACCTCCTCGGTCACCTGGCGGGCCTACGGCACGACCTTCTTCTACGCCCTGACCTCCTGGGCCCTGACCCTGGTCATCGGCTTCACCGCGGCCTACTACATGGCCTTCCACCTGCGCACCACCAAGTCCCAGACCATCTGTTTCCTGCTGGCGACCATCCCGTTCCTGACGTCCAACATCATCCGGATGATCTCGTGGATTCCCCTGCTCGGGCGCAACGGACTGGTCAACCAGGCCCTGCTGTCCCTGGGGCTCATCGACAATCCGCTGGAATTTCTGCTCTATTCCGACTTTTCGGTGATCCTGGCCTTTGTCCACCTGTACACCCTGTTCATGGTCGTACCCATCTTCAACTCCATGATGCGCATCGACCGCAAGCTCATCGAGGCGGCCATCGACGCCGGGGCCTCGCCCGTCCAGGTCCTGACCCAGGTTATCATCCCCCTGTCCAAGTCCGGCATCACCATCGGGACCATCTTCGTCTTCACCCTGGTCATGGGCGACTTCATCACCGTGCGCCTCATGTCCGGCGGACTGTCCGCCTCGGTGGGGGTGCTCATCTACAACGAGATCACCCTGCTGCAATATCCGGCGGCGGCGGCCGGGGCCGTGACCCTGCTGCTCACGGTCCTGATGATGCTCGCCATCCTCTTCCGTTTCGCCAACATCCGCGAAGACCTCTAAGGCGCAAGGGAGCATATCATGAACACCACCGGCAAACGGCCGAAGAGCTTCTACATCCTGTCCGCGTTCTTCGCCCTGTTCATCCTCTTCCTGTACGGGCCCACCCTGACCATCGGCATCCTGTCCTTCCAGGGGCCGTCCGGCGGACTGACCTTCCCCATGAACGGCGTGTCCCTGCACTGGTACTTCAAGCTGTTCGAAACGCAGGCCGTGGGCGACTTCGGCGGGTCCCTGACCCGCTCCCTGCTCCTGGCCCTGGCGGTCATGGTCACCACCGTGGTCATATCGCTCTCGGCGGGCATGGCCTTCCGCAAGAAATTCAAGGGCAGCGGCGTGCTCTTCTACCTGACCGTGGTCAGCCTGATCATCCCGTCCATCCTCATCAGCCTGGGCATCGGCCTGCTCTTCAACCAGGCGGGCGTGGAACCCACCTGGTACGGCTCGGCGTTTGGCGCGCACCTGACCTGGACCCTGCCCTTCGGGCTGCTGATCATGTTCGCGGTCTTCAACCGGTTCGACAAATCCTTCGAGGCCGCGGCCACGGACATGTGCGCCACCCCGTTCCAGACATTGCGCTTCGTGGTCATCCCGCTGATCCTGCCGAGCCTGGTGGGCGTGGGGCTGTTCGGCTTCACCCTGTCCTACGACGAGTTCGCCCGGACGATCATGACCTCGGGCTCGCAGAACACCCTGCCGCTGGAGATCTTCGGCATGACCACCAACGTGACCACGCCGGTGCTCTACGCACTGGGTACCTTGACCACGCTCATCTCGTTCGTGGCCATCGTCGGCACCCTGCTCGTCCTCCATCTGCTCAAGCGTCGCCGCAGCCGCATCCAGGCCGGGTAAAGGACATTCCCATGCGCATCCTGCTCATCAACCCCAATTCCAGCCCGGCCATGACCCGAACCATCGCGAACACGGGCAAGGCCGCGGCCGCGCCCGGCACCGAGGTCGTCGGCACCTGCCCGCCCGGCGCGCCCCTGTCCATCGAGGGCCACTCGGACGGCGTGCTGGCCGCCTTCCACACCCTCAAGCTGGTGGAAGAGAGCGGCCCGGCGGACGGCTACGTGCTGGCCTGCTTCGACGACACGGGCGTGGACGCGGTGCGCGAACGGGTCGCCGGGCCGGTCCTCGGCATCGGCGAGGCCGCCATGCACGCTGCCACCATGCTGGCCTGCCGCTTCTCCATCCTGACCTCGCTGGAACGGTCCGTGCCCATTCTGGAAGACAACGCCGCCCGCTACGGGCTGGCCGCCCGCTGCCGGGGCGTGCACGCCGCACAGCTGCCGGTCCTGGCCTTCGAAGACGGCAAATCCGCCTACGCGGTCCTGCGCGACGCGGCCCGCGCGGTCCTGGAAAGGGACCGCTCCGACGCCCTGGTCCTGGGCTGCGGCGGCATGGCCCACCTGGCCCCGCGTCTGGCCGGGGAACTCGGCGTCCCCGTGGTCGAGGGCGTGGCCTGCGCGGTCAAGTTCGTGGAATCCCTCGTCTCCCTGAATCTCAAGACGAGCAAGACCGGCGGGTACGCCTACCCCCTGGCCAAAACTCCGGTATCCGGCGGAGGACATCATGTTTGATCTCGTGCTCGAAAACGCCCGGCTGGTCCTCGAAGACGCCACCCGCGACTGCGTCGTCGGCATCAAGGACGGCGACGTGGCCCGCATCGCGGAACCCGGCACGCGCCTTGAGGGCGAACAGATCCTCGACTGCGCGGGCAAGCTGGTCCTGCCCGGCTTCATCGACCTGCACGTGCATTTCAACGAGCCGGGACTGACCCGGCGCGAGGACTATTCCACCGGCTCCTCCTCGGCCGCCGCCGGGGGCGTGACCCTGTTCGCGGACATGCCCCTGTCCAACGAGCCGTACACCTTGAGCGAGGCGGCCGTGCGCGACAAGTTCGAGCGCGCGGCCAAGGGCTCGGTGGTGGACTACGCCGTCTGGGCCGGGCTGGTGGAGGACAATACGGACCAGCTCGCCCCCATGGCCGAGGCCGGGGCCTACGGCTTCAAGATGTTCACCTGCGACGGCGGTGACGGCTTCCCCATGCCCGAGCCGGAAACCATGCGGCGCGGCTTTTCCGAAGCGCACCGGCTCGGCTCGTTCGTCGGCGTGCACTGCGAGGACCAGGCGGTCATGGACCGCATCGCCGGGCAGGACCATGACGACGCGGACGAGATTTCCCGTTTCCTGGCCGTCCACTGCCCCGAGGCCGAAATGGAGGCCACAAGGCGGGTCATCGGCCTGAGCGAGGAGACCGGCGGGCATCTGCACGTCTGCCACGCCAGCCTGCCCGAGGTGGTGGATATGGTCGCCGAGGCCAAAAAGCGCGGCGTGCCGGTCACCGTGGAGACCTGCCCGCAGTACCTGCTGTGCACCACCGACGACCTGAGCCGCATCGGCGGGCGGCTGAAGTGCACCCCGCCCGTGCGTTCGGCGGACGATGTGGAAGGCATGTGGCAACGCATCGAGGCCGGGGCCGTGGACTTCATCGGCACGGACCACTCGCCCGCCGAGACCTTCGAAAAGGAGCGCGCGTCCTTCGACCAATGCTGGGGCGGCATCAACGGGGTCCAGTTCCTCTTCCCCCTGCTCCACACCGAGGGCGTGGTCCGGCGCGGGCTCTCCCCCGAGCTCCTGGTCCGGCTGTACAGCGCCGCCCCCGCGCGGTTCATCGGCCAGTACCCGCGCAAGGGCACGCTCAAAGAGGGCAGCGAGGCGACTTTCGTGATCTTCGACCCCGAGGCCCAGTGGACCATCCGGGCCGAGGATCTTCTGACCAAGCACAGGCAGACCCCCTATGCCGGGATGTCCTGCACGGGCCGCGTGGAACAGACGTGGCTGCGGGGCGAGATGGTCTGCCGATTCGATTCCGATACGGGCAAACACCGGCTGACCGGCCGCGCCGGTTGCGGCAGGCCGGTGATCCCCGTGAACAACAAAGGGAAATGACCGATGACCATGGCGACATTGAAAACCGACCCCGCGCGGCTTGAACGGTTCCTGACCGAGATCGCCGCCTTCGGGGCGACGAAAAACGGCGGCGTGACCCGCCTGGCCCTGAGCGACGAGGACCGGGACGCCCGCAACCAGCTCAAGGCGTGGTTCGAGGCCGCGGGCTGCGAGACGCGGATCGACCGCATGGGCAACATGTTCTTTGTCCGGCCGGGCAAGAACCGCGCCCTGCCCCCGGTTATGACCGGCTCCCACTGCGACTCCCAGCCGCAGGGTGGGCGCTTCGACGGCATCCTCGGCATCATCGGCGGGCTGGAGGCGGTCTGCGCCCTGAACGACGCGGGTGTCACGCTTGAACGCGACCTGATCGTGGTCGACTGGACCAACGAGGAAGGCAGCCGCTTCACCCCGGGCACCACCGGCTCCGGCGTGTTCGCGGGCAAGCTCGACCGCGAGGCCATGTACGCCTTAACCGACCGCGAGGGGCTGACCTTCGGCGGGGAGCTTGAGCGCATCGGCTACAAGGGCATGGAGGACTTCGACCCCAGGCCGCTGCACGCCAACTTCGAGTACCACATCGAGCAGGGCCCGGTCCTGGAGCGCCAAGGCAAGACCATCGGCGTGCCCAAGGGCATCGTCTGCCTGCGCTGGTACGACGTGGAGATAACCGGCGTGCCCAACCACGCCGGGCCCACGCCCATGAACGAGCGCAAGGACGCGGTCTACGCCTTCGCACGCATGGCCTCGGACATCTTCGAGATCGGCCTGGCCTCGGACAACGTGGTGGCCACCGTGGGCGAGGTCCATCCCTCCCCCAATTCGCGCAACGTCATCGCCGGGAACCTGCACTTCACCATCGACGTGCGCGGCTGGGACGAGGGGGAGACCGACCGCGTCTGCGCGGACATCGAAAAAGCCGTCCGCACCCACGCCGAGGTCACCGGGACCACCGTGGACATCCGCAGGACCTGGGAGGTGGAGCGCGCGCCCTTCCATCCACAGCTGGTCTCCATGATCCGCGAGACCGCCGGGGAGCTGGGCCTGCCCGCCCTGGACATGGTCTCGGGCGCGTCCCACGACACCGTGTACATCAACCAGTTCGCGCCCAGCGCCATGATCTTCGTGCCGTCCATCGGCGGCCGGAGCCATGCCGAGGTGGAGGAGACCTCCTGGGCGGACTGCGCGGCCGGGGCCGACGTGCTCCTGAACTGCATCATCAAGACCTGCAACGATCCGGAAGGCGTGGAATACGCCTAGGCGTCCCGCGCGGCACCGATCAAGACAGAGAGAAAAAAGGAATAACCATGAGCGACATCGAATTCGAGAAAATCTACCGTGACGAAGACGTGGACCTGTCCGTGCTGGACGGCAGGACCGTGGCCATCATCGGCTACGGCAGCCAGGGCCGCGCCCAGAGCATGAACATGCGCGAAAGCGGGGTGAACATCATCGTGGGCGCGGGCGACCGCACCCGCCACTCCAGCTGGGACAAGGCCGAGGCCGACGGCTTTGAGGTCTTTTCCATCGAGGAGGCCGTGGACAAGGCGGACATCGTCCACATCCTGCTCCAGGACCCGGCCCAGCCGTCGGTCTACTACGAGTCCATCCACAAGCATCTCAAGCCCGGCCAGACCCTGAGCTTCGCCCACGGCTTCGCCATTCTCTACGGGACCATCAAGCCGCCCAAGGACGTGGACGTGGTCCTGTTCGTGCCCAACGGCCCCGGCCCGGTGACCCGCCAGAAGTTCAAGGACGGCTCCGGCATCTGGGGCTGCGTGTCCGTGGACCAGGACGTCAGCGGCCATGCGAAGGAGACCGCCCTGGCCATCTCCAAGGCCGTGGGCTCCACCCGCGTGGGCGTGGTCGACATGACCTTCCAGCACGAGACCGAGGGCGACAACTACGAGGAGCAGGTCCTGTACGGCGGGACCATCCATCTCATGCGGACCATGTTCAACATCATGGTCAAGAACGGCTACCCCCGCTCCTTCGCCTACGCCAAGGCGATCCGCTCCATCCGCTCGATCATCGACGACATCGACGCCGTGGGCATCGAGGCCTACCTGACCTCCCGGGCCAGCCGGACCTGCGAGTTCGCCGTGCGCCACAGCGGCCCGCGCGTGATCAACGAGCAGGCCATGGAGGAGATTTTCGAGGAGACCGAGCGCGGCGTCTTCGCCCGCAACTGGCTCCAGGAATTCTCCCTGGGCATGCCCACCCTGAACCGCATGCGCCGCACCTGGGCGGATTCGGACATGGAAAAGACCGGAAAAATCTGGCGCGACAAGTTCGGAAAGTAGTACACCTCCCCATATACCGGGACGCGGGGGAAACCGACCTCTCCCCCGCGTCCCGGCCATGAACCAAGCAGGCCGAACGCAACAAGGACAACCACCATGCCTTATCCCGAAGGCTTCCTGAAAAACCGCTCCGAGTACGTGCCCGGCAAGTACGCGGTCATCACCACCGAGGGCCGGGTCTTCAACGTCATTCCCGGCATCGAGGGCTGCGCCCTGTCCATCCTGGCCTCGCCCAAGCTCGGGGCCAACTTCGTGCAGACGGTCGGCACCGTGTCGACCGGGGGCAGGACGACCATGCCCTACGGCAAGGCCGAGAACATCGAGACGTTTCTCTTCGTCATGTCCGGCGAGGGCTCGCTCAAGGCCACCGTGGGCGGCAAGTCCGAGACTCTGTCCGCCGGGGGATACATCTACTCTCCGCCCGGCAAGGGCATCTCCTTCGCCTCCACGGGCGACGCGCCGGTGGAGATCCTGCTCTACAAGCAGCGCTTCATCCCTCATCCGGACCCGGCCGTCCAACCCCCGTGGATGGTCACCGGCTCCATCCGCGACATGGACGAGAGCCAGTACGACTCCATGGAGAACGTGTTCGTGCGCGACCTGTTGCCCGTGGACCAGGCCTTCGACATGAACTTCCACACCCTGGCCTTTTTGCCCGGCGGCTGCCATCCGTTCGTGGAGACCCACGTGCAGGAGCACGGCATGTACATCTACCGGGGCGAGGGGCTGTACCTCCTCGACGAGAAATGGCTGCCCGTAGAGTCCGGCGACTTCATCTGGATCGCCCCGTTCTGCAAGCAGGCGTGCTACGGCATCGGCCGCGAGCGCATGGAGTACATCTACTCCAAGGACTGCCACCGCGACGAAGCCATCTGATCCGACATTCCTCCTCTTTGGGGGCCGCGCGGCGCATCTCGCGCCGCGCGGCCTTTTCCGTTCCGGAAGCCGAAAAGCGAACGCGCCCTCTTTACGGCACGGGCCATGCAGGGTAGTTGGTCCTGCTAAGGAACCAGAGCAAAAGGAAGGGCCGCCCCATGGAATCCGCAATCCGCCATATCGCCTGCGTCGCCTCGGACACCCCCGCCGCCCAGGAACGGTTCGCCGTCCTGAAGGAACGCTGTTCCCTGGTCCCGGTCGAGGAGGCCGACGCCCTGGTGGCCCTGGGCGGGGACGGGTTCATGCTCAGGACCGTGCACCGGTTCCTGGACCGGAAACTGCCCATTTACGGCATGAACTGCGGAACCATCGGATTTCTGCTCAACCAGTTCAACCCGGATAACCTCATCGAGCGGATCAACGCGGCCCAGGAGCACCTCCTGAACCCGCTGGCCATGACCGCCACCACCTTGGAGGGCGACCGCGTCTCGGCCCTGGCCTTCAACGAGGTGGCCATGCTGCGCACCTCCCAGCAGTCGGCCCACATCCGGCTGTTCATCAACGGCCGCAAGCGGTTGGACAACCTGGTCTGCGACGGGGTCATGGTCGCCACCCCGGCGGGCAGCACGGCCTACAACCTGTCCGCCCACGGGCCGATCATCCCGCTGGGCTCCAACGTCATGGCCCTGACCCCCATCTGCCCCTTCAGGCCGAGGCGCTGGACCGGGGCGCTTTTGCCCAACACCGCCAGCGTGGAGTTCGATATCCTCTGGCCGGGACTGCGGCCGGTCAGCGCCACCGCCGACTTCCTGGAGGTGCGCGACGTGGCCCACATCCTGGTCCACGAGGACCACACGCACCCGGCGCGCATCCTGTTCGCCCCGGACCACTCCCTGGAGGAGCGGATCTTCAACGAACAGTTCATCCACTAAGCCCGGCTAGAACCGCTCCAGATCCTCCACCTCGCGGTCGAACTCGGGGTCCTGCGCAACCGGCGGCAGGGCCGGGCGTCGTACTCCCCCGGCGCGCTTGCCGCTGAACTTGAAAAAGCTCATGGACTGCTGGAGCATGACCGCCTGGCCGGCCAGTTCCTCGGCGGTGGAGGCGGTCTCCTCCGAGGCCGAGGCATTGGACTGGATGACCTTGTCCAGATCCTGCATGGCGGCATTGACCTGGGCGGCCCCCTCGGCCTGCTCCTCGCTGGCCACGGCGATGTCCCGGACCAGTTCGGCCGTGCGCTTGATGTTCGGGACCAGTTCCCTGAGCATCTGTCCCGCCTCGTCCGAAACCCCGGCGGTCTTGGAGGACAGTTCGCTGATCTCGGCCGCGGCGCGGCCGCTGCGTTCGGCCAGCTTGCGGACCTCGGCCGCGACCACGGCAAACCCCTTGCCGTGCTCGCCCGCCCGGGCGGCCTCGATGGCCGCGTTCAGGGCCAGCAGGTTCGTCTGCCGGGCGATCTCCTCGATGATCGAGATTTTCTCGGCGATGGCGTTCATGGCCTCCAGCGCGCCGCCCACGGCCGAGCTGCTCCGCTCCGCCACATGCAACGCCTTGTCCGCGATGGTTTCGGTATCCCGGGCGTTTTGCGTGTTGCGCTGGATGTTCTCGGCCATCTGTTCCACCGAGGCCAGGACCTGCTCCACGGCGGAGGCCTGCTGGTTGGTCCCCTGGGAGAGGTCCTCGGCCGTGGCCGCCAGCTCCTCGCTGCCCGAGGTCACGTTCTCGGCGCTGAGCTGCACGTCCTCGACAATGCCGGAGAGGGCTCCGACCATGGCCCGCATGGCCTCGGCCAGCTCGCCCACCTCGTCCTTCTGGCTGACCTTGAGGTCCGCGCCGAGGTTGCCCGAGGAGACCTCCTTGGAAAACGCCACCCCGTCCTGCAGGGGATGGGCGATGGACCCGGCCACGAATATCCCGGCCAGGACGACGAGCACGGCCAGGACCAGGGCCAACACGCCCACCGAGACGCGCAGGGCGCGGATCGGGGCAAGCACCTCGGCCTCGTCGATCTCGGCCAAAAGCGCCCAGGTCGTGCCGAGCACGTCCACCGGGGCGTAGGCGGACAGGACCGGGTTGCCGTTGTAGTCGATGATCACCTTGGCCCCGGTCTTCCCGGCCAGGGCCAGGGCGCTCCCTTCGGTGTCCACCCCGTTCTTCTCCACGCTCCCGGCAAAGGAGGCGGCCACGGAATGGCCCTCGGGATCGAGGAAGGAATCCGAGCGCATCAGCTTGTCCGGGCCGACCAGGTAGGTCTCGCCGGTCTCGCCCATGCCGTCGCGCTGCTTCATGATCCCGTTCAGGACCTCAAGCGAGATTTGCAGGCCGACGACCATCTCGACCTTGCCGTCGTGGACCAGGGGCTGGGCGATGAACGAGGCTGGCTCGAAGTCGCTCGGCTCGTAGGGCGCGAAGTCCGCGAAACCGAATTGCTTGGCCTGGAGCACCTTGCGGACCAGGCCGCCCAGGTTGGACCCGGCAAAACGGCCGTCGACCAGGTTGGTCCGGTAGTCCGCCTCGCGGGCCGCGGTGAAGAAGCAGTAGCCGTCCGGGTTGATCAGGAAGATGTCGTAGTAGCCGTGCAGTTCGACGAACTTGTTGAGCAGGAGGTTCCCTTCCTGGTCCTTGGGGCTGAATGCCTCGGCCACGTCGATCTCGGCGGCCAGGGCCCAGACGTGGTCGCCCACGGCCACCGGGGTGTAGGCCGACAGGACCGGGCTGCCGTTGTAGTCGATGACCAGTCCGGCTCCGCTTTGGCCGGCCAGGGCGTTGCGGATCGCTTCGGTATCGGCGCGGCCCTTCTGCGGATCGGCGAAGGAGGCGGTCACCGTATGGTGCTCGGGGTCGAGATGGGAGTCCGAACGCATCAGGAAGTCCGGGCCGACCAGGTAGGTCTCGCCGGTCTCGCCCATGCCGGTGCGTTCGCCCATGATCGCGTTGATGGCGTCGTTGGAAATCTGGAACGCGACCACCCCGACCACCCGGCCGCCCGACAGGATGGGCGCGGCGAGAAACTGGGCCGGGGCGTTGGCCGACGGCGCGTACGGGCGCATGTCGGACAGGGCGGCCCGCTCCTCGGCCACGGCTATCCGCCAGACGTCGCGCAGGGAGGAATCCACGTCCCGGGTGCGCTGGCCGAAATCCGCCTCCTTGGTCACGGAAAAGACCACGTCGCCGGTGTCGGCGGTCATCAGGAAAACGTCGTAGTAGCCGTACTCCTCCATGTATTTCTTGAACAGGGGAAAGACGCGGTCGTGGACGGCCCGGTATTCCGCCGGAGCCAGATAGCGCTCGCCGGCCAGCCCCTTGAACCCACCGCCCTGCGTGAAGACCGCCTCCAGGGAGACCAGGCTTTCGCGCGTGGACGGCTGCGCCGCCAGCACCCGGACCTCGTTCAGGCGGGAGTTGAAGAAGCGCTCCATCTGCTGCTTCTTGATGGCCGACAGGGCCTGGAGCTTCTGCATGGCATCGTGGCGCACGGAACTCACGGTCTCGACCAGCACCTCCATCTGCTCCCTGCGCCCCTGGAAAAAGGACATGACCTGTCCCTTCTTGATGGAGCGCACGGCCTCGAGATGGGCATAGGAGTTGTCCATGAGCGCCGTACCGGACGTTTGCATGGCCCACAAGCCCGCCAGGGCCATGGGCAAGAGGCCGGTAATCATGAACACGGCGATCAGTTTGGGCCGCATCTTGATGTCCTTGAATCGCAACATGAATACTCCCTGGTCTGAAGTGACGTCGTTCGAAAAAACCGACCGAGAAAAGGGTGATCATTACAGACCATGGCCCGCTGAGACCATTCTGTACATGATTATTCTTATTTATAACGAGTCCTGTTCAGCCTTGCGGCGGATTCCTTCAACCTATTGTATTCATGCTCATTTCCACGGAGACTGGACAACCCAGCAATTTGCGTACAGACTACCGGTCCGGTATTGCCGCCCGGCAGCGGAAGAAGGACGAACGATGCCAGCAGCTGAAACAGACATCTCCCGGAAGGGGAACCTCCGGGTCCTTGCCGCCGTTCTGGCGGGCGGACTCTTCACCTCGCTCGGAGTGGGCCTGTTCGCCTTCACCATCCCGCTGCTCAGCCTGGACGAGCGGATCAGCGGCGCGTGGATCGGCACCGCGTTCGCCGGGTACTACCTGGCCAAGCTGCTGGTCTCGCCCCTGTCGGGCATGGCCGCCGACCGCTTCGGGCCCAAGCCGGTCCTGGCCCTGGCCTCGGCCGCGGGCTGCCTCGTCCCCCTGGCCTATTTCCTGTCTCCGGGCCTGACCGCCCTGTACGCGGTGCAGGTGGCCATGGGCCTGGTCACCGGCCTGATCCGGCCCGTGGGGCTGGCCGCCCTGGGCGGGTCGGCGAGCGGCCCGGCCCTGTCGCGCCGGTTCGCGGTCCACGCCGCCCTGTTCAACGCGGCCGCCTTTGCCGGGCCCATCCTCGGCAGCCTGCTCTACACCACCGGAGTCATGGGGCCGGTCATGGTCGGCCTGTCCCTTTGCCTGGGGCTGGCCCTGGCCGCCACCCTCCTGCTCATGCCGCGCGAGGCGACCACCAGCCGCCCGGCGCGGCCCAAGGCCGGCCCGGCCCGGTCCAAGGGGCGCGCCGCCGCCCTGCTCCTGGCCATCGGCGGGCGCAGCCTGGGCATCGGGCTGACCACCGCCTTCTACCCCATCGTCCTGGCCGAAACGCTGGGCCGCCACGGACCGGTCATCGCCGCCACCTTCGCCGCGCCCGGCCTGGCCACCTTCCTGGGGCTGCTGCTCACCGGCCGGTTCGGCGGCAAAAGCCCGGACACGGACCGCGTGGTCATGGGGTTGCTCGTCAGCGCCGGGGCGCTCTACGCACTGGGCGAGTGCCGCTTGCTCTGGCAGTTCGCCACCTTCGGCGTGCTCCTCGGCCTGGGCGCGGCCCTGTCCATCCCTGCCTCCATGTATTTCGCCTCGTCCCTGAGCCGCAGACAGGGCGCGGTCTTCGGCGCGGCCAACCTGGCCTCCGGGCTCGGCTTCCTGCTGGGGCCGCTGCTCGGCGGGGCCGTGGTCCACGCCCTGCACTCCCCGGCCCCGGGGCTGAAGGTGGCGGGCCTGATCGGCGCGCTCTGCTGCCTGCCCCTGCTGGCCTACGTCTTCCGCGACCAGTTCCACTGGGGAAGCGGACTGAGCTGGACCGCCACCGGGCTGGCCGCCGGGCTCCTCTGCCTGATGCTCGTCCTGAACCTGTCCCCGACCCTGCGCATGGAGGCCCATGAGGACGGCCTCTACCGCTTCACCGACGTGGCCATGGGCACCGTGGTCAAGCTGACCATCGAGGCCCCGAGCCGCAAGTCCGCCGAGCTTTCGGCCCGCCGGACCATGACCGCCATGCGCGCCCTGCAGCAGGACTTCGACCACCGCAACCCGCGCGGCTCCATCGGCCGGATCAACCGCGCCGCCGGACACGCCTGGGTCAAGGTCACGCCGCGCGCCTTCGCCCTGCTCGACCGGGCGCTTACGTTCAGCGCGGCCACGGGCGGCATCTTCGACCCCACGGTGGGGGCCCTGACCACCTCGCCCTTCTACTACGCCATGGACGAATCCGTGGCCCGGGCCAAGTCCGGGCTGGTGGACTTCCGCATGGTCCTCATGGACCGGCCCGGCGGCCGGGTGCGGCTCAAGAAGGAAGGCATGGCGCTGGACCTCGGCGGTATCGCCAAGGGGTCCATCGTGGACGCGGCCGTGGCCCTGCTGCAAAAGCACGGCGTGCAATCGGGCATCGTCGAGGCGGGCGGCGACTTCCGCTGCTTCGGCGACCGCGACTGGCACGTGGGCGTCCGCCACCCGCGCAACGACGCCGTGTTCCAGACCATCGCCATCCGCGACAAGGGCGTGTGCGGCTCGGGCGACTACCGCCAGTTCGTGTCACCCGAGAAGAAGGGCGACCCCATCGAGCACCACCACATCATCGACCCCTCGACCATGGACTCGGCCCACCGGTCCATCGGCGTGACGGTCATCGCGGACACCGCCGAACTGGCCGACGCCCTGGCCACCACCCTGTTCATCATGGGCCCGGCCCGGGGGGCGGCCTTCCTTGAGAAGCACTCGCCCGACAGCGCCTGCATCTGGTTCCTGCCCGACCGGACCGTGGCCTACACCGACAATTTCCCGCACTGATCCCGAAAAAGACCGGCCGCGCGACCGGGGTCGGTATCCTTTTTGCTGTAATCAGGGCATGACGCCGCCCCTGTTTTTACACAACTATCATTATTTCAGTATGTTGACTGCAAACGCCGGAGCGGGCGGCCACATTGGGCCTTGCCTGATCGGCGGATTTCCGCCTATTGCTGAAAAGAGGACCGAAACAGACCCAACCCCCGCGCCTTCGCGGACACGGACAGGCCAGGCATGAAGACCTTCAACGAGACCCGATTCAACACCCCGGCCGTGACGCTCGGCATCTTCCTGCTCATCGGCCTGCCGTTCATCGTCGGCCTGCTGGTGCAGTACGACTACCTCCAGGACCTGGAACGGGTCTCGGACGAGCGGCTGACCCTGTACGAGATGACGCTGGACTCCGAGCTGCGCAAGTACGAGTACCTGCCCTACCTCATCTCCGAGAACGGCATGGTCACCACCTTCCTGACCCGGGGCGGCGAGGGCGTGCCCATCAACCGCTTCCTCAAGCGCGTGAACACCATCGCCGAGTCGTCCGTGGTCTACATCATCGGCACGGACGGCATCGTCAAGGCGGCCTCCAACTGGGACCGCCCCAACGCCTTCATCGGCCTGGACCTCGGCTTCAGGCCCTATTTCAAGGAAGCCATGGAGGGCCGCCAGGGGATATTCTTCGGCGTGGGCATCACCCGGGGCGAGCCCGGCATCTACATCTCCCACCCGATCAAGGACAGGGACGAGGTCATCGGCGTGGCCGTGGCCAAGATCGCCCTCTCCCCGCTGGAGCATCTCTGGAAGGAGGGCGGCGAGACCCTGCTGGTGACCGATTCCAACGGGGTTATCGTCCTGACCAGCCGCCCGTCCTGGAAGTACATGACCCTGACGCCGCTGAACGCGGGCATGCTCCAGGAAATCCACGACCGCGAACACTATCCCCGGCACCAGCTCAAGCATTTGGCCTGGCACACCCGGACCCGGTTCGGCTTTGTCCGCGAGACGACCATCGGCACCGAACGGTTCCTGCTGAACACGCGGGGAATCCCGGGCACGGACTGGAAGATCAGCTATCTCACGCCCCAGGGGCCGCTCTGGGAGCGGACGCTGGGCGTCTCCCTGACCACCTTCGTGATTCTCGGCCTGGCCGTGCTGACCCGCCTGTTCCTGCGCGAGCGCCGCCAGCGCCAGCTCTCCAAGCAGCAGGCCGTGGAAGCCAACCGCATCCGGGACATCAACCGCCAGCTGGCCCAGGAGGTGGAGGAGCGCAAGCGCACCGAGCACGAGCTGCGCTCGGCCCAGGAGGAGCTGGTCCAGGCGGGCAAGCTGGCCGCGCTGGGCGAGATGGCCACGGCCATCGCCCACGAGCTCAACCAGCCCATCGCGGCCACCAAAACCTACGTGGCCAGTTGCCGCCTGATGCTCAAGCGCATGAAGCTCGACGACCTGGACCCCACCCTGGTCAAGGTCTCGGAACTGGGCGACCGCATGGCCAAGGTCACGGGCCAGCTCAAATCCTTTGCCCGGCGAACCACGGACAAGGACATCGAGTTCGACCTGCGCCTGGCCATCAAGGAGGCGGTCAACCTGATGAAGCACCAGTTCCTGGTCGAGAACTGCGACCTCAAGCTGTCCATGCCCGGACAGCCGGTCTTCATCCTGGGCGACCGCATGCGCATGGAGCAGGTCCTCATCAACCTCTTCCGCAACGCGCTGGACGCCCTGATGGAGGTCGACTCCCCGCTCCTCGGCGTGCGTCTGTCCGCCGAGGGCGACAAGGCGACCATCCACGTCTGGGACAACGGGCCCGGCATCGCCGAGGAGGTCGGCAAGAAGATCTTCGAGCCCTTCGTGACCACCAAGAAGGAGGGCATCGGCGTGGGGTTGGGCCTGTCCATCTCCTACAAGATCGTCAAGGACATGAAGGGCGACTTCCGGGTGGCCAACCGCGACCCGAACGGTGCCGAATTCTTTATCCACATCCCCCTTTCCAACCAGCAACAGGACAAGAGCAACTGATGAAAAAAGTCATATTGGTGGACGACGAACAGTCGGTCCGGGATTCCGCCCGGCAATGGCTGGAGCTGTCGGATTTCGAGGTCGCCGATTACGCGGACGCCCGCGTGGCCCTGCGCGACATCACCCCGGAGTACGCGGGCATCGTGCTGACCGACGTGAAGATGCCCGGCCTGGACGGGCTGGCCTTCCAGAAGGAGATCGCGGCCATCGACGAGCACATCCCGGTGGTCCTGTTCACCGGGCACGGCGACATCGCCATGGCCGTGGAGGCCATCCGGGGCGGGGCCTACGACTTCGTGGAAAAGCCCTTCGACCCCGAACAGATCGTGGAGACCATCAAGCGCGCCCTGGAAAAGCGCCGCCTGGTCCTCGAGAACCGCCAGCTCAAGATGGCCCTGTCCGACTGCGAGGGCATCGACTCCCGGCTGGTGGGCACCAGCCAGCCCATGCGCGAGCTCAAGAAGGAGATCACCCACATCGCCCCCACCCCGGCCAACGTGCTCCTCTTCGGCGAGACCGGCACGGGCAAGGAGGTCATCGCCCGGGCCATCCACAACCTCTCCCTGCTGAACAAGGGCCCGTACATGGCGCTCAACTGCGCGGCCATCCCGGTGGACATGGCCGAGAGCGAGCTGTTCGGCCACGTCAGCGGGGCCTTCACCGGGGCGGCGGGCAAGCGCATCG
This sequence comes from Pseudodesulfovibrio hydrargyri, assembly GCF_001874525.1. Lineage (NCBI taxonomy): Bacteria > Pseudomonadati > Thermodesulfobacteriota > Desulfovibrionia > Desulfovibrionales > Desulfovibrionaceae > Pseudodesulfovibrio > Pseudodesulfovibrio hydrargyri. The sequence continues at coordinate 1,780,098 of NZ_LKAQ01000004.1, read as the reverse complement.
GCAAACTTGAGGCGGCCAACGGCGGGACCCTGTTCCTGGACGAGCTCAACTCCATGCCGCTGGACGTCCAGGGCAAGCTGCTGCGGGCGCTGGAGATGCGCGAGATCACCCCGCTGGGGGCCAACTCGTCGCGGCCGGTGAACTTTCGGCTGATTTCCGCCATGAACGAAAACCCGCGCACGGCCATCGACGAGGGGCGGCTGCGCGAGGACCTCTATTTCCGCATCAATACCGTGGAGTTGAACGTCCCGCCCCTGCGCGAGCGCATGGACGACATCCCCCTGCTCTTCTCCTTTTTCCTGGAGCGCACGGCCGACACCTACGGCGTGGTCGCCGCCCCGCTCGGGCCCGAGGGGCTGCCCCTGATGATGAGCCACGACTGGCCCGGCAACGTCCGCGAACTCAAGAGCGTGGCCGAGCGCTACATTCTCTCGCCCCTGCCGCCCAAGGAGCGCATCTCCAAGATCATGGCCGCCAAGACCGGGGACACCGCGCCCCAGGCCGTCAGCCTCCGGGACCAGGTCGCCCTGTTCGAGCGCCACCTCATCCAGGAGTCCCTGAACCGCAACGGCGGCGTCATCAAGGACGTCATCGACGACCTCGGCATTCCCCGCCGCACCTTGAACGAAAAGATGACCAAATACGGACTGAAACGGTCTGAATAATCCTTCGGCGGATTCTTGCCGATCGGATACCCCCGGTTCGGCAAGAATCCGCTCATCTCCATTCTCACGACTCATTATAGCCATGGAATAGTGTGACTTTTTTGCCACGCTCTTCTGGCATGCCTGTTGCTCATCTTCAAACCGTTGCGATCCATTTCCGATGTATTGAGGAGGTTCTCTCGGGGATCTCGGCAATCGCATCGAGCCGCCAGGGGGCGCGCCGACCGGACCCGTCCGGCGGGCGGGCACCGGACGCGGCGCGACGCGGCGGAAGAGGCAGGGGTTCTTTCAATTCGTATCAATCATGAACAACAGGTGAAGAATGATGAAAACCTTTACGACATCCGTTCCAGGCGTGTCCCTCACCGATGCCGCCCTCGACTGGCTGCAGATGCTGACGGGAGCAAGCCTGATCCTTTTCATGTGGTGTCACATGCTGCTCGTGTCTTCGGTGGTCATTTCCCCGGGCGTGATGAACGCCATCGCCGGCTTCTTCGAGGCCACCTACATGGCCCAGGTCGGCGGCCCGCTGATCTTCCTGACCTTCCTGGTCCACTTCGCCCTGGCCGCGCGCAAGATCCCCTTCCGCGCCGAGGGGCAGGGCACCATCTGGGCCCACGCCAAGATGATGAAGCACCGCGACACCTGGCTGTGGGTCGTCCAGGCCGCGACCGCCATGATCATCCTGATCCTGGGCGCCATCCACATGTGGGTCGTGCTCAACGACCTGCCCATCACCGCCGCCAAGTCCGCCGCGCGCATGCAGCACTTCTGGTGGTTTCTCTTCTACATGATCCTCCTTCCCAGCGTGGAGCTTCACGTCAGCGTCGGCTTCTACCGCATCGCCGTGAAATGGGGTTTCGTGAAATCCGAACAGCGGAAGGGCTTCAAGCGCTTCGAGACGACCCTGTTCTCCATCTTCATGGTCATCGGCGTCATCACCCTGATCCGCTTCATAACGCTGAGCTAACGAGGTGAACTCCATGCAGACATTCTATTCCGACCTGCTCGTCATCGGCGCCGGACTGTCCGGCGAGCGCGTGGCCTGCGAGGCCGCCCAGAACGGCTTCAAGGCCACCTGCCTGTCCATCGTGCCCGCCCGGCGCTCCCACTCCTCGGCCGCCCAGGGCGGCATGCAGGCCGCGCTCGGCAACTGCGCCAAGGGCGAGGGCGACAACCCGGACGTCCACTTCATCGACACCGTCAAGGGCTCGGACTGGGGCTGCGACCAGGAGGTCGCCCGGCTCTTCGCCGACGCCGCGCCCATCGAGATGCGCCGCCTGGCGGCCTGGGGCGTGCCCTGGAACCGCGTGGTGCCCGGCCAGTCCTTCTACTTCAAGGGCGGCGAGAAATTCGAAAAATACGAGAAGGAAGAGAACGAGGGGCTGATCACGGCCCGCTCCTTCGGCGGCACGGCCAAGTGGCGCACCTGCTACACCTCGGACGGCACCGGCCACGCGGTCATGTGCACCATGGACAACCGCTGCGCCCAGCTCGGCATCGACGTGTTCGACAAGAAGGAGGCCATCTCCCTGATCCACGACGGCGACAAGTGCATGGGCGCGGTGGTCCGCGACCTGCGCAACGGCCAGCTCGAGGTCCACCTGGCCAAGGCCACGGCCATCTGCACCGGCGGCTTCGGGCGCATCTACAAGGCCACCACCAACGCGGTCATCTGCGACGGCGGCGGCCACATCCTGGCCCACGAGACCGGGCTGGTGCCCATCGGCAACCCGGAATCCATCCAGTTCCACCCCACCGGCATCGTGCCCACCGACATCCTGGTCACCGAGGGCTGCCGCGGCGACGGCGGAACGCTGCTCGACGTCAACGAAGAGCGGTTCATGCACATCTACGAGCCGGAAAAGGCCGAGCTGGCCTCGCGCGACGTGGTCTCCCGCCGGATGACCGAACACATGCGCGCGGGCAAGGGCGTGAAGTCCCCCTACGGCGAGCACCTCTGGCTGGACATCCGCCACCTCGGCGACAAGCACATCTCCACCAAGCTGCGCGAAGTGGACGAGATCTGCCACCACTTCCTGGGCGTGGACCCGCGCGTGGAGCTGATCCCCGTGCGCCCGACCCAGCACTACACCATGGCCGGCATCCGGACCAACAAGGACGGCGCGGTCTACGGCCTCAAGGGGCTGTACTCCGCGGGCGAGGCGGCCTGCTGGGACATGCACGGCTTCAACCGGCTGGGCGGCAACTCCCTGGCCGAGACCGTGGTCGCGGGCGGCATCATCGGCGCCAAGATCGTCGAGTTCCTCAAGGGCTACGAGACCACCTTCGACACCGGTGTCGTCAACGCCGAGGTCAAGCGCCAGGAAGAACGCATCCATGACGTCACCCACGGCCGCAACGGCAAGCTGAACGTCTACGAGGTCCGCAACGAGATGCAGGAGGCGCTGATGAAGGGCTGCTTCGTCTTCCGCAACAAGGAAGGCCTCGAGGAGTGCGTCCAGACCCTGCAGGGGACCATGGAGAAGGCCCGCAAGGTCGGCCTGGTCTCCGACGGCGTGGGCGCCAACCACGAGCTGGCCGCGGCCATGAAGCTGGAGGGCCAGGTCAGGCTGGCCATGTGCATCGCCCAGGCGGCGCTGATGCGCACCGAATCGCGCGGCTCCCACAACCGCGAGGACTTCCCCGAGCGCAACGACGCCGAGTGGCTCAACCGCACCCTGGCCTACTGGCCCGAAGGCGCGGACATGCCCGACCTCAAGTACGAGGACACCACTCCGCTGTTCGAACTGCCCCCGGGCGACCGCGGCTACGGCGGCGGCAAGATCATCCCGGCTGACGAGAAGTACGTGACCGAGCGCACCGTGAAGAGCCCCGTCACCGAAATCGGGAAGAAGAAGTAACCCGGTCAAGAAAGGAACACATCATGGGTAGACAACTGAAATTCGAGATATTCCGGTACAATCCCGAGAGGAAGGGCGACGTCCCGCACATGCAGGAGTTCATCCTGGACGAGACGCCGAACATGACCCTGTTCATCGCCCTGAACCGGCTGCGCGAGGAGCAGGACCCGAGCCTGGTCTTCGACTTCTGCTGCCGGGCGGGCATCTGCGGCGCATGCGCCATGGTCATCAACGGCCGCCCCGGCCTGGCCTGCCAGACCAAGACCAAGGACCAGCCCGGGCACATCGTCCTGCACCCCCTGCCGGTCTTCAAGCTCGTCGGCGACCTGTCCGTGGACACGGGCGTCTGGTTCCGCGAGATGTACGCCAAGACCGAGTCCTGGGTGCACACCAACAAGGTCTTCGACCCGGCCAAGGAAGAAGAGCGCATGGACAACGAGGTGGCCGAGCAGATCTACGAGCTGGAGCGCTGCATCGAATGCGGCTGCTGCATCTCGGCCTGCGGCACCGCCCGGCTGCGCGACGATTTCATGGGCGCGGCCGCCCTGAACCGCATCGCCCGCTTCGTGGTCGACCCCCGCGACGAGCGCACGGACCGCGAGTACTTCGAGGTCATCGGCAACGACAACGGCATCTTCGGCTGCATGGGCCTGCTGGCCTGCGAAGACGTCTGTCCCAAGGGGCTGCCCCTGCAGAACCAGCTCGGCTTCCTGCGCCGCAAGATGGGCATCACCGCAATGAAGCAGATCTTCAGGAAGAAATAGCATGCGTACCATCCAGACCAGCGACATCGTCGACGCCGTCGCCAAGATGTGCGTCAGTTCCAACACCGAGCTGCCCGCCGACGTGCGCGCCCGGCTTGAATCGGCCATGGCCGAGGAAACCAGCCCGTCCGCCAAGGAAGTGATCCGCCAGCTCCTGGAGAACGCGGACCTGGCCTTCGACACCAAGCTGCCCCTGTGCCAGGACTGCGGACTGGCCGTCTACTTCGTGGAGGTGGGCGACGAGGTGCGCATCGAGGGCGGCAACCTGCGCGACGCCATCAACGAGGGCACCCGCAAGGGATACGCCGACGGCTACCTGCGCAAGTCCGCCTGCGATCCGCTCTCCCGGGCCAACACCGGTGACGGCACCCCGGCCGTCATCCACTTCGACTTCGTGCCCGGCGACAAACTCAAGATATCCTACATGGCCAAGGGCGGCGGGGCCGAGAACATGTCCCGCGTGACCATGCTCGCCCCGGCCCAGGGCTGGGAGGGGATCAAGAAGTTCGTCATCAACCGCGTGGCCGAGGCGGGCCCCAACCCCTGCCCGCCCACGGTCATCGGCGTGGGCATCGGCGGGACCTTCGAACACGCGGCCAAGATCGCCAAGCGCGGCCTGCTGCGCAAGCTCGACGACACCCATCCGGACCCGGAAATCGCGGCCAAGGAAAAGGAACTCGAGGACGCCATCAACGCGCTCGGCATCGGCCCCATGGGGCTGGGCGGCAAGACCACCGTGCTCGGCGTGAAGATCACCATGGAACCGTGCCACCTGGCGAGCCTGCCCCTGGCGGTCAACGTGCAGTGCCACTCCCAGCGGCACGAGGAGGTCGTACTCTAATGGCTGAATACAAACTGAACACCCCGCTGACCGATCAAGACATCGCCCAGCTCAAGGCGGGCGACGTGGTCTTCCTGACCGGGACCATCTACTCCGCGCGCGACGCGGCCCACAAGAAGCTCGTGGACCTGCTCGACGCGGGCAAGGAACTGCCGTTCGACCTCAAGGGCGCGGCCATCTACTACGTCGGCCCCTCCCCGGCCCCTCCGGGCCGCCCCATCGGCGCGGCCGGACCGACCACCTCCTACCGCATGGACTCCTATGCCCCGCGCCTCTACTCCCTGGGGCTCAAGGCGACCATCGGCAAGGGCAAGCGCGACGCCCCCACCCGGCAGGCCATGCAGGACTATACCGCCGTGTACTTCGGCGCCACCGGCGGCGCGGGCGCGCTGCTGTCCAACTCCATCGTGGAGTCCAACGTCATCGCCTTCGACGAGCTCGGCCCCGAGGCCATCCGCGAGATGAAGGTCGAGGACTTCCCCCTGCTCGTCATCAACGATTCCCACGGCGGCGAACTGTACGCCGTGCCCGACCGCAAGGCCGCGGGCATCGAATAACGCACAACCTCAAGGAGCTAGCGAAATGGCATTATTCACCAAAGAGGAAGCCCTGAACTACCATTCCCATGGCAGGAAGGGAAAGGTCGAGGTCGTCCCGGTCAAGCCGTGCAAGACCCAGAAGCATCTGTCCATGGCCTACAGCCCCGGCGTGGCCGAGGCGTGCAAGGCGATCCACGAGAACCCGGAGCTGGTCTACGAGTACACCGGACGCGGCAACCTCGTGGCCGTGGTCTCCAACGGCACCGCCGTGCTCGGCCTGGGCAACATCGGCCCCCTGGCCGGCAAGCCGGTCATGGAGGGCAAGGGCGTGCTGTTCAAGGTCTTCGGCGACGTGGACGTCTACGACATCAACCTTAACGTGACCGATCCCGACGAACTGTGCGCGGTCACCAAGGCCCTGGAGCCGACCTTCGGCGGCATCAACCTCGAGGACATCAAGGCCCCGGAATGCTTCTACATCGAAGAGAAACTGAAAAAGGAAATGAACATCCCGGTCTTCCATGACGACCAGCACGGCACGGCCATCGTCACCGCGGCCGGCATGATGAACGCGCTGGAAATCTCGGGCAAGGACCCGGCGCAGATGCGCGTGGTCATCTCCGGCGCGGGCGCGGCGGCCATCGCCTGCACCAACCTGTACCGAAACATGGGCGTGAAGTTCGAGAACATCGCCATGTTCGACTCCAGGGGACACATCAACAAGTCCCGGACCGACCTGAACGAGTTCAAGCAACAGTACGCCACCGACAAGGCGTACGGCTCCCTGGCCGAGGCCATGGTCGGCGCGGACTGCTTCCTGGGCCTGTCCAAGGCGGGCGTGGTCTCCAAGGAGATGGTCAAGTCCATGTCCGACAACTGCCCGATCATCTTCGCCTGCGCCAACCCGGACCCGGAGATCACCTACGACGACGCCAAACAGGCGCGCCCGGACTGCATCATGGGCACCGGCCGCTCGGACTTCCCGAACCAGGTGAACAACGTGCTCGGCTTCCCGTTCATCTTCCGGGGCGCGCTCGACTGCGGCGCCACGGCCATCACCGAGGGCATGAAGCTGGCCGCCGCCCAGGCCCTGGCCGACCTGGCCAAGACCGAGGCCCCGAAATACGTCTGCGAGGCGTTCGGCGTGGACAAGCTCGAATTCGGGCCCGACTACGTCATTCCCAAGGCGCTGGACCTGCGGCTCATCGAGTACGTCTCCGTGGCCGTGGCCAAGGCCGCCATGGAGGAGGGAGTGGCCCGCAAAAAGCTCGACCTGGACGAGTACAAGGCCTCGCTGGGCAAGCGCATCGCCGAATCCGGCAAGCGCGTCAGCGCATTCGTCGAAACCTATCATCTTGGAATATAAATAAGTACCGGGCGGAGCGGGGTGCTCCGCCCGGTCTTTCCTCAGCGCCGTCTGGGGTTGCGGTCCTATCCGAGGTGAAAACGTTCTAATTGAGGAGTGTAAAATGTCTGATCAGGCTGATTCCAACAAGGGCAAGCGAATAGGGTTCTTCCTGGGGCCCATCGTGTTCATCGCCATGCTGCTCATCCCGGCTCCCGAAGGCATGAAGGTCGAGGCATGGCGCGTGGCGGCGGTCACCGCCCTGATGGCCATCTGGTGGATCACCGAGGCGATCCCCATTCCGGCCACTTCGCTCATGCCCATCGCCCTTTTCCCCCTGCTGGGCGTCATGAAATCCTCGGCGTCCACATCTCCGTACGCCAACCACCTGATTTACCTGTTCATGGGCGGTTTTTTCCTGGCCGTGACCATGGAGCGGTGGAACCTGCACCGCCGCGTGGCCCTGTACACCATCAAGGCCATCGGCACGAGCCCGGCGCGCATGATCATGGGCTTCATGGTCGCCACCGGCTTTCTGTCCATGTGGGTGTCCAACACCGCCACGGCCATGATGATGGTGCCCATCGGGCTGGCCGTCATCCAGCAGGCCACCGGGTTCGACTCCGACCACCTGCGCGAGAGCAGCGTCAACGTCGGCCCCGAGTTCAACTTCGGCCGCGGCCTGATGCTCGGCATCGCTTACGCCGCGTCCATCGGCGGCGTGGCCACCATCATCGGCACCCCGCCCAACACCGTCATGGCGGGCATGGTCGAAAAGATGTTCGGCGTGCAGATCGGATTCGGCCAGTGGATGCTCTTCGGCGTCCCGCTGGCGGTCGTCACCATGGCCTTCGCCTGGCTCCTGCTGACCAAGATCCTGTTCCCCACCGGCGGCATGGAGCTGGCGGGCGGCGCCAAGATCATCAACGACGAAGTCAAGAAGCTCGGCCCCATGTCCAATGCGGAGAAGAAGATCGTGGTCGTGGGCTGTTTCATGGCCGCCTTCTGGCTGGCGCGCGGGTTCATGGCCAAATCCTCCTTCGTCCTGGGCATCATGCCCCACTTCAAGTACATCGGCGACGCGACCATCGCCATCTTCGGCGCGCTCATCCTGTTCGCCATCCCCGTGAACTTCAAAAAGAGCGAGTTCCTCCTGGACTGGAAGACCGCGGTGAAGATTCCCTGGGACGTGATCCTGCTCTTCGGCGGCGGCCTGGCCATCGCCAACGGCTTCGCCAAGACCGGCCTGGCCGCCTACATCGCGGGCCAGCTCGGCGCGCTCGAAGGCACCAGCATGCTCGTCTTCGTGGGCGCGGTGGTCCTGATCACCATCTTCCTGACCGAGATCACCTCCAACACCGCCACCGCGACCCTGCTCGTGCCCATCATGGGTTCGGCGGCCATCGCCATGGGCGTGCACCCGTTCGCGACCATCGTGGGCGCGTGCGTGGCGGCCTCCTACGCCTTCATGCTCCCGGTGGCCACGCCGCCCAACGCCGTCATCTTCGGCAGCGGATGCGTGACCATCAAGCAGATGGCCAAGGCGGGCGTCTGGCTGAACATATTCGGGACGCTCCTGATCACGGCCTTCGTGGTCTACATCCTCCCGGTGCTGTGGGGCGTGGACCTCAGCATCGTGCCGGATTGGGCGGTCATTCCCAAGTAACGACGCAACCCCGCGGGCGGCTCCGGCCGCCCGCGGATTGACATGATCCTTCACCTGTAACCACCCGGAGCTGCCGCCCACAGGCGGCGGAGAGGAACGATGCGTTCAAAAACAAAGATATTTCCGGTCATGGCGGCGACCATCGTGCTCCTGGCGGTGGCCATCGTCGGCTATGTCCGATCAGGCCAGTCGCAGCCGATGCCGGTGCGCATCCTGTTCGAGAACAATGGGGGCAAGGTCGTCTTTTCGCACCTGGTGCATCACCGGGATTACGGGATCGAGTGTTCCCGGTGCCACCACGACAGATCCCAGCCCATCGTCACCCCCGAGGACGGGGCCCTGGCCTGCGGCTCCTGCCATCCCAACGATTTCGACCAGAATTTCGTGGACAACCACATGGATTCCTTTCCCAACGAATCCTATTGCGTGCGCTGCCACCACGTGGAGTACGACAAGCTCAACTTCGACCACAAGGCGCACACCGAATACGCCTCGGACTGCTCGGACTGCCACCACGGCAAGGAGATCGAGCCCGAGCCGCAAAAGTGCACCAACTGCCATGCGGAAAAGAGCACGGACGAGTTGTTGTCCATGCGCGAGGCCGGGCACGAGAGCTGCGGCCAGTGCCACGAGGACATGTTCGACAAGGGGCTGTCCAGCTGCAAATCCTGCCATATCCAGAAGGACATGACCGATTACGACGGCGACTTCTCGGCCTGCAACCAGTGCCACGAGGCCGAAACCCGGGAGCTGGTCCTGCCGCGCATGAACGCCTTCCACGACCAGTGCATGTCCTGCCACGAAGAGATGGGCGCGGGCCCCTACGGCCCGGACCATTGCAACCAATGCCACATCAGCAGGTAGACGGAATATGACGATTCAAGAGACACCCGCCGCCAAGGCGGAGATGAACCTGACCCGGCACTGCCCGCTGGTCGCCTGCGGCCAGGAGGTCAGGCGCGGCGAGCGCATCGCCACCGCGTCCGCGCCGGGCCGGGGCGACATCCACGCGCCCTGTGCCGGGACCGTGGAACACGTGGACCCGTACCGCGTCCGCCTCGCCCCGACGGACGGCGAGACCGTGGTGCCCGAGGTCCTGGACGGCCTGAGCGGCCCGGAACTCCTCGCCCGCCTGCGCGAGCTCGGGGCCGACGTCCCGGCCTGCGACCAGGTGGACACCCTGATCATCAACGCCATGGACGAGGAGCCGAACCTGTTCTCCCGCCGGACGCTGCTGGCCGAGAAGCTCGACATCCTCTCGGCCGGGGCCGAGGCCCTGATCCGGGGATTCGTGCCCGTGGACGTTTTCCTGGCCGTGCCCGGGGGCGTGCGCGAGAGCCTGCCGGGCATGGAGGTCAAGGTCCTGGCCGACCAGTATCCCCAGGCGCTCGATCCCCTGGTGGCCAAGGCCGTGACCGGCATCGAGATGCCGGACAACACCCTGGTGGTCGGCCTGGAGACGGTCTTCCACGCCGGGCTGATCATGGACACCGGCCTGCCGGTCATGGAGACCATGGTCACGGTGGGCAACTCGGCCCGGCTGATCACCCTGGGCACCCCGGTGGGCGAGATCCTGACCAACGACGGCGAGACCCTGCGCGACGGGGACCGCATCGTCCTGGGCGGCGTGCTGCGCGGCACGGCCGCGGCCTCGCCCGGCCAGGGCGTGGACCGCTCGACCACGGCCGTGGGCCTGGTGCGCAATCCGTCCCCGGTGGCCGTGGACGCGGCCTGCGTGGGCTGCGGCGAGTGCGTGCGCCGCTGCCCGGCCCGGCTCGATCCGGCCATGATCACCAGCTATGCCGAGTTCGGCCAGTACGCCAAGGCCGAGGCCGAGGCCGTGGACGCCTGCTTCGAATGCGGCCTGTGCGGCTATTTCTGCATCGCCCGTCGCCCCATGCTCCAATACATCCGGCTCGCCAAGAGCGAATTGGCGAAGGCCGCAGCCCAGTCCGGGGAGGAAACCCAGCCGTGAAACCCCTCAACCCCTTTGCCCTGACCGTCTCGGTCCCGCCCCACCGCCACTGCGGCACCACCGTGCGGGACCGGATGCTGATGATACTCATGGCCATGCTGCCCGCCGCGGTCATGGCGGCCATGACCTTCGGCATGCCCGCCGTGCGGGTCATGGCCCTGTCCATGGCCGCCGCCGTGCTGGCCGAGATGGCCTGCGACTACTTCATGGACCGGGAGACCGACGTCCACGACCTGAACGCCTTCGCCGTGGGGCTGTCCTTCGCCTTCCTGCTGCCCGCCTCGGCCCCCTGGTGGCTGGCGGCCTTCGGCAGCGCGGCCTCCATCGTGCTCGGCAAGATGGTCTTCGGCCCCCTGGGCGGCAGCCCGTTCTGCGCCCCGCTCATCGGCTGGGCCATCTGCCGCATCTCCTGGCCCGCCTACATGGACGCCAACGCCTCCATGCTGGCCACGGACCTGACCTACCCCCTGGCCCAGCTCAAGGACTTCGGCCTGGACGCGGTCCAGATCACCGACACCCGGCAGCTCTTCCTGGGCAAGCAGCTCGGCGGCCTGGGCGCGGTCCAGATCGCGGGCGTGCTCCTGGGCGGCATGCTCCTGGTCCTGCGCAAGCACATCTCGTCCATCATCCCGGTGGGCGTCATCGGCGGCGCGGCCCTGACCGCCTTCCTGTTCCACTGGCTCGACCCGTCCATCTACGCCTCCCCGGCCTTCCACCTGCTGACCGGATCCACCCTGTTCGGGGCCTTCTTCCTGGCCACGGACGGGCCGTCCAGCCCCAACCGGCAGGTGCCCATGCTGCTCTTCGGCCTGCTGATCGGGGCGCTGGTCATCATCATCCGCGTCTACGGCGCGTACGCGGACGGCATGCCTTTCGCCATCCTGCTGGCCAACCTGTTCACCCCGGTGCTCGAACGCATCCGGCCCAAGCCGTTCGGAAGGAGGTAGGCCATGAAGGAAATGATGAAAATGATGATCGTCCTGTCGCTCATCTGCGGCATAGCGGGCATCACCCTGGCCGCCCTGAAACAGGTCACGGCCCCGATCATCGAGGAGCAGGTCCTGACCTATGTCCAGGCCCCGGCCATCGAATCGGTCCTGAGCGATTACGACAACAACCCGATCAAGGACCGCAAAAAATTCACGGTGGACGGCCGGACCGTGACCGTGTTCCCGGCCCTCAAGGGAGGCACGCTCACCGGCGTGGCCTTCGAGACCTCGGGCAAGGGGTACGGCGGCAACATCGGCGTCATGGTCGGCTTCGACGTGCGGGCCATGCACCTGACCGGCATCGGCATCACCACCCTCAAGGAGACGCCCGGCGTGGGCGCGCGCGTGGCCGAGCACGGCTACACCACCCAGTTCCGGGGCCATCCGCTCGAGGCCGTGGACCTGAAGAAGAACGGCGGCGACATCGAGGCCGTGGCCGGGGCGACCATCTCGTCCACCGGCACCGTGACCGCGGTGCGCCAGGCCATTACCATCTTCAACGCCCTGAAAGGCAAACTCGCCGGCGGCTGGTCCTGAGCCGCCCCGCCGCATGGAGCCGACAATGAATAGCAGATTGTGGAAGGAATTCTCCAAGGGGCTGTGGAAGGACCTGCCCCCGTTCAAGCTGGTCCTCGGGCTCTGCCCGACCCTGGCCGTGACCAACACGGCCGACAACGGCCTGGGCATGGGCGTGGCCGTCGTCTTCGTCCTGGCCCTGTCCAACCTGATGGTCTCGCTGCTGCGCAAGGTCATCCCGGCCAAGGTGCGCATCGCCTGCTTCATCGTGGTCGCCGCCTCCCTGGTGGTGGCCGTGGAGCTGCTCATGCAGGCCTTCGCCTACCCGCTCTACCAGCGGCTGGGCATCTTCGTGCCGCTGATCGTGGTCAACTGCATCATCCTGGGCCGGGCCGAGGCCTTCGCCTCCAAGAATCCGCCGCTGCTGTCCATGGCCGACGGGTTGGGCATGGGCATCGGCTTCACCCTGTCCCTGACCTTCCTCGGAGCCCTGCGCGAGCTGCTCGGCACGGGCATGATCTTCGGGACCCGCGTGGTCTGGGACGGGTTCGAGCCCATCGGCATCATGGTCCAGGCCCCGGGCGCGTTCGTCTCGCTGGGCGTGCTCCTGTGCATCATGACCTTTGTCGAGAACGTCCGGCGCAAGCGCAAGGGACTGGCCGCCGTGCAGGGCCCGACCCACGACTGCGGCGCGTGCGGCGGCTGCGGCCACAAGAACTGTTGACGAGTATTGAAAAAGTCAAAATTGGAGGCTGTTCAAAAATGGTGAGATGCTAGGCGCGAAAAAAGTTTAAGGCCGAAGCGTACTTCCTGTACGTGAGGGTTTGAACTTTTTGAAGCAACGACACAGATTGCCGTTTTTCAACAGCCTCCCATTCGAGGAAACGATCATGCAGGAATACTTCCTTCTCTTCATCGGGGCGATGTTCGTCAACAACATCGTCCTGGCCCAGTACCTGGGCAACTGCCCGTTCATCGGCACGTCCAAGGACACGGGCGTCGCCATCGGCATGGGCGGGGCCGTGGTCTTCGTGGCCGTCATGGCCGCGGCCATCACCTGGCTGGTCCAGGAGTACGTGCTCGCCCCCTTTGGCCTGGACTTTCTCCAGACGCTGGCCTTCATCCTGGTCATCGCGGCCCTGGTCCAGTTCGTGGAGATGTTCCTCAAGAAGGTCATCCCGCCGCTGTACAAGTCGCTGGGCATCTTTTTGCCGCTGATCACCACCAACTGCGCGGTCATGGGCATCGCGCTCATCTGCCAGCGCGAGGAGTTCGGCTTCGTCAAGACGGTCCTGTTCTCCTTCGCCTCGGGTCTGGGTTTCATGCTCGCCCTGGTCCTTCTGGCCGGCATCCGCGAGAAGCTGGCCGTGCGGCGGCTGCCCATCGCCATGCGCGGCACGCCCATCGGGCTGATCATGGCCGGGCTCATGTCGCTGGCCTTCTTCGCCTTCAAGGGCATGATCTAACGGATTAAAAACGCAGAACGGGACGACATCATGATACTGACATCGGGACTGACTCTGTTCGGCATCGGCCTGCTGGCCGCGGCCATCCTGGGCATCGCCTCGAAGCTCCTCTTCGTCAAGGAGGACCCGCGCATCGCGCTCATCGAGGACAACCTGCCCGGGGCCAACTGCGGCGGCTGCGGCTTCCCCGGCTGCTCGGGCGCGGCGGCCGCCATCGTGGCGGGCAAGGCCCCGGCCTCGATCTGCATCGTGGCCGACGGCGAGGCCATCGCCACCATCGCCGCCCTCATGGGCCAGGAGGTCATCGAGCGCGAGCCCGAGCTGGCCGTGCGCGACTGCACCGGCGGGCTGCGGGCCGCCGACCTGTTCCATTACGAGGGGGCGCTGGACTGCCGGGCCGCCCACCTGCTCTACGGCGGGTCCAAGTCCTGCCCCGAGGGGTGCCTGGGGCTCGGTTCCTGCGTGCGCGCCTGCCCCTTCGACGCCATCCACATGGGTCCCGAGGGGCTGCCGGTCATCGATCCCACCCAATGCAAGGCGTGCGGCAACTGCGTGGACGCCTGCCCGCGCGGAGTCATCGGCGTGTCCGGCATGTCGGCCCGGCTGCTGCACCTCAACCAGACCACCGACTGCCTGGCCCCGTGCCGCCAGAAATGCCCGGCACAGATCAACATCCCGCGCTACATCGAGCAGATCAAGGCGGGCGACTATGACGGCGCGGTCATGACCATCAAGGAGCGCAACCCGCTGCTGGTCACCTGCGGCCGGGTCTGCCCCCGCCCGTGCGAGACGGTCTGCCGCCGCCAATACGTGGACGAGACCGTAGGCATCAACATGTTGAAGCGATTCGTGGCCGACCGCGAGCTGCGCTCGGGCGTCCACCTGCCCGTGCCCTGCGCCAAGGACACCGGCAAGTGCGTGGCCGTCATCGGCGGCGGCCCGGCCGGTCTGTCCTGCGCCTATTTCCTGCGCAGGCTCGGCCACAGCCCGACCATCTTCGACGCCATGCCCGCGCTCGGCGGCCAGACCCGCTACGGCATCCCGGAATACCGGCTGCCCAAGGCCGACCTCGATTGGGAGATCCAGGGCATCCTGGATCTCGGCGTCGAGGCGAAATTGAACACCAAATTCGGCCGCGACTTCACCCTGGAATCCCTCAAGGCCGACGGCTTCGACGCGGTCTTCATCGGCATCGGCGCGTGGCAGGCGTCCGGCATGTACGCCGAGGGCGAGGACCTGGACGGGGTCATGGGCGGCATCGAATTCCTGACCGCCCACGCCCTGGGCCAGAAACCCGAGACCGGCAACAAGGTCATCGTGGTCGGCGGCGGCAACACGGCCATCGACGCGGCCCGGACCTGCGTGCGCCTCGGGGCCGAAGTCACGCTCATGTACCGGCGCACCCGCAACGAGATGCCCGCCGACGTGGAAGAGATCGTCGGGGCCGAGGACGAGGGCGTGCAATTCAAGTTCCTGGCCGCCCCGGCCCGGGTCATCGGCGACGAGAACGGACGGGCCACCCATCTGGAATATTACGAGATGGAGCTCGGCGAGCCGGACGAGTCCGGACGCCGACGCCCGGTCAAGAAGGAGGGCTCCGAGCAACGCATGGAGGCCACCCTGATCATCCCGGCCATCGGCCAGAAGCCGGACCTCGCCTGCCTGTACGACGACAGCGAGGAAGGGACCTGTCCGCTGGAGACCACCAAGTGGCAGACCATCGTGGCCGACCCGGACACCTTCGAGACCGCCATCCCCGGGGTGTTCACCGCGGGCGACGTGTACACCGGCCCGGACCTGGTCATCTCGGCCATCGGCGACGGCCGCAAGGCGGCCCGGTCCATCCACTACCACCTGACCGAGGCGGCCATCCCCATCCCGGAGACCACCCAGAAGACCATGATTCCCTACACGTTGTTCAAGGAGATCGATTCCGTGGAGCGCAAGAAGCGGGCGGTCCTGCCCCATCTGTGCCACGGCGACGAGCGCAACTGCACCTTCAACGAGGTGGAGGGCCCGCTCGACGAACAACAGGCCCTGGCCGAGGCCGACCGCTGCCTGCGCTGCGGCCTGGTCTGCTACGACCGGGACGAGCCGTTCCTGGCCGAGGAGAGGGAGACCTCCCCGGACAGCTAATCCATCGCCATACCCCATGCCCTACGGAGCATAGCGGATGCCGTCGTCAACAGCCCCGACGTCACCCACGGCATCCGGCCGGGAGGAGGCGCTCCGACAACCGCCTTCTCCCGGTTCTCCACCGGGCCGGTCCAAGGAGACCGATATGTCCAAGAGCCTGTACATAGCCGCCACCGAGGCCCGCAGCGGCAAGTCCGCCATCGTCCTCGGAGTGATGCATCTGCTGCGCGCCAGCCTGCAGCGCGTGGCCGTGTTCCGCCCGGTCATCAGCGACCCGGTGGACGGGCGCAGGGACCACGACATCGACCTCATGCTCCGCCACTTCAAGCTCGACCAGGAGTACGACCGCGCATACGGCTACACCCTGAGCGAGGCCCGCGGGCTGATCAACGGCGGCAACAAGGAACTGCTCCTGGAAAGCACCCTGAACAAGTTCAAGGAACTGGAAAAGGAGTATGACTTCGTCCTGTGCGAGGGCACGGATTACATCGGCGGCAACGCCACCCTGGAGTTCGAGATCAACGCCGCCATCGTCTCCAACCTGGGCTGCCCGGTCCTGCTCGTGGTCAACGGCATGGACCGGTCCGACGACGAGGTCTGCGGCTCGGCCCAGCGCACGGTGGCCGTCTTCGAAGAGCGCGGCCTGGAGGTCCTGGGGCTGATCGTCAACCGCGCCCGCCCGGATTTCTCCCCCGAGACGCTGAAGGACATCGAGGCCCGGACCAGCACCTCGCACCAACTCTTGACCTACGCCATCCCGGACGACAAGCGGCTGGGCAACCCGACCATCCACGACGTGATCAAGTGGCTGGACGCCAAGGTCCTGTATGGCCACGGCAGCCTGGACACCCCGGTGGACGGCTTCCTGACCGCGGCCATGCACATCACCCATTTCCTGGAATACATCGAGGACGGGGCCCTGATCATCACCCCGGGCGACCGCATGGACATCATCCTGGCGGCCATCTCCTCGCGCCAGTCCGCCGCCTACGGAAACATCGCGGGCATGGTCCTGACCGGCGGCATCCAGCCGTCCATGACCATGCACCGGCTCATCGAGGGCTGGACCGGCATCCCCCTGCCCATCCTGAGCGTGGAGGACCATACCTTCAAGGCCACCCAGACCCTCCAGGCCCTGCACGGAACCATCGACCCCGAGCACCCGGCCAAGATCGCGGCGGCCATCGGCCTGTTCGAGGCCCGGGTGGACATTGAACAGCTGCGTGACCGGCTGGTGACCACCCAGTCCACCAAGATCACGCCGATCATGTTCGAGTACAACCTGATCGAGAAGGCCCGGGCGCAGCGCATGCACATTGTCCTGCCCGAGGGATCGAGCGAGCGCGTCCTCCGGGCCGCGGAGATATTGCAGCGGCGCAACGTGGCGGGCATCACCCTGCTCGGCGACCCCGAGGCCATCCGGGCCCAGGCCGCCAATCTCGGCGTGCACCTCAACGGCGCGGCCCTGGTGGACCCGGCCCGTGCCCCCATGCTCGAGGACTACGCCAAACGCTATTTCGAAGCCCGCCGACACAAGGGCATCCGCATGGAGGACGCCCGGGACCGCATCGTGGACCCCACCTACTTCGGAACCATGATGGTCCACGCCGGGCACGCGGACGGCATGGTCTCCGGCTCGGTGACCACCACGGCCCAGACCATCCGGCCCGCCTTCGAATTCATCAAGACCCGCCCCGACGCCTCCATCGTCTCGTCCGTGTTCCTCATGTGCATGGGCGACCGCGTGGTCTGCTTCGGCGACTGCGCGGTCAACCCGAAGCCCGACGCCGGGCAGCTGGCCGAGATCGCTCTCAGCTCGGCCCAAACCGCCCGCATCTTCGGCATCGACCCGTATGTGGCCATGCTCTCCTATTCCACGGGCGGGTCCGGCGCGGGCGCGGAGGTGGACAAGGTGGCCGAGGCCACGGCCATGGCCCGAAAGCTGGCCGAAGAGCGCGGGCTCGACCTGCCCATCGAAGGGCCGCTGCAGTACGACGCGGCCGTGGACCCGGAGGTGGCCCGGACCAAACTGCCCGGCTCCGAGGTGGCGGGCAGGGCCACGGTCTTCATCTTCCCGGACCTGAACACCGGCAACAATACATACAAGGCCGTGCAGCGCGCCGTGCCCGGCTCCACGGCCATCGGCCCGGTCCTCCAGGGGCTGAACAAGCCGGTCAACGACCTGTCGCGCGGCTGCCGCGTGCGCGACATCGTCAACACCGTGGCCATCACCGCCATCCAGGCCCAGGCCCAAAGGAACGTCTAGCATGCATATCCTGGTCATCAACTCCGGCAGCTCCTCGCTCAAATACCAGCTCATCGACATGGCAGGCGACCGGGTCATGGCCTCGGGCCTGATCGAACGCATCGGCGAGGACATGGGCTCCATCACCCAGAAATCCAACCCGGACAAGTGGCCCGACGCCCGGTCCGTGGAGCACAGGCCCATCCCGGACCACAAGGCGGCCATGGGGCTGATGGTCGAGAAGCTCATCGGCGAGGAGTGGGGCGTCATCGGCTCCCTGACCGACATCGACGCCGTGGGGCACCGCGTGGTCCAAGGCGGCGAGTCCTTCTCGAGCCCGGTCCTGGTGGACGCGGCGGTGGTCGAGACCATCCGCGCGAACGTCCCGCTGGCCCCGCTGCACGCCGCCAACCTGGTGGGCATCGAGGCCGCCCTGGAACTCTTTCCCGGCACGCCCAACGTGACCGTGTTCGACACCGAATTCCACCAGACCATGCCGCCCAAGGCATTCCTCTACCCGGTACCCATGGACCTCTACGAGGAGTTGAGAATCCGCAAGTACGGCTTTCACGGGACCTCGCACAAGTACGTCACCCGAGAGGCCGCCAAGTTCCTGGGCAAGCCCGTGGACGGGATCGACCTGATCACCGCCCACCTGGGCAACGGCTGCTCCATGGCGGCGGTCAAGAACGGCAGATGCGCGGACACGACCATGGGGCTGACGCCCCTGGCCGGGCTGATGATGGGCACCCGCTCGGGCGACGTGGACCCGGCCCTGTTCCCGTTCATCGCCCGGCACAAGAAGATGAGCGTGACCGAGGTGGACGCCCTGCTGAACAAGCAGAGCGGCCTGCTCGGCGTCTGCGGCTCAAGCGACATGCGCGACGTGCACGCGGCGCGCGAAAAGGGTAACGAGACGGCCCAGCTCGCCTTCGAGATGTTCGCCTACCGGGTCAAGGCGCGGATCGGGGCGTACCTGGCCGTGCTCGGCCGGGCCGACGCCGTGGTCTTCACCGCGGGCATCGGCGAGAACGACGCCTTTGTCCGGGCCGAGGCCTGCGCCGGGCTGGAAGGGCTCGGCATCAAACTTTCCCCGGAGCGCAACGAGTCGCGCGAACCGGGCGTGCGGCGCATCAGCGCCGACGACAGCCCGGTGGCCGTGCTGGTGGTCCCGACCAACGAGGAGTTGGAGATCGCCCATGCCACCAAGGCCCTGGTTGAGGCATAATATACTCAATCATTCAATAGACATAAAAAAATGGAGCACGACATGTCCAAAATGAAGACCATGGACGGCAACACCGCCGCCGCCTGGGTGGCCTACGCCATGAGCGAGACCGCCGCCATCTATCCCATCACCCCGTCATCCACCATGGGCGAGATCGCCGACGAATGGGCCGCGCAGGGCAAGAAGAACATCTTCGGCCACACCCTGAAGATCCGCCAGATGCAGTCCGAGGCGGGCGCGGCAGGGGCGGTCCACGGGTCGCTGGCCGGCGGCGCGCTGACCACCACCTTCACCGCCTCCCAGGGCCTGCTGCTGATGATCCCGAACATGTACAAGATCGCGGGCGAGCTCATGCCCTGCGTGTTCCACGTCTCGGCCCGGGCCGTGGCCGGACACGCCCTGTCCATCTTCGGCGACCACCAGGACGTCATGGCCTGCCGCCAGACCGGGTTCGCCATGCTCGCCTCGGCATCCGTCCAGGAGGTCATGGATCTCGCCCTGGTGGCCCACCTGGCCACGGTCGAATCAAGCGTCCCCTTCGTCTCCTTCTTCGACGGCTTCCGGACCTCCCATGAAATCCAGAAGATCGAGACCATCGACTACGCGGACATGAAGCCCCTGCTGAACATGGACAAGGTGGCCGGATTCCGGGGGCGCTCCATGAACCCCGAGCACCCGGACATCCGGGGCACGGCCCAGAACCCGGACATCTATTTCCAGGGACGCGAGGCGGCCAACCCCAACTACGAGGCCATCCCGGCCATCGTGGAGGAGTACATGGCCAAGGTCTCGGCCCTGACCGGCCGCGCGTACAAGCCCTTCGACTATGTGGGCGCGCCCGACGCGGAAAGGGTCATCGTGTCCATGGGCTCCAGCTGCGAGACCATCGAGGAGGTGGTCAATCACCTGCTTGCCAAGGGCGAAAAGGTCGGCCTGATCAAGGTCAGACTGTACCGGCCCTTCTCCGCCGCCCACTTCCTGTCCGTGCTGCCCGTCTCCTGCAAAAGACTCGCGGTCCTCGACCGGACCAAGGAGCCCGGCGCCATGGGCGATCCCCTGTATCAGGACGTCTGCGCCGTGCTCTTCGAGCAGGGCCACGGCCCGGCCGTGGTCGGCGGACGCTACGGCCTTGGCTCCAAGGAATTCACCCCGGCCATGGCCAAGGCCGTGTTCGACAACCTGGGTGCCGACGCGCCCAAGCCCCGCTTCACCGTGGGCATCGACGACGACGTGACGAACTCCTCCCTCGTCCTGACCGGGACCCTGGACACGACCCCCAAAGGCACCGTGCAGTGCAAGTTCTGGGGTCTCGGTTCGGACGGCACGGTGGGCGCGAACAAGCAGGCCATCAAGATCATCGGCGACAACACCGGCATGTACGCCCAGGGGTACTTCGCCTACGACTCCAAGAAGTCCGGCGGCATCACCATCTCCCACCTGCGCTTCGGCAATGAGCCCATCCAGTCCACCTACCTGGTCACCGCCGCCGACTACGTGGCCTGCCACAACCCGAGCTACGTCAACCTCTACGACGTGCTTGAGGGGATCAAGGACGGCGGGACCTTCGTGCTCAACTGCGCCTGGACCGGCGGCGAGATCGAAAAACAGCTCCCGGCCGCCATGCGGAGGACCATCGCCGAGAAGAAGCTCAACTTCTACACCGTGGACGCGGTCAAGATCGCGGCCGAGGTCGGCCTGGGCGGACGCATCAACATGGTCATGCAGACCGCCTTCTTCAAGCTGGCCGACGTCATCCCGTTCGACCAGGCGGTCAGCCTGCTCAAGGGCGGCATCGAGGCCGCCTACGGCAAGAAGGGACCGAAAATCGTGGAGATGAACAACGCGGCCGTGGACAGGGCGGCCGACGCCCTGGTCAAGGTGGACGTTCCCGCCGCCTGGGCAAGCCTCAAGGACGATCCCGCGCCCGCCACCGACGAGCCCGACTACGTGAGGAACGTCATGCGCCCCATGCTGGCCCAGAAGGGTGACACCCTGCCCGTGTCCGCCTTTTCCAAGGACGGGACCATGCCCGCCGCCACCTCCAGGTACGAGAAACGCGGCGTGGCCATCAACGTGCCCCAATGGATCGCGGACAACTGCATCCAGTGCAACCAGTGCGCCTTCGTCTGCCCGCACGCCGCCCTGCGGCCGGTGCTGATCAGCGAAACCGACGCGGCAAACGCGCCCGCAACCTTCGCCACTCTCGAAGCCAAGGGCAAGGACGTCAAGGGCATGCGCTACCGCATGCAGGTCAACACCCTGGACTGCCTGGGGTGCGGCAACTGCGCCGACATCTGCCCGGCCAAGGAAAAGGCGTTGGTCATGCAGCCCATCGCCACCCAGACCCCGGACCAGGTGCCCAACTTCGATTTCACCGAGACCGTGGCCTACCAGGACGCCTTCAAGCGCGACACGGTCAAGGGATCCCAGTTCCGCCAGCCGCTCATGGAGTTCTCCGGAGCCTGCGCCGGTTGCGGCGAGACCCCGTACGTCAAGGTCCTGACCCAGCTGTTCGGCGAGCGCATGGTCATCGCCAACGCCACGGGCTGCTCGTCCATCTGGGGCGCTTCGGCTCCCTCCACCCCCTACTGCACCAACCGCGACGGGTTCGGCCCTGCCTGGGGCAACTCCCTGTTCGAGGACGCCGCCGAGTTCGGCTACGGCATCGAGATGGGGTTGAACAACCGCCGCGAAATCCTCATCGCCAACTGCGAAAACGCCCTGTGCGGGGCTCCGGGAGAGATCAAGACCGCCCTGGAGAACTGGCTGGCCGCCAAGGACGATCCCGAGGAATCCGCCGCCACCGGCGCGGCCCTCAAGGCCGCCCTTGAAGGCACCCTCGACCCGGCGCTGCTGGCCATCGCGGCCGACGCCGACCTGTTCACCAAGAAGTCCGTGTGGATCTTCGGCGGCGACGGATGGGCCTACGACATCGGCTACGGCGGCGTGGACCACGTGCTCGCCTCGGGCGAGGACATCAACATCCTGGTCCTGGACACCGAGGTCTATTCCAACACCGGCGGCCAGTCGTCCAAGGCCACGCCGCTCGGTTCCATCGCCAAGTTCGCGGCCGCGGGCAAGCGCACCGGCAAAAAGGACCTCGGCCGCATGGCCATGACCTACGGCTACGTCTACGTCGCCTCGGTCTCCATGGGCGCGGACAAACAGCAGCTGCTCAAGGCGTTCCGCGAGGCCGAGGCCTACAACGGCCCGTCCCTGGTCATCTGCTACGCCCCATGCATCAACCAGGGCATCAAGAAGGGCATGGGCAAGACCCAGCTCGAGCAGAAACTGGCCGTGGATTCCGGTTACTGGCCGCTCTACCGCTTCGATCCGCAGCTGGCCGACCGGGGCGAAAACCCGTTCCAGCTCGACTCCAAGGCCCCGGACGGCACGCTCCAGGAATTCCTGTCCGGCGAAAACCGCTACGCCATGTTGGAGCGGTTCCACCCGGACCTGTCCAAGGCCTACCGCGACAAGATCGAAAAGGACTACGACACCCGCTACGCCATCCTCAGCCGCATGGCCGAAGCCGAGCCCGTGTCCCCCGAAGCCGAAGACCCGGCCGCGTGCGCCACCGGCATCTCCGCCGAGAGCCCGGGCGCGGGCGAACCGTGCGACGACGGCCGCTGAACCGAAAGTGACGCGGGTGGAGTTTTGTGACCGCAACTTGCAAAATATACTCCTGAGGAACCACAACCCGCGCTGCCCGGCCTCCCGTCCCCGACGGGAGGCCTTTTTTGCGCCTCCGGCGGCCGGGGGAAGGGGAGAGGGAAACCCTTTGAAAAGGGCTTTCCCTCTCCCCTTCCCCCGGACCCCCCATCCCCTCTCCCTTCCTAAACTTTTTTGTATCGCTTCGCGGGGTACGCCACCGAGGGATGCCCGCTGGCTCCATTGCGTCCGTTTTCATCATTCTCTGACAAGCAGCACGTTATACTGCGCCCGTACGCCCCTGCCGCAGGCACACAAAAAAGTTCTGGAGGGGGAGTCCAGAGGGGGAACCTCTTCCAAGAGGTTCCCCCTCTGGCCGCCGGAGGCATCAAAAAAAGGGACGCCCTCAAGAGGGCGTCCCTTTTTCTATATGTGAACCGCTCGAACTAGCGGGTGGTCACGGAGTCGGCCTGGACTTCGGTGTACATCAGGTCGCTGACGATCTTGCCGTTGACGTCCACGTCGGCGTTGGTGATGGCGGCCTTGTTGGCCTCGGCGTTCTGCATGTGCACGAGCAGTTCGCCGGTGTTGTCGGAGAACAGCACGCTGTTGTCATTGATGACCTTGACGATGCGGCCGTGCAGGGCCACGCCGGTGTCCACGCTGGAGGCCTTGGCCTCGGCCACGGTGCGGGCCTTGGTATCATGGGACCTAAACGCGCCGGCAAAGGTCGGGGCGGCGGCGAACGCGGCGGTCAGGAAAACGGTAAACACGAGCATCAGGGCAAGGGTGAAACGCTTCATGATAATATCCTCTTTTTAAATTTATTGGCTTCTCGGGGCCGGTATCCAACCGGCTACGACTCACCTCTACCACACCCTTTTAAAATGTGAAGAAAAATATTGACGTATAACTATACGTTTTATTTAATTTTTTAAAAAAAGTGCAACTTTTAATTGATCGGTCAATCAAAAAATCCCTCCTTTTTGGGGTCCGCACCCAAAAATCGGACCTCAAATATTTTCCCCTTGCGGCCCCGATTCGGAGGTCGCTTCAAGGGCGAAGCGAAAGTCCGGTTCAGGGGTCGGACCGGATGGAGTCCGGAGACGGTTCCGGCCATTGTTTTCGAATTCCGAGGAAACCGGAAACCGGACCGATTTTCATTTTTCCGCCCAAGGCGTCCTCCGGGCGGAAAAAAGTCTTTCGAAAAAGTCGGCCGGGCCGTAGCATGGCGGTGCAGGCCCGGACGCGTCCGGGCCGTGACGCAACCTTTGAGCCTGGAGAAGACCATGTCCAAAGAAGCTTTTCGCGACCGGGCCGCCGGGGCGGTCATGGGCGCGTTCATCGGCGACGCCCTCGGGCTGGGCCCGCATTGGTACTATGATCTGAACGAGATGCGCCGCGACTACGGCGACTGGATCGACGGCTACACCGACCCCAGGCCGGGCCGGTATCACGAAGGCATGAAGGCGGGCCAGCTCTCCCAGGCCGGGTTCATCCTCAAGCTGACGCTCCGCTCCCTGGTGGAGCGCGGACGATACGTGGAGGAGGATTTCTGCCGCCGCATGGACGTGGAACTGTTCCCGCAGCTCAACGGCGAACCGGCCCATGGGCCGGGCGGATACACCAGCCAATCCATCCGCGAGGCATGGCGTCGGCGCGTGGAAAAGGGGCTGCCCTGGGGCCAGACCGGCGGGCACGCGGACACCACCGAGGCCGTCGAGCGGACCCTGGCCATCGCGGTGCGCTACGCACTGGACCCGGGCCGCCTGGCGAGCGCCGTGAGCAAAAACACGGTCCTGACCCAGGCCGACGACGTGGTCGTCTCCATGACCGTGGCCTATTGCGCGGTCCTGGCCATGCTCGTGCAGGGAAACCGGCTCGCCCCCGACCTGCCGGGCAAACTCATGAAACTGGTCAAGGACGGCGTTCTGCCCTTCCACGCCGTGACCCGCGACGGGTTCAAGGCCCCGCGCCCCGGCGATCCGGACCCGCCGCGTGTGGGTCGCTTCGCCTCGCCCGACGCCCTGCTCTCTCCGGGCTACATGGCCACGGCCGCAACGGACCCGGACATCCGCATCGAGCCCGCCTGGAAGGTCTCCCTGGTCTACGGCATGCCCTGCGCCATCTACCACATGCTCCCGGCGGCCTATTACCTGGCCGCCCGGTTCCACGACGATTTCGAGTCCGCCGTGCTCAACTCCCTGAACGGCGGCGGCCAAAACCAGGCCCGGACCATACTGACCGGGGCCCTGGTCGGGGCGCAGGTGGGGCTGTCCGGCATCCCGGCCCGGTTCCTGGACGGGCTGGAAGAGGGCGAGGCGCTCGTGGAGTTGGCCCGCAAGCTGGCCGACCAGGCGGCCGACCAACAGTCCCCGGCCTGAGCAGGGCAACACGCAACCATGCAAAATGAAGGATAATCCATGAACAAAGCGGCGCACACCGTGCTGTACATCTCCCACGGCGCGGGCCCCCTGCCCGTGCTGGGCGACGAGGGCCATACGGAGATGGTCGACAACCTCAAACTGCTGGCCCGCGAGATCCCCAGGCCCTCGGCCGTGCTCGTGGTCAGCGCCCACTGGGAGGAGTCCGTGCCCACCGTGACCACGGCGGCCCGGCCGGACCTGTATTACGACTACTACGGGTTCCCGCCCGAATCCTACGAGCTGCGCTACCCGGCCCCGGGCGACCCGGACCTGGCCCGGTCGGTGCGCGACGCGCTGGAGGACAAGGGGTTCGCCACCCGCGCGGACGGCGAGCGCGGCCTGGACCACGGCGTGTTCATCCCGCTGACGATCATGTACCCGGAGGCGGACATCCCGTGCGTGCAGCTCTCCCTGATCAAGGGGCTAGACCCGGCGGCCCACCTGGCCATGGGCGAGGCGCTGGCCGGGCTCACCCGCGACAACCTGCTGATCGTCGGGTCCGGCTTCTCCTTCCATAACATGCGCGCCTTCTTCGCGCAGGACACGGACGAAACGCGCGCCTGGAACGAGGCCTTCGAACAATGGCTGATCGAGACCTGCTCGGCCCCGTCACTGGATGGTGCGGAAAGGAGGCAACGGCTGCTCGGCTGGGAATCCGCGCCCCATGCGCGCTACTGCCACCCCCGGGAGGAGCACCTGATGCCCCTGCACGTCTGCTGCGGCGCGACGGACAGGGCCTGCGCGGCCCATTACCGGCTGACCATCGTCGGGAAACGGGCGAGCGCCTACCGCTGGTAGGCGGACACGGGAGGAATCAGGCCGGGGCGGCCAAGCGGTCCTGCGGCGGCAGGGCCCCATGGAGAAAGATGTCGATGCACTGCTTGAAGTGGGCGGTGCGCTCCTCCCGGCCGGGCCAGCTGAACCCGCCCAGGGCGTCGAGAAACACGGCGCCGGTGAACGAGTCCAGGAGCATGCGGGCCGCCAAACTGGTGTTGGCGATGACCAGCCTGCCCTTGCCGCACTGCCGGTCCAGCCAGGACGTCAACCCGTCGAGCGCCTTCTGGCCGCCGTGCTGACGCAGGATTTCACCCAGCTGGGGGTGCTGCAGGGACTCCATGTTGGCCGTGCGCAAAAAGCCCGCGCGGATCTCGTAGTCTTTCTGGTCCATGTCTATCATGAACATGCGGGCCAGGGCCTGTTCCAGGGGGACATCGTCATAGCCGTCGCCGAAGTCTATCATCTTCAGGCGATGGGCCTCGACCACGGCGACGAACAGATCGAGCTTGCCGGGGAAGAGCCGGTACAGGGTCTGTTTGGAAATCTTGCACGTCGCCGCTATCTCGTGGGTGCAGGTCCCTGCGTAGCCCTTGTCGACAAAAAGCTTTTCGGCCGCCTGGACGATCTGTTCGCGGCGCTTTGCGTCGGGCATGGCCTTGGGCCGTCCGCGACGGGGTTTGACATCGGACCCCATTTCGCCACCTCCGTTTAACAATTTTTCACAATTTATTCGATTGACAGTCGGGCCAACCAACCATAATTGTACTGGCGAGTACCGTAAATGATGTCGCTTTTGAGCGTCAAGGAGGAATCCGCATTGCAGATCCTGTCCATATATTCCCGTTTCGCAACGGGCCGCATGGCATTCGCCCCGTTGCTCCTGCTGAGCCTGCTGGTCCTCGGGGGACTGGCCGGCTGCGAGGACAAAACCCCGAAGGCCTCGGCCAACACGGCTCCGGTGGAGGTAGGCGTCGAGGTCCTGCACCCGCAGTCCGTGCCCCTGACCACCGAGCTTCCGGGCCGGACCGCAGCCTCGCTGGTGGCCGAAGTCCGTCCCCAGGTGGACGGCATCCTGCGCGAACGGCTGTTCCGCGAAGGCAGCGAGGTCCTGGCCGGCGAAGTGCTCTACCGGGTCGTGCCCTCGACCTACAAGGCCGAGTACAGCAACGCCCTGGCCGCCCTCAAGCGGGCCCAGGCCGCCCTGCCCAGCTCCGAAAGCAAGGCCAAGCGCTACGCGGAACTGATCGGCCAGGGGGCCATCTCGGAGCAGGACTACCAGGACGCCCAGTCCGTGTACGAGGCCGACCTGGCCGCCATCGCCTCGGCCAAGGCCGCCCTGGAAAGCGCCAAGATCAGCCTGGACTACACCGAAATCAAGGCCCCGATCAGCGGCCGCGTGGAGATGTCCGACCTGACCCCCGGCGCGCTGGTCACCGCCAACCAGAGCGTGCCCCTGACGACCATTCGCCAGCTCGATCCCATCAACGTGGACCTGACCCAGTCGAGCACCACCATGCTCAACCTGCGCCAGGCCATCGCTTCGGGCGAAATTTCGGTCGAGGGCAAGACCATGAAGGTTAAACTCAAGCTCGAAAACGGGACCATTTATCCCTATGAGGGGACCGTGGAATTCGCGGGCGCCAAGGTGGACGAGTCCACCGGCACCTATACCCTGCGCGCCGAGTTCCCCAATCCGGACCGTCTCCTGCTGCCCGGCATGTACGTCCGGGCCATCATTCAGGACGGCGTGTTCCAGAATGGCTTCCTGCTGCCCCAGATGGCCGTCGGACGCACCCCCAAGGGCGAGGCCACGGCCCTGTTCGTGGACAAGGACGACAAGATCCAGCAACGCCTTCTCAAGGTGCGCGGAAGCCACGGCAACTCCTGGCTGGTCGGCTCCGGCATCAATGACGGTGACCGCCTTCTGGTCCTGGGCTCCCAGTCCGTCCGGCCGGGCCAGGTCGTGACCGCCAAGGAGATGGACGTGGACGACGCCACCGGCGAGATCAAGCCCGTTTCGACCGGCGTGAAGACCGCCACCGAAGCCCCCGCCAACGAAGCCAAGGAAGGCTAAGCCTCACATGTCCGAGTTCTTTATCCGGCGGCCCATCTTCGCCTGGGTCATCGCCATCGTCATCATGCTCGGCGGCCTGCTGGCCCTGCGGACCCTGTCCGTCTCCCAGTATCCCGACATCGCCCCGACCACGGTCCGGATCACCTGCGACTACCCCGGCGCGGACGCCAAAACCGTGGAGAACTCGGTGACCAAGGTCATCGAACAGGGCATGACCGGCATCGACTACCTCGACTACATGACCTCCACGTCGACCTCCACGGGCCGGACGGAGATTTCCCTGACCTTCACCAACGCGGCCGACCCCGACGTGGCCCAGATGCAGGTCCAGAACAAGCTCCAGCAGGTCACCTCTCAGCTGCCCGACGTGGTCCAGTCCAACGGCCTGAGCGTGACCAAGTCGTCGGCCAGCTTCCTCATGGTCCTCGGTTTCGTGTCCACCGACGACACCCTGACCTCCACGGACATCGCCGACTTTGTGGACAGCTCCCTGAACGACACCCTCAAACGCGTGGAAGGCGTGGGCGACACCCGGCTGTTCTCCTCGTCCTACGCCATGCGCGTCTGGCTCAACCCGGACGAGCTGACCGAATACTCGCTCATGCCCGGCGACGTGGCCCGGGCCATCGAGGCCCAGAACACCCAGATCTCCGCCGGACAGCTCGGCGGCCTGCCCGCCGTGCAGGGGCAGCAGCTCAGCGCGACCATCACCGCGCGCTCGCGCCTCCAGACCCCGGAGCAGTTCAGGAACATCATCGTAAAGAGTTCCCCGGACGGCTCGGTGGTGCGCATCCGCGACGTGGGCAGGGTGGAGCTCGACGCCGAGAGCTACACCACCAGCACGACCTACAACAACCACCCCACCGCGGGCCTGGCCATCCAGCTGGCCACCGGGGCCAACGCCATCCAGACCGCCGAGGCGGTCGAAAGAACCCTCGAGGAGCTCAGACCCACGTTTCCCGACGGGGTGGACGTCGTCTATCCCTACGACACAACGCCGTTCGTCAAGCTGTCCATCGAGGACGTCATAGAGACCCTGATCGAGGCCATCATCCTGGTCTTCTTCGTCATGTTTCTGTTCCTGCAGAACATCCGGGCCACGTTCATCCCGACCATCGCCGTGCCCGTGGTCCTGCTCGGCACCTTCGCTGTGCTCGCGATCATGGGGTACTCGGTCAACACGCTGACCATGTTCGCCATGGTCCTGGCCATCGGCCTGCTCGTTGACGACGCCATCGTCGTGGTCGAGAACGTGGAGCGCGTCATGGCCACCGAGGGGCTCGGCCCGCGCGAGGCCACAAGCAAGTCCATGAAGGAGATTTCCGGGGCCCTGGTGGGCATCGCCACGGTCCTGTCCGCGGTCTTTGTGCCCATGGCCTTCTTCGGCGGTTCCGTGGGCGTCATCTACCGCCAGTTCTCGGTGACCATCGTCTCGGCCATGCTCCTGTCCGTGGTGGTCGCCCTGATCCTGACCCCGGCCCTGTGCGCGGCCATGCTCAAACCCTCCCACGGCGAATCCAAGTTCCGTTTCTTCGGCTGGTTCAACAAAGGGTTCGACATCGGAACCAACGCCTACCACGACGGTACGGCCTGGATCTTGCGCCGTACCGGCCGGTTCCTGCTGGTCTTTGCGCTCATCACCGGCATCATGGTCTGGATGTTCTACCGGCTGCCCAGTTCGTTTCTGCCCGTGGAGGACCAAGGCATCCTGATCACCATGGTCCAGCTCCCCACCGGAGCCACCCAGGAACGGACCAAGCGGGTGCTGAAAGAGGTCAGCGACCATTTCCTGAACGATGAGAAGGACGCCGTGGAAGGCGTGCTCACCGTGGCTGGATTCAGCTTCAGCGGCGCCGGGCAGAACGTGGGCATCGGCTTCATCCGGCTCAAGCCCTTCGACGAACGCCATGACCCGTCCCTGTCGGCCCAGGCCGTCGCCGGCCGGGCCATGGGGACCTTCATGAAGAACCGCGAGGCGCGGATCTTCACCCTGGCTCCGCCGGCCATCCACGGCATGGGCAACTCCAACGGCTTCGACTTCTATCTGCGCGACATCAACGGCGCCGGGCACCAGAAGCTCATGGAGGTCCGCAATCAGCTCCTGGGCATGGCCGCCCAAAGCCCGCTGCTGGCCAACACCCGGCCCAACGGCCAGGAGGACGAGCCCCAGTACCACATCGACATCGACGAGGAAAAGGCCAGCGCGCTCGGACTCTCCTTCTCGGACATCAACACCACCCTATCCACGGCCTGGGGCAGCGACTACGTCAACGACTTCATCGACCGCGGCCGGGTCAAGCCGGTCTACCTTCAGGGCGACCGGGATTTCCGCATGCAGCCCGAGGACGTGAACCGCTGGTTCGTGCGCAACGACAACGGGGGCATGGTTCCCTTCGCCTCGTTCGCCAACGGCCGTTGGACCTACGACTCCCCGCGCCTGGAGCGCTACAACGGTGCCTCCGCCCTGGAAATCCAGGGTGAAGCCGCCCAGGGGGTCAGTTCGGGCGACGCCATGGCCGAGATAAGGAGGCTGGTCTCCCAGCTCCCGCCCGGCTACTCCATGTCCTGGACCGGGCTGTCCGCCCAGGAGGAACTCTCCGGCAACCAGGCCGCGCCGCTCTACGCCATCTCGGTGCTGGTGGTCTTCCTCTGCCTGGCCGCCCTGTACGAGAGCTGGTCCATCCCGTTCGCGGTCATCATGGCCGTGCCCATCGGCATCTTCGGCGCCCTGCTGGCGGCCAGTTCCTTCGGGCAGAGCAACGACGTCTACTTCAAGGTCGGCCTGCTGACGACCATCGGCCTGACCGCCAAGAACGCCATCCTCATCGTGGAGTTCGCCGTGGCCGAGCAGGCCGCGGGCCAAGGCGTCATCGCTGCCACCCTCAAGGCGGCGAAGCTGCGCCTGCGGCCCATCCTGATGACCTCGTTCGCCTTCATCCTCGGCGTTCTCCCCCTGGCCATCGCCTCGGGCGCGGGCTCGGGCGCGCAGAACTCAGTGGGCATCGGCGTCATGGGCGGCATGATCTCGGCCACCGTGCTCGGCGTGTTCTTCATCCCGCTGCTCTACGTGGGCCTGCGCAAGGTCTTCAAGTACAAGCCGCCCCAGTACCAGGACGACGTCCCGGCATCCGTCCCGGCCGCCTCCGTGGACACGGACGAAACCGCATAGAGCGCCACAGACAAAGAAATCAAGGCCGCGCCCCGAAGACGGGACGCGGCCTTTTTCATGCGCCTCACAAGGACAAAAAAAGCCCTTTGACCGGGATCAAAGGGGTACGGCTTCGAACGTTGGAAAGGGTTCAGATGTGGATGTCGAGACGGCGCAGACGGTAGTTGGTCGCGCCCTTCCCGTCAAAGGCGTCCGCATACCGCTGCGGGCCCGGCGCTGGCAGCAGTCCGTAATATCCCCGTTCCGCGTCCCTGCCCACGGCCACCACGGCCGTGCCGTCCCCCGGGTCCACGTCGCCCTCGGGGTCGTGCCCGCTCCGGATCACGTCGCTCCCCTCGCCGGTGTCCACGTCGCCCGAGATGGAATATCCGGCCCGGACCACGTCCGACCCGTCTCCGGTATCGACGGCCGCCTCGATTTCGTACCCGACGTCCAGAAAGTCGTTGCCGTCTCCGGTATCGACATCGCCTGTGATCTGGTATCCGGCCTCCAGGACGTCACCGCCGTCACCGGTCTCGACAGAACCTCCGATCTCATACCCCGCGCCGAGAAAGTCGTCGCCGTCCCCTGTCTCGACATGCCCGTCAATATTGACTCCGGCATCCAGAAAATCATTGCCGCCGCCGGTGTCGATATTCCCGATGATCTCGTACCCGGAACCGAGGACGTCGTCGCCGTCCCCGGTATCGACATTGCCGCCGAGGGAGTATGAGGCATCGAGCCGGTCCCGGCCGCTTCCGGTGGAGACGTTCCCGGAGATGGCGTATCCGGCTTCCAGTTCGTCCTCCCCAGCGCCGGTGTCGATGTTCCCGCTTATGGAGCCCCCGGCCCGGAGCGAATCGTCGCCGTCCCCAGTGTCGATGTCGGCGCTTATCCCGGACGAGGCATCCACGACATCGTCCCCCTCGCCGGTGTCGATCGTTCCGCTGATGACCGCGCCGGTGACGGTGTCGTCGCCACTCCCGGTGTCGAGCCTGATCCCCATCCCGCCGTTCACAGTCACGCGATCGTCGCCGTCGCCGGTGTCCACGCCCAGGGGGTTGCGACCCGTGCCGTACAGGAACACGGAGTCGTTCCCCGGCCCGCTGTCTATCAAATCGCGGCCCGGCGAGGCATACTTGCCGACCCCAAGACCGACGATCCGGTCGTCGCCGCCCCCGCCGGACACGCCCGCGCCCGTGGTGGTGATGATAATGTCGTCCCCGTCGGTCTCGTCGCCCTGGACATAGTTCTCCAGGACCAGATTCCCGGACTCGTCCTCGCGCACGAGGTAGTCCCCGTCCAGGGCCACGGTCTTCTCCACCCCGCCTTGGGAGTCGAGGACGCTCATGCGGAAATAGCCCCCATCCAGGGCCTGGATTTCCAGGGTCCTGCCCGAGGCGGTGGCCAGGGAGGTCACGGTCTGCCAGGTGGAGGTGTACGCGGGGACGTAGCTCAAATCGGGGAGCTCGGGCCGTGTGGCCCGGCTCAGGTCCCGGGCCTGGTCCGACAGGGTGGCGACGTCGCCGTCAAACGGCCGGGCCGGTTCGCCCCGTCCCTGCCGGACGTCGAGGGAGGCCGCGACGCCCGGACGGAGCGGATTCCCGCTCGCCCCTGCCTGGCGAAACGTGGTCGAAAACATGGAGGCTATGCTGGGCATGCGGCTCTCTCTTTCCTGCACGGGACGACACCGAAGACCGACGGCCAATGTTTTTTCATCGTCGGAAAGAACCGAATCTTTAGGGGGAGAGCCGAGAGGTTCGGCGCTTTTTCCGAAGATTCCGGGGTGAACGGGAGGGGCCAAGGCCCCCGGCCTAGCCCGCCGATATCTCTTCCCAGAGCAGGTCCATGATCCGCGACTTGACCCGGGAGAACTCCGGGGTCAGGGACGCCTTGTGATCGCGCGGGCGGGGGATGTCCACCGGCACCCTGGCCTTGATCCGGCCCGGCCGCCTGGACATGATGTAGACGTTGTCGGCCAGCAGGATGGCCTCGTCGATGTCGTGGGTGATGAACAGGATGGTGCTCGACTCCTTGCGCCAGACGTTCAGGAGCAGTTCCTGGAGCAGCAGCCGGGTCTGGGCGTCCAGTGCCCCGAAGGGCTCGTCCATGAGCAGCATGACCGGCTTGTTGGCCAGCACGCGGGCGATGGCCACGCGCTGCTTCATGCCGCCCGAGAGCTCCTTGGGCAGGGCGTTCTCGAACTCGGCCAGGCCGACCAGGTCGATGTACTTGCGGGCGGTCTCCGCACGCTCGGCAGCGGGCACGCCCTTGAGGCGTAGGCCGAACTCCACGTTCTTGCGCACGGTCAGCCAGGGGAAAAGCGTGTAGGACTGGAAGACCATGCCCCGGTCCGCGCCCGGCCCGGTAATGGGCTGGCCTTCGAGCACGGCCTCGCCCGAGGTGGCCTGTTCCAGCCCGGCCACGATGTTCAGCAGGGTGGACTTGCCGCAGCCGGACGGCCCGACGATGACCGCCAGCTCGCCCCGGTCCACGGTCAGGTTGATGTCCTCGAGCGCGGTCACCTCCCCTTTGTTGGAGTCGAAGACCTTGCCCAGGTTGTCGATGGACAGCATGGTCATCGTTTTTCACTCCAGGGGGTTATGATGCGCGCGAGCAGCTTGAACAAATAGTCGGTCAACAGCCCGAGCAGGCCGATGATAATCAGCCCGGCGAAGATGCGGTCGATGGCCAGGAAGCGCTGGGCGCGCAGGATCATGTAGCCCAGGCCCGAGTTGGCGGCCACAAGTTCGGCCACCACCAGGTAGGTCCAGGCCCAGCCCACGGTGATGCGCAGGTCGTCCATGATGCCCGGCAGCGCGCCGGGGAACAGGACCAGCCGGTAGGTCTGCATGCGGTTCGCGCCCAGGGTGGCGGCGGCCCGGCTCAGGTCCCCGGGCACGTTGGCCACGCTGTCCGCGACCATCAGGACCAGCTGGAAAAAGGTGCCCAGGAAGATGATGGCGAATTTCTGGGCGTCGCCGATGCCGAAATAGAGCAGGGTCAGCGGGACCAGGGCGACCACCGGCAGATAGCGGGCGAACTCCATGACCGGGGCGACCATGTGCGAGGCGCGCCGGGAGGTGGCGATGATCAGCCCGAGCGGCACGCCGAGCACGGCGGCCAGGGACCAGCCGACCATGACGCGGTAGACGCTGTCCCAGGTGTAGGAGAAGAGGACGCCTTCCCGGTACATGGCCCCGAAGGACAGGAGGACCTTGTGCGGCGGCGGCAGGAACAGGGGCTTGACCGAACCGGTGTAGGCCAGGGCCGCCCAGACGCCGAAGACGGCGGACAGGGACGCGGCCGCCAGCCACGCCCCTTTCCGCACGGTCGGAATACCTTGTCTCATGCTACTCGGCGTTGACGTAGTCGGCGCTGATCAGCGTGTCCAGGGACACGTCCTTGGTGATGATGCCCTTGGATTTCCAGAACGAGATGGCCCGGTCGGCGACCTCGTACACGCTGTTGGGCTTGGACATGTCGAAGAACGCCTTGTTGGCGTCCCTGCCGATAAAGGTCACGCCCGAGGCCATGTCGGCCATTTCCTGGGTCTCCAACCCCATGGCCTTGGCCATGATCTCGTTGCCCTTGTCCGGGTTCTGCACGTACCAGGCGATGGCCTCGTTCCAGCACTTGGTCATCTTGGCGGGCACCTCGGGGTGCGCCTTGACGTAATCGGCGTTGAGCACGAACACGTCCACGATGGTCTTGGGCATGTCCTTGGACGAGACGAGCACGTGGCCGCCCTCGCGTTGGCCCGCGTTGGTCAGCCAAGGCTCCCAGGTCACGGCCGCGTCGATGCTGCCCGCGACAAAGGCCGCGCCCGCGTCGGAGGCGCCCATCTCGGTGATGTTGATGTCCTTCTCGTCCACGCCGTACTTTTTCAGGATGGACAGGAAGAAGAAATAAGAGGTGGAGGACTTGTCCAACCCCACGGTCTTGCCCTTGAGGTCGGCCACGGTCTTGATCTCGCCCGAGGCGACCACGCCGTCGCCGCCGGACGACTCGTCCATGCCGAAGACCACGACTTCCGGGGTGCCCTTGGCGAAGTGGATGACCTCGCGGTCAAGCACGTTGCCCAGGCCGTCGATGTTGCCCGAGGCCATGGCCGCGGCGTATTGGGCCTCATCCTCGATGATGACCAGGTCCACGTCCAGCCCTTCCTTCTCGAAGTAGCCGAGTTCGTTGGCGATATACAGCGGGCCGTAACCGACCCAGGTGGCGTGGGCCACCTTGACCGGCGTACCGGCGAAGGCCGTGGAGGCACAGAGCGCCAACGCGCAGACCAACATCACAATGCGTTTCATGATTTCCCCCTTCAGGGCGTTCCGGACCGGATTCCCCGTGGCCTGCCCGCGCCGGAACCCCTCCTCGCGCATGTCGGCCCGGATTTCCCGCAATCCGCATTTCGTCGCCACCCTGATAGTCCACTTCCGCCCCACCCGCAACATTTTCGAGCTCCCGAGGCCCGGCCGGGCTGTCCGGCTGGGGCGGGAATGACCATTTCCGCATTTCCGGGTCCGCCGATGCCCTTCTCACCGGTGCGGATCGTTTTCCCAACAGGTCAAATTCCGTGAATGTTTGTCTTCACGACGCATCGGTGCTATGAATTCATAAACTGTATTCCGGCCGCGATACCGGCCGTGGATTGTGTCAATTCGGACCGAAAAGGCGGATTCTTGCGCCTCCCGGATGCACGATCGATAGTATGCTCACGCAGCCATGGCGCAACGCTTTACGCCGCCGCAGCCGACTCCTTTCGCACTGTGCCGCAAGGCCGGATGGAGGTACGAAAGGATGAGTTCAAACAATGTGTTGAAACTGCCGGCCCCGACGTTGGAAAGCGCATGGAATCAATTTGTCCGCACAGGCTCCATCCAGCCCGGAGCCGTCCGGTCCGAAATTCTGCGCTCGTGGCAGCGCTGTCACGAGGCCCGGGTCAATCCGTGCGGCGGCAACGGCCGTTTCGCCCGGGAGAGACGGATCGTCGAACAGGCCCGCCGCAGCCACACGGAGCTCCTGGCCATCGCCAAACCGTTCATGGACCGGCTCTACCGGTTCGTGGCCGGCTCAAGGCTGGTGGTCTTCCTGTCCGATGAATCCGGCGTGATCCTGGAGTGCATCGGCGACCACGAGATCAAGGACAACGCCTCCAAGGTCAACCTGGTGGCCGGCACGGACTGGCGCGAGGAGGCCGTGGGCACCAACGGCATAGGCACCGCCATCAAGCTGCGCGGGCCCATTCAGATATCCGGCATGGAGCACTACTGCGCCCGGCTGCACAGCTGGACCTGCTCGGCCGCGCCCATTTTCAACGACTGCGGCGAGATGATCGGCGTGCTCCAGGTATCGGGCCCCTCCAGCGAGGTCCACCTGCACACCCTGGGCATGGTCGTGGCCGCCGTGGAGGCCATTCGCGACCAGATCCGGATCAGGAAGAAGAACCTGGAGCTGAACCGGCTCAACGGCAGCCTGAACAAGATATTCCACATCATGTCCGACGGGGCCCTGATAACGGACGGCGACGGCGCTATCAGCCACGTCAACCGGGCCGGGGAAAGCCTCCTGGGCCCGGGCGTCGAGGGCAAGCCCATCGAGCAAGTCCTGAGCGGGAACCCGCTGATCTGGAAGCGCCTGAGGCACGGCGAGGCCTACACGGACGTGGAACAGATCATCGACACCCCCAGGGGGTGCGTCCATTGCCTGGTCACGGGCACCACGCTTCGAAACGACACCGGGGACCCCAACGGCGCGGTCGTCTTCTTCAACCGGATCAACAAGGTCAAGAAGCTGGTCAACCGGTTGAGCGGCGCAATGGCCTCCTTCGGCTTTTCGGACATCATCGGGTCCAGCCTCAAGCTGCGCGAAGCCATCAGGGCGGCCAAGGGCGCGGCCGCGGGCACCAGCAACGTCCTCATCCTGGGCGAGAGCGGCACGGGCAAGGAGCTGTTCGCCCAGGCCATCCACAACCACAGCCCGCGTCGGGACGGCCCGTTCGTGGCCCTGAACTGCGCCGCCCTGCCCCGGGAGCTGATCGCCAGCGAACTGTTCGGCTACACGGACGGAGCCTTCACCGGCTCCAAGAAGGGCGGCAGGCCCGGCAAGTTCGAGATGGCGGACGGGGGCACCCTGTTCCTGGACGAGATCGGGGACATGCCCCTGGACCAGCAGGCCATCCTGTTGCGCGTGCTCCAGGACAGGACCATCATCCGCATCGGCGGCGACCACGTCATCCCGGTCAACGTCCGGTTCGTTTGCGCCACGAACAAGGACCTGCTGGAAGAGGTGCAGAAAGGCAACTTCCGGATGGACCTCTATTACCGCCTGAACGTCCTGCCCGTGAAGGTCCCCCCGCTCAGGGAGCGGATCGGCGACCTGGACGGCCTGTTCCACCACCTCCTGGACAAGATCTGCGCCCGGCAGGGACGCCATATCGAACACGTCTCGGAAAAAATGCTCCAGCAGCTGGCCCGGCATGACTGGCCCGGCAACGTCCGCGAACTGGAAAACGTCATCGAGAAGATGCTCAACGCGGACCACGACGCGACACGGTTGGCCTTCAGGCACCTGCCGGAGCGGATCTCGGGCCGGAACATGGGCCCCGCGGTCTGCTCCTCCCCCTTCTATCCGAGCCAGGAACGCCACTTCGGCCGCCGGGAAAAGGAAATGACCGACCTGCTGCGCGAGAAGGAGCTGATCCTGAAGCTCCTGTCCGGCCACGGCGGGAACGTCAGCAAGGTCGCCCGGGAGATGGGGTTGTCCCGCAACACCATCTACCGCAAGATGCGGTTCTACAGGATATCCAAGGAGCAGGTCTTCCAATAGGGACGGGTCCCGTTCTTCGCGAACGGCCCGTCCCGGCACCGGCCCGAGCGGCCGCCGGAGGTTAACACCTGTCCCAAAAAACGGGACACCCATGCAAAGTGTCCCGCAAAAGGTCACACTCCCTCTCCGGGCATCCACCGCGCCTTTCCGGCGCGAATCCACTGTTTCCGCCATCCCCTTCCGGACGGCGTCAGGCGGCACCATACTTGCTCTTCGTGGGTGCGGTTCAAGCGGTCCCCTGCGGATCGCGCAACGTCGCCTAAATCCAACAGGAGGGTACTATCATGAAGGAATCACTGAGCTTTGATGGAACGGCGGGGAACAGCCCCATTGACCGGAACTACCAGCTGTACATCGGCGGGAAATGGGTGGACGCCCAGGACGGCAAGACGTTCACGGCCTACTGCCCGGCCAACGGCGAAGCGTTGGCCACCTGCGTCAACGCGGGCAAGGCCGAGGTGGACATGGCCGTGGACGCCGCCAGAAAGGCGTTCGCATCCTGGAAGAACGTCTCTCCCCAGGAGCGCGCGACCTATCTGCTGAAGATCGCCGACCTCATCGACGAGAACGCCGACAGGCTCGCCCTGGTGGAGACCCTGGACAACGGCAAGCCCATCCGGGAGACAAAAAACATCGACGTCCCGCTCGCCTCGGACCACTTCCGTTATTTCGCGAGCGCCATCCGGACCGAAGAGGGCTCGGCCACGATGATCGACAAGAACACCATGAGCATCATCCTCAACGAGCCCATCGGCGTGGTCGGCCAGATCATCCCCTGGAACTTCCCGTTCCTCATGGGGGCCTGGAAGATCGCCCCGGCCCTGGCCGCGGGCAACACCGTGGTCATCAAACCCTCGTCCGAGACGTCCCTGAGCATGCTGGAATTCGCCAAGATCCTGGACAAGGTCCTGCCCGCCGGGGTGGTCAACGTCGTCACCGGCGGGGGCTCCACCACCGGCAATTACATCCTCGAGCACGAGGGATTCAGCAAGCTCGCCTTCACCGGGTCCACGGACATCGGGTACATGATCGCCGACGCGGCCGCCAAGAAGCTCATTCCGGCCACGCTGGAGCTGGGCGGCAAGTCCGCCAACATCTACTTCCCGGACTGCCCCTGGGACAAGGCGGTCGAGGGCGCGCTGCTGGGCATCCTGTTCAACCAGGGCCAGGTTTGCTGCGCGGGCTCGCGGATATTCGTCCACGAGGACATCCACGACCGCTTCCTGGCGGCCCTGAAGGACAAGTTCGAAAAGGTCAACGTCGGCCTTCCCTGGAAGGAGGACACCCAAATGGGCAGCCTGATCAGCGGGCACCAGCTGGGCAAGGTGCTCGGCTGCATCGAGGACGGCCAGAAGGAAGGCGCGCGCCTGGTCACAGGCGGAAACCGGCTGACGGACGGCGAACTGGGCAAGGGCAGCTTCCTGAGCCCGACCATCTTCGCGGACGTGAACAACTCCATGTGCATCGCCCAGGAGGAGATCTTCGGCCCGGTGGTCTGCGTCATCAAGTTCAGGGACGAGGACGAGGTCATCGCCATGGCCAACGACAGCGAGTTCGGCCTGGGCGGCGCGGTCTGGAGCAAGGACATCAACCGCGCCATGCGGGTGGCCACCGGGGTCGAGACCGGCCGCATGTGGATCAACACCTACAACCAGCTCCCGGCCCACACGCCGTTCGGCGGGTACAAGAAGTCGGGCATCGGCCGCGAGACGCACAAGATGATGCTCTCCCACTACAGCCAGACCAAGAACATATACATCAGCCTGGATGAGAGTCCGTTCGGACTCTACTAAGCTCTCGCTCCCGCCTCCGTCCCCTCCTCGGGACGCAGTCGGCGAGATACAACGCCGCCGCGATCTCCGGGCCGCCCCACCTGCCCGGAGATCGCGGCCCTGCTTTATGCGGGCGGGCCGCTCCCACCGTTCCGCCGCCTCCGTCCAAGGACCTTGACAACGCTTGCGAATGCGATAAGCATCTCCGCATAGTTCACCAAGGAGTTTGGATGATTCTCCAGTCCATGGATCTTGCCGCCCGGAATATGGAACAGGGCGAGCAGCAGGTCTAGACCGCCTCCGGGCCGCGCTCCATCGCGGTCCCCATATGGTTGCTCCAACCGGCCCCGACGTGTTTCGCCCGAAACAGGTCTTATTCGACGCCCTTGCTCCATATTCCCCATTCC
Organism: Pseudodesulfovibrio hydrargyri; assembly: GCF_001874525.1. Classification (NCBI taxonomy): domain Bacteria; kingdom Pseudomonadati; phylum Thermodesulfobacteriota; class Desulfovibrionia; order Desulfovibrionales; family Desulfovibrionaceae; genus Pseudodesulfovibrio; species Pseudodesulfovibrio hydrargyri. Next base: position 1,739,776 of record NZ_LKAQ01000004.1, on the reverse strand, counting down.
GTTCCCCGTTGCCCGTCGGCCGCACTTCCGGCCGGCCGCGATCGTACACGTTCGGGGCTCGTCTTCGACGCAACACAATGGAAGCAAGATGAAAACACGGACATTTTCCGAAAATCGACAGGAATGCTTGGACAGGCTCCGCCGCCTGGGCTGGAACGATCATTTCGAACAGCTGGCGGCCGACGAAACCCTCGACCCGGCTCGCGTGGCCCGGGTCCTCAGCGCGCAGCGGGACCTGTTCCTGGTCACCGACGGACGCGACGAGCGGCTCTGCGCCCCCTCGGGGACCATGCGTCACCGGCACCGGGACTACCCGGTCACCGGGGATTGGGTGCTCGTGGACGAGGGTGTGGTCAGGCGCGTCCTCCGGCGCAGGAACACCCTGAGCCGGGGCGAGGCCGGCTCGCGCGGCAGACAGGAGGGCGCCGCCCAGCGCGAACAGCCCATCGCCGCGAACATCGACACGGTGTTCGTCGTCTGCGGGCTCGACCGCGACTACAACCCGCGCCGCATCGAGCGCTACCTGGCCCTGGTCCACAACTGCGCAATGACGCCGGTGATCGTCCTGACCAAGGCGGACCTGCACGCCTCCCCTGAACCGTTCCGCGACGAGGTCGAAACCGCCGCCTTCGGCGTGGACGTGGTGTTGACCTCCACACGGGACGCACGCGGCGTGGACGAGCTGCACGCCTACTTGAGCGAGGGGCGGACCGTGTCCATGATCGGCTCCTCGGGCGCGGGCAAATCGACGCTGGCGAACATGCTCCACGGAAGCCGCGTCCAGGCCACCGGCGCGGTGAGCGCAAGCGTGGGCAAGGGACGCCATACCACGACTTCCCGCGAACTCATCGCCATGCCCCGGGGCGGCCTGCTCATGGACAATCCGGGCATCCGCGAAATCGCCTTCTCCCAAGGCGGAGACGGGTTGGACGCGACGTTCAGCGATATCCGCGAGCTGGCCGAGTCCTGCCGCTTCGCGGATTGTTCGCACCGGCGCGAGCCCGGCTGCGCGGTGATCCAAGCCGTGGAAACCGGCGTGCTTTCGCAAGCGCGGCTGGACAATTACCGCAAGATGCAGCGCGAACTGGATTACGTGCGGGCCCGCAGCGAAAAAAGCGCCAACTGCGTGGAAAGGGAGCGCTGGAAGGACGTGGCCATGGAGATCAAACGTATGCACAAGCGCAAGAAACGCTGACCACGAAAACTGGCTCACCGGAGCGCCATCGCCCGGCCGCGACGGCGCTCCGACCAAAAGGTTACCGGCAAGTGCCTACTGGTTTCATCACCCATGCTCATGTACTCTTCAGGGAAAAACCGGCCCAGGCAAGCGCCCGGGCCGGCATCACCCAAACCAAACGGATTTCCCATGCCATTGATAACGACACCGCTCACTGTCCGGGACCGGACGATCAAAAACCGCATCACGCAGCTCCCCATGGTCCCCTTTCCCTTCATCGAAGACGGCAAGGACTACTACAACACGCAACACCTGCACCACTATGCGCGGGCGGCGGAGAACGGCGCGGGCCTGATCATCGTGCAGTCCACCAGGGTCGAGGGGGTGACGCGCGAACAGGGCATGTGGACGCCCGGGAGCCGCTCCATACTGGAACGGATCGCGGAGAACGCCCGGTTAAGCGGGGCCACGATCATGATCCAGCTGTCCATAGAGCCCGAACAGGGCAAGGACATCAACCAGTGGTCCACCGAGGCGGTCCTGGAAAAGCAGAACGAGTTGAAGGAGGCCGCGCTCAAGGCCCGTGAACTCGGCTTCCACGGCGTGGAGTATCATTTCGCCCACGGGTTCACCCTGTGCCAGTTCATGGACGCCGGGGCCAACCGGCGGACCGACCAGTTCGGCGGCTCCCTGGAGAACCGGTGCCGCATCGTCACCGACATCCTGCCCGAGGTGCGGGCGGGCGCGGGGGACGACTTCATCATCTCGGCGCGGATGGGCGAATTCACGCCCACCAGCGAGGAAGGCATCGCCACGGCCCGGCATCTGGAACAATGCGGCATGGACATGTTGAGCGTCTCCTTCGGCATGACCGTGCCGGAAGGCCCCGTGCCGGAGGGCTTCGAATTCTCGCCGGTGACCCACTCCGCCCACGTGATCAAGCAGGCCGTGTCCGTCCCGGTCATCGGCGCGTTCGGCATCCGTACCCCGGAACAGGCCAAAGGGCTCGTCGAGAAAGAATACGCCGACCTGGCGGGCCTCGGCCGGGCCATGCTGGCCGATCCCCGGTTCGCCGCCAACCTGCTCCACGGCACCCCCTACCACCCGTGCATTTCCTGCAAGAACTGCTCGTGGTTCACAAACACCCTCCGCTGCCCGGCCCGAAAACTGCCCGAGACGGCATAGGGAACAGGGGAGTCAGGGATATGCTGACGCCCCCTCGTTCTCCGTGGCCTGAGCCGATGGACTCCGCACTCGCGGTCTTCATTTTTACATAAAAAAGACACTCCGCCTGCCCCAAGGCTGCTCACGCCTTGACAATATATACATTATATTCTATATATTACATATGATCAATAATATTAAATGATACACAGCAAAGCCATACCTAATCCCAATAAGGTGGAGGCGACATAATGAAAATCATAACAACAACAGCCTTAGCCCTACTCATCCTAATTTTTACTGCTCCAGAATTAATGGCTCGTGACGATTCTTCCGAAAACAAATCGTGGTTATCATCTTTTTTTAACCCTAATGACGCTGTTGTTTTTAGAGATCTTGTACATAAAAAGAAAACACTCGGAGTTGAATATGATGTTATTGAAGATTCACTTCGGCGGAGTGAGCAGAACTTAAAAGAAATTGGCAGCATATTGATACTGAAAGATGATCTTCTCAGAGCCAATTCTGCAAAAACACGATATAGCACTAGGATTTCAAATTATGACGAGAAAAAGAAAAGAATACAAGATAGCATAAATGATTTCAAAAAGAAAATACAAACAACTAATACAAAACAAGAAGTTGACAAAATAAACAATTTTATAGAAAGCCTTGAAAGTGAACTATTTTATCTTTCTGAGGATTACGAAGATGACAATGAAAGAGTTAATAGCATAAACAATGATATTGTGCATATAAACTCTCGTATACAGCAATCTAAAGAGGAGTCAAACAAGATAGCACAGTTGCGGAATGACCTTAAGACAAAAGAAGTCGAAATATCCAACACAGACAACAGATTATCTGAACTACTAAACAGAGACAGTCTACAAAATTCTTTTAGGTTAAACATTAGCATTGCTTTCACTTTATTAGTAGGTGTAGTCATTGTTGGATTTTATAGAATCGCGTCGACCAAAGATGAACTAGCCAAAACAATTTTCTCTGGAGAAAAAGGAATACAATTCATAACCTTATTCCTTATTATCATTTCCATCATATTATTCGGCATTATGGGCTCACTACAAAGTGAAGAACTCTCAGCATTGCTTGGAGCTCTTTCTGGTTATATTTTGGGAAGAACAAGTAAAAATGAAGAGTAGTCCTTTATATATAGCCCAACCAGTGCATCAAACATGATACTATTAGCTTTATTTGATTATCTGCAAATTACACCACACCACTTATTTAAGCGCGGTGCTGGGTATCTATCGTTTATTACCCGCCCCTACTAAACAAGAAGATCAAGACCTTATATATATTCATGGTTTTGATCTCTGTTAGTGAGATTGGCAGGCCTTGGACCATTGCTGTGGCTGGCCAAAAAGGCAGAGCTATACCCTCCCCTGGTCCGACGTTTTCTCTTCCCGAATCTCTGAATTTCATACCGCATGAGTATTACTTTTTTTAATTTCATACTCATTGCAATTGATTGATTCATATTTTGATGCTACTCCATGCCATCTTCCTGGTTTTAATATGCAATGCCATCCATTGGAGAGTTCGTAATGGGAAAACTTTTTCGCGCCATCGGTATGTTTCGGCGGCTTCTGACGATGACGGCCGTCATCGCGCTCACGCTGTTCTCCGCCCTTCCGGGCGTCCAGGCCGCGCCGCCCGAGGGAAAGGACGTCCTGGTCTACTCCTGGAACTCCAACATGGGCGAATTCAACCCGCATCTGTACTCCCCCAACCAGATGTTCTCCCAAAATCTGATCTACGAACCCCTGGTGCGCTATCAGGCCGACGGCATGGTCGCCCCCTGCCTGGCCCAATCCTGGAGCGTCAGCACCGACGGACGGGAATACACCTTCAAGCTGCGCCAAGACGTGCGTTTCACCGACGGCCGGCCCTTCAATGCCGAGGCCGTGAAACGCAACATCGACGCCGTCCTCCAAAACCACCAGCGCCACGAGTGGCTGGAGCTGACCAACCAGCTGTGGAAGGCCAAGGAATCCGGGAAAGCGCCCGCCACCGTCGTGGACGAATACACGGTCAGGCTGACCCTGCACGATCCCTATTATCCGGCGCTGCAGGAACTGGCGCTGATCCGTCCGGCCCGTTTCCTGTCCCCGGCCGCCATGCCGGAGGACGGCAACACGGCCAAGGGCATCAAGGAACCGGTCGGGACCGGCCCATGGAAGCTGGTGGAGGCGGTCAAGAGCGAATACGCCCTGCTGGAGCGCAACGAAGGCTACTGGGGAGACAAGGCCAAGTCCAAGTATCTCCTGATCAAGATCATTCCCGACACCAACGCCCGGGTCGTTGCCTTCGAGACCGGCCAGATCGACATCATCTACGGCGGGGCCGGGCACGGCGCGGGCCAGATCGGCCTGGACAGCTTCGAGCGCTACCGCACCATGCCCGGCGTGGTCACGGACGTGTCCGCCCCCCTGGCGACGCGCGCCCTGGCGCTCAACACCAAGCGTTTTCCCACCGACGACATCGATGTGCGCAGGGCCATCCTCCTGGCCGTGGACCGGGACGCCCTGGTCAAGCACGTCTTCCTGGACGTGGAACGGAAAGCCGACACGCTTTTCTCCCCGACCATGCCCTACTGCGACCTGGGGTTGAAGCCGTACGGATTCGACCGGAACGAGGCCGAGGCCCTGCTGGAAAAGGCGGGCTGGACCTTGGCCGACGGCGCCCGGTACCGCACCAAGGACGGCAAGGAGCTGGCCCTGGACCTGTGCTTCGCGGGCAACGACACCCTGATGAAATCCGTGGCCGAGGTCGTGCAGGGCGATCTCAGGAAGGTCGGCGTCAAGGTCAACCTGGTGGGCGAGGAAAAGGATTCCAACCTGGCCCGGCAGCGAAGCGGCGAGTTCGGCATGATCTTCGGCAACACCTGGGGCGCGCCCTATGACCCGCACTCCTTTGTCAGCTCCATGCGCGTCCCCTCCCATGCCGACTACCAGGCCCAGCTCGGCCTGCCCATGAAGGCGGACATCGACAAGGCCATCGGCGAGGTGCTTATCAGCGTGGACGAGACCAGACGCCGGGAGCTGTACCAATACATCTTGAGCACGCTGCACGACCAGGCCGTGTACATGCCCCTGACCTACATGACCAACATCATGGTCCACAGGGACACCCTTGAGGGCGCGCATTTCGGCGCGACCAAAAACGAAATTCCCCTTGAAACCATGTACAAGCGGTAGGCGAGCCGACCGATGACCCGCTACATCCTGAAACGACTGCTGTTGCTGATCCCCATTCTCCTGGCCGTGTCCCTGGTGGTCTTCACCATCCTGCGGCTCGGCCATGGGGATCCGGCCATGGCCTACCTGCGGCTGTCGAGCATCCCGCCCACGGACCAGGCCCTGGAAGCGGCCCGCCACGAACTGGGGCTGGACAAGCCGTTCGCCGTGCAATACGCGACCTGGCTCGGCAAGGCCGCGCATGGGGATTTCGGCATCTCCTACGTGACCAAGAGGCCGGTCCTGGAGGAAATCCTCTACTACCTGCCCAACACCCTGATCCTGGCCGGGTATTCCCTGGCCCTGACCCTGGTCCTGAGCCTGCCGCTGGGCATGATCTCGGCGCTGAAAAAGGACCGGCTGCCCGACCACCTGACCCGGGGCCTGAGCTTCTTCGGGGTGTCCATGCCCAACTTCTTCCTGGGCTTCGTCCTGATCTGGGTCTTCTCGATCAAGCTGGGCTGGCTGCCGCCCATGGGGCGGGGCGGGGCCGCGCACATGATCCTGCCGATTCTGACCATGTCCTGCATGAGCCTGTGCATCAACACCCGGCTGATCCGATCGACCATGCTGGACAACATGCACTCGCGCTACGTGCTCTACGCCCGGGCACGGGGGCTGTCCGAATCATCGGTCGTGGGCCGCCACGTGCTGACCAACTCGCTCATCCCGGTGATCACGGCCATCGGCATGCACGCGGGTGAACTCTTCGGCGGCGCGGTCATCGCGGAATCCATCTTCGCCTGGCCCGGCCTGGGGCGCTACGCGGTCTCGGCCATCTACAACCGCGACTACCCGGTCATGCAGTGCTTCATCCTGATCATGACCACCATCTTCGTGCTCATGAACCTGGCCGTGGACATCGGATACGCCTGGCTCGATCCGCGCATCCGGCTGCAGGGGGACAAGCAATGACCAACCGATTCCTGCGCCGGGGCGCACTGATTCTGGCCGGGCTCATGGTCCTGCTGCTGATCCTGTCCGCCGCATTGGCCCCGGCGATCTGCCCCTACGACCCGGACGAGGTCACCCTGGAACTCAAATTCGCTCCGCCGAGCCCGGCCCACCTCCTGGGCTGCGATCACCTGGGCCGGGACGTGGCCTCGCGCCTGATCTACGGCGCGCGCACCTCGCTCAGCTGCGTGGCCGCCATCGCCGTCCTCATCCTGGTGCTGGGATTCGCCGTCGGCGCCACCGCTGGCTACATGGGCGGCACGGTGGACTCGCTCCTGATGCGCGTCTGCGACGTGTTCCTGACCTTCCCCACCTTCATCCTGGCCATGTTCATGATCGGCATACTGGGGACCGGGATCGGCAACGTCATCCTGGCCATATCCCTGACCCACTGGGCGTGGTACGCCCGCATCATCCGCAGCTTCGTCCTGTCGCTCAAGAACCGGGAATACGTCCTGGCCGCGCGGGTGGCGGGCACGGGACGGTTCATGACCGTGCTGCGCCACGTGCTGCCCCCGGTCTTCGCCCAGCTGGCCATCCTGGCCACCCTGGACATCGGCCACATGATGATGCACGTCTCCGGCCTCTCCTTCCTCGGCCTGGGCATCACCCCGCCCACCTCGGAATGGGGGGTCATGATCGCGGACGGCCGCCAGTTCGTCTGGACCCATCCCGAACTGATCATGTACCCGGGCCTGGCCATCTTCCTGACGGTCATGGCCTTCAACATCCTCGGCGACGGGCTGCGCGACGCCATGGACCCCAACACCCGGGAGCCGGCCTCCCCGGAGAGCGCGCCGGCCGGGGCGGATCAGGCGGTCGCCGTCATGGAGGGGTTGTAATGTCCTGCCTCAACAAGACCAATCCCGACGCCTACCTGTCCGCGCGCGGCCTGTGCATCGCGGCCGGGGCCAAACTCCTGGTCCGGGGCGTGGACTTCGACGCGCACAAGGGCCGGGTGACCGGCCTGGTGGGCGAGAGCGGCAGCGGCAAATCCCTGACCTGCCAGGCGGTCATGGGTCTGCTTCCCGCCGGGCTGGCCTCGGCCGGGAAGATCGCCCTGGGCGGGGCGGACATGCCCCTCAAGGGGCCTTCCTCGCGCATCCGCAAGGCCCGTTCGGGCCGGGCCGCCATGATCCTGCAAAACCCCATGAGCTGCTTCGACCCGGTCTTCACCATCAAGACCCATTTTCGCGAGACCCTGGCCGCCCACGGCGTGGCCGGGAAGGACAACACCCCGGACCGCTGGCTGTCCGGCCTGGCGGAAGTGGGCTTCCCGAACCCCGATGTCCTGGGGCTCTACCCCTTCCAGATGAGCGGCGGCATGCTGCAACGGGTCATGATCGCCCTGGCCCTGGCCGTGGAGGTGGACTTTCTCATCGCGGACGAGGCCACCACGGACCTGGACGCCGTTTCCCAGGCGCGGGTCCTGGACCTGGTGGAGACGCTCGTGCGCCAGCGGGGCATCGGCGTGCTCCTGGTGACGCACGACCTCTCGGTCATCGCCCGGCTGGCCTCGGACATGCTGGTCATGCACGACGGCGTCATCGTGGAACGCGGCCCGGTCAAAACCATTTTCCAGGCCCCGAGGCACGAATACACCGCCGACCTGCTGGCCGCCCATTGCCGCCTCTACGGGCTGACGCCGCCCGAGCGGCAGCCAGTCGAGACAACCACGCAACCGGACGTTTCCCCAAGGAGCCTGCAATGACGACAGAGACCGCCACAACGCCCGGAAGCCTCCCGCCGAAGCGCGAATCCGCCTTTGTCCTGGAGGCCAAGGGCGTCACCAAGACCTATACCCGGGGCGGTTTTTTCAAGCGGACGGAAGAGGTCCCGGTGCTCCATGGCGTGGACCTGGCCATCCGGGCCGGGGAATGCGTGGGTCTCATCGGTAGGAGCGGCTCGGGCAAAAGCACGCTGGGCCGCATCCTGCTCGGCCTGGAAGCGCCCTGCGGCGGCGACGCGTACATCCTCGGGCGCAGGACCACGGACGAAAAGGGCCGCGTCCGCCCGGACCGGGAGCAGCGCCGGGCCGTCCAGGTGGTCTTCCAGGACGCCGTGGGATCGGTGAATCCGAGACTGACCGCCGGGGACATCATCGCCGAACCGCTGCGCAACTTCGAGCGGCTCTCGGGCGACGCCCTGAGCGAGCGCGTGGCCGAGCTGCTGGTCCACGTGGGCCTGTGCCCCGAGGACGCGGCCAAGCATCCGGCATGCTTCAGCGGCGGCCAGCTCCAACGCATTTCCATTGCCCGCGCCCTGGCCCCCCGCCCGCGCTGCATCATCCTGGACGAGGCCCTGTCCAGCCTGGACATGCTCGTCCAGGCCAGGATCCTGGACCTCCTGGACCGCCTGCGCCGCGAGGACGGCGTGGCTTACCTGTTCGTCACCCACGACCTGCGCCTGGTCAAACTCTTCTGCGACCGCTCCGTGACCATGGAGCGGGGCCGCCTCGAGCCCTTCGCCATAGAGGACCTGGCCCGGCGCGAGGCCATCCGGGCCCTGCCGGGCGACCTCAGGGAACTGGCCTCGGCCATGCTCCCGGCAATGCCGATCTAGCGGCGCGGGCCACGGCCCATCCCCAAAACGGCATCCCAAAAGAAAAGGACACCAGCCAGTTGGCTGGTGTCCCGCTTGCTCGCGCGGCAGACATCGCCGGGACTCGAACCGGCGGCCCGCGGTGTTGCCCGGCTAGAACGTGCCGGTCAGTTTGTAGATGCCGAATTCGTGGTGGCCCAGGCTTTCGGCCTTGGGCATGCCGCCGTTGCAGACCTCGACCATCATGTCGAACAGCTCTTCGCCGATCTGGGGCACGGTGGCGCCGCCGGCGATAATCCGGCCGGCGTTGATGTCGATGTTGTCGGGCATCTTTTCATAGGTCTCCGGGTTGCCCGTGATCTTGATGACCGGGGCGATGGGGCTGCCCGTGGGGGTGCCGCGTCCGGTGGAGAAGATCACCAGCTGCGCCCCGCCGGCCACCATGCCGGTGATGGAATCGATGTCCTGGCCCGGGGTGTCCATGAAGTAGAGGCCATGCGCTTCGGGCACGCCCTCGGCGTAGTCCAGCGCGCCGGTGAACGGGCTCGTTCCCGCCTTGTACATGCAGCCGAGGGACTTTTCCTCGATGGTGGACAGCCCGCCAACCTTGTTGCCCGGAGTGGGCTGGCCGCTGCGCAGGTCCTCGCCCAGGGAGATGGCGCGGTCCTCGACCGCCTTGACCAGGCTCAGGAACTTCTCCCGCTGGACCGGGTCGTCGAAACGGGCGGCGAGCAGGTGTTCCGCGCCGATGACCTCGGTGGTCTCGCTCAGGATACTGCTGCCGCCGTTGTCCACGAGCTTGGTGGAGGCGTACCCGATGGTCGGATTGGAGGCCAGCCCGCTGGTCGGATCGGAACCGCCGCATTCAAGCCCCATGATCAGTTCGCTGATGTCACATTCCTCGCGCTTCTGCATGGACAGTTCGCGGGCCATGGGCGCGGCCAGCTCGGCGCCCTTGGCAATGGCCTTGAGCGTGCCGCCGCATTCCTGGATGACGATGTGTTGGACCGGCTTGCCGGTTTCCGCCACCTCGGCCGCCGCCGCGGAGGCCTGGATGCCGTCGCAGCCGAGGCCGACCACGAGGACCGCGCCCACGTTGGCGTTTTTGCCGAAGCCGACGATGGTCTTCTGGGTCAGGGACAGGTCCGAGTCGATCTGGCAACAGCCGTGCTGGTTGGGGATGGAAACCGCGCCGGGGACCAGGGCGGCGATGCGTTCCGCCGTGGCCGTGGCGCAGACGGACGTGGGCATGACCAGAAGGTGGTTGCGGATGCCGAAACGGCCGTTGGCCCTGCGATATGCCTGAATCTTCATGTGTGGCCTCCTTTAGAGTTGCTTGTCGCCGCGTCCGCGGGTGCTTTCGATGTTGTGCAGGTGGACGTGGTCCCCTATTCCGATGGCCTCGGTGGCGTCGCCGATGACTTCGCCGTACTTGTAGCAGACGCCGCCCGGCTCGATGGGTTCGATGGCCATTTTGTGGAAGACCGGGATGTCCGCGTTGGCGGTGATCGTCCGGCCTTCGATCTCCACGCTTTCCCCCTTGGAAAGCGGGCGCAGACAGGTGACGACATTGTCCTTTTCGTTGACATGTATGATCGGGTTCATGTCTGAATCCTCCTGGATTCGTTGATGGTGTTGCCCGCCATGCTCGTGGCGGGATGCGGTATGCGGATTCCGACGGCTGCGGGAAACGCCTAGGCCGTTTCCCTGGCGAGGGCCGCGGTCTTGCGCTTCTCGCGCTTGTCCAGCCAGGTGACGAGGATGGGGCAGAGAATGGCCGTGACCATGATCGACGCCGCCACCTGGGCGGTGGCGACGGCGGCCGCGCCCCTGAGAGTCTGGTCGGCCATGACCAGGGCCGCCGGGGTGGCGGCGGAATTGCCCGCCGTGGTGCCGATGGCGGCACCGACCTGCGGGTTCTTGGAACGGACGAGCTTCATGGCGAAGTACCCGGCGAAACCGGTGATGACGGTGCAGGCGATGCCGAGGATGATGCCCGGTGCGCCGGCCTCCACGAACTGCCGCAGGTTCAGCGCGCTGCCCAGGGGAAAGGCGAAGAACGGGATGGAAATGGACACCGCGGGCTTGAGCCAATCACGCAGTTCGCTGTCCAGGTTGCCGAGCACGCAGCCGACGACGATCGGCAGGATGGTGCCGACCAGGGCCATGAGCGGGATGTCGGCCAGCCCGGTCAGGCCGAAGGCCAGCATGGTGAAGAAGGGGCCGTCGTTGGTGGAGAGCAGGGAGATGGCCCCCACGTCCGTGGAGTCGCCGAATTCCCCGGCCAGGGCGGCGAACAGCCCGCTGTTCGAGTTGGTCATGCCCGCCACCACGGCCATGGGCACGACGCCGAGCACTCCGGCCGGGCCGAAGAACGTGTTGACCAGCACGCCCAGGAGGGCGCCTATCAGGACCTTGACCACGGTCAGGGCCAGCCCCTTGACCAGCGGCTCCCCGGCCTGTTTCACGCTGATCTGCGCCCCGGTACAGAACATGAAGAAGGCGAGGATGGGCATGGCCCCGCCTTTCCACAAGAAGGTGGTGAAGCTGCCGATGTTCAGCACTTCAGGGAAAAAGGTGTTGACGAGGACCCCGAGCAGCAGCGGAATAATCATCAGCCCGCCGGGTATTTTCTGGACGCCTTGCAAAATTCTCATACCGATTTCTCCTTGAAACTGTTTGGAGACTATGAGCAAGGCGTATGCCAGAATATAAAATGTAATAAAATCAGATTATTATCGAGACGACCTCAGATTGGGTTTAAAAATGAAACATATATTGTTTTATTTTGCGACTCCCGTTTCATTTTGACCCGCCCCCAGTTCACGCAGTCTTCTCCAGAGGGTGGAACGGCTGATCTTCAGAATCTTACCGGCCTCCTTCACACTGCCACCCGTCCGCCGCAACACCTCGCGGATGTAATCGTTCTCCAGGCTGCGCAGGTCGGGAAGCGTTTGGGCCCCGTTGGATTCGCCCAGGCATTGCGCCAGAGCGTGAACGGTGGAGGGGGCGGGCGCGGGGGCCGGGTCGGCCGACAGGACCTTTTCAAAGGAGCCCAAAATGACGGCCCGCTCCACCAGCCCCTTGAGTTCCCGGACATTGCCCGGAAAATCCCGAGAGAGCAGCGCGTCCCGCACTGCGGGGGTGATGGGCATGGCGGGCCGCCGGTACCGCTCGGCGTAGAGCCGAAGGAAGTGCCCGGCCAGCTTCAGAATATCGCCCGGCCCCCGTTCGCGCAGGGACGGAATGCGCAGGGGCAGGACGTTGATGCGGAAATAGAGGTCGCGCCGGAACCGTTCCCTGGCCACCAATTGCTCCAGCGGCTGGTTCGTGGCGTAGACCATGCGCACGTCCACCGGGGTCAGCTTGTCGCCGCCCAGGCGCATGACCTGCTTTTCCTGCAGGACGCGCAGCAGGCGCCCTTGCAGTTCGAGGGGAATTTCCCCGATCTCGTCCAGGAAGACCGTGCCCCGGTGGGCCATTTCGAAGATGCCCGCCCTGCCCTTGCTGTCGGCCCCGGTAAAGGAGCCCTTGGCGTAGCCGAACAGTTCCGATTCCATGAGGGAGGCGGGGATGGCGGCGCAGTTGATGGCCACGAAGGGCCCCCCGGCCCGGGCGCTGGCGTTGTGCACCCCCTGGCAGAGCAGCTCCTTGCCGGTGCCGGACTCCCCGCAGACCAGCACCGGGGTATCGTACTGGGCGTAGTGCAGGGCGTCGTCGATACAGGCCTGCATGCTGCCGCCGTCGTGGACGATGTCCCGGAACGTATGCTTGGCCGAGAACCCGCGCTCGGCGAGCGTGCGGCGGATCTTCTGCTCCACGTCCTGCATCTCGGTGACGTCCTGGAACGTGGCCACCGCGCCGGAGATCCTGCCGTCCACGATGACCGGGGCGCGGTTGATGGCGATCTTGTTCCGGCCCACGTCCAGCACGTGGCCGACCTGGGTCTCGGTGTGGTTCAGGAGGTCGGGCAGCCTACAGGTCTTGACCACCTCGCCGATGGGACGGCCCAGGGCCTCCATCTTGTCGATCCCGAAGATCCTTTCCGCGGCACGGTTGAAGATGGATACCCTGCCGTCGCCGTTGATGGCGACGATGCCGTCGTGGACGAAGTCCGTCACCGAGATGATGCGCTGGGCCCGGCGCTGCTCGGTCATGGCCGCCCGGAACACCCGCCTGGCCTCGCGGACGGCGGTCAGGACCGAATCCTTCTGCGAGGTGATTTCGACGCACGGACGGCCGAGCCCCTCGGACACGAGCTTGACGTTGGCGTCGCCGATAAAGGTGCCGATGCCCATGTCCTTGTATTTTTCGATGGCCTGGGGAATGTCCGACTCCTGCTGGAGTTCCACCTTCACTATCTTCATGGGCAGCAGCTTCTTCAGGACATCGAACCCTTCCACCACGTTGTTGTAGCCCACCACGCCCACGGCCTCGTAGTTCCGCGCCATGGGCGAGAGGCTCTCGATGATGTCGTACGCGCTGACCTTGATCTCCACGACCGGAACGTCCAACTCCTCCCGGATCATCCGATAGGTGCCTCCCCGGGAGACCAGCACCGCCGCGCCGGAAAGGACGCACTGCCGGGCCTTGTCCAACCCTTCGTGCATGCTCCCGAGAATCACCTCCACGTTGGTGAAGCCCTGTTCCTCCACGATCTCGAGCGCGGTGTCGTAAATATCCCGCAACGGCGCGATGACTGCTATCTTCTTCATTGCTGACGTCCCTGGCTGAGGCCGAAGCCGCACAAACGCGGCCTCCCTGCGGACGATTCTTGATGACTTGGTCGCATTTTGCAACCCGAAGCGCGTCCGGGAGCCGGGCCGCCGCCCGTCCGGCGGGACTGCCTGGGGCGACGGATTTCGTCGGGGCAACGGCATTCCGGACATTGGCCCGGGTGCGGCCTAATTCCCCGCGAAATCCGCCTTGTGTAGAATCAGGGGAGTCAGGGGCGTTCCATAGAAGCTGCCGGTCGGCCCCGTGGTCTTGGCCCCAAAGCCCTTGAGAATATGCGTCGCACTGTCCCGGGCCTCGATGACGACGGCCTCGGCGATGCCGAAAAAATCCGCCAGGGATCGCCGCGCCAGTTCCCGGCCCAGCCCAAGCCCCCGATACTGGCCGTCAATGGCGAACCGGCCCCAATGCCATTCCTTGCCCTCCCGCCAGAAGGCGGCCGCGCCGATGATGTATTCGCCCAACCGAACGCACCACCAGTGGACGTCGTCCCCGCCCGGCCGGGCGAGTTCGGCGGGGATGCCCTGCTCTCCGGCGAACACCTCCTCCACGAGGACCAGGGCCTCGTCCAAATAGGCCGGGTCCAGCCGTTCGATCGCGAAGTCCTCCGCTCCCGCGGCCAGGTTCCGTTTGGCCGCCGCGCGCCGGAAGAGCCGCAGCCCGCGCCAGACGGCCGCGACCTCCTCGCCGCCGAGACCATTCAGGATTTCGCCCATCTCCCTGTTGACGGCGCTGTTGGCGTCCTCCAGGGCCCGCGCGCCGTCGGGCAGGATGGAGACCACCCGCTGCCGCCCGTCCGCCGCGCCCTTGACCTTCCGTAGAAAACCCCGGGTCCGCAACGCCTCCACCGAGCGGCTCAACGAGGCCTTGTCCACGCGCAGCCGTTCGCACAGCTCCGAAAAGGGGGAGTCGCCGTTGCGGGCCAGGTAGGTCAGGATATGCGCCTGTCCCAGCGTCAGCCCCGAGTCAAGGCAGTTCTTGTCCAGAAGGCCCAGTTCCCGGACCAGATAGCGAAGCTCGCCGCGTATTCTTGAAACGTACATCCATCACTCTCCTGCAATTAATTGATACTATCAACTAATCCGGGCGTGCCCGGCTGTCAACAACGGCCAAAGGGAAAGAAGGCCTCAACAGTCAAGGGGTCGGACTCCGGCCCGTGGGCCTCGAGGAAACGGGGAAGGGAATCGAACGGCCTGTCCCGGTCCGGTCAGATGAGCCAGAACAGCAGCGGCAGGGACAGAAAGGACAGAATCATTCCCGAACTGACGGTGGCGGCGGCCAGCTCCGGGGCCAACCCGGCGGCCATGGCCATGGTGCCCGCCACGACCATGGGCGGCATTCCGGCCTGGAAGATGGAGACGTTCGCGGACAGGGCGTCGAAACCGAGCAGCCGACAGGCGGCAAGGGCGGCCAAGGGGGCCGCAACCAGCTTGACGGCCAGTCCGAATCCCAGCGGCCGCAGCGTGGCCGGGCTGAGGCGGACCGTGAGCTGGAACCCTATCGCCGTCATGGTCAGCGGCGTCAGCATGCTCGAGAGCGTCTTCAGGAAGCCGGGCAGCGGTTCCGGATAGGACCAGGAGCGGAAGCACAGACCGAAGATGAGCGCCAGGGTGGGCGGAAACAGAATGGCCCTGCGCGCGATTTCGGCGGGCCGAATCCGCACGTCGCTGCCGTAGACGGCCAGGACCACGGAACCGTACACGGCGAAGATCAGCGCGGTCCCGATCTGGTCATAGACGATCAGCGCAGGGATGCCCATTTCGCCGAAAAAGGCCAGCACCATCGGCACGCCCATGAAGGACGTGTTCCCCATGGGCACGACCAGCAGCAGGACGCCCACGACCTCCCTTGACCAGGAAAACACCCGCCCCGCCCACAGGACCAGCGCAGCGGAAAAAATCAGCATGGCCCAGGGCATGACCGCAGGGAGCAGCATCTCCTGCGAGAATTGAATCTGGGGGGCCTTGAGGAGGATGACGGCCGGAAGCGCCGCATACAGCGCGAAGAGGTTGAGCACCTGGGCGGTCTGGCGGGGGAAGACCGGAAGACGCCTGAGGAGCCATCCGACGCCGACGAACATGCCGATTACCAAGAATCTTTCCACTTTCAATCCTGACTTGTCGAAGGATCGGACACGGCGCCGGCTTCCCGGGCGGCGGCCGTTGCGGGGAACCGCCCGGCAAGACGCACCCTGTTGACGGGCGGCGCGTGTCCACCCCGCTTTTGCCAAAGAACTCCTGGTTCCGCAAGAACATGCGCTCTTGCGGAACCAGGAGATTTCATCACGGTCCCTCAACACCCCACCAGCGCCTGCCGGGCCGATGGATCGGGGCTTTCCCGGCAGACGCCTTGTGGGGGGTGGAGGTTGTCTAATTGGCGGTTTCCCTGTGCAGGGATTCCTAGCGCATGTACGCCCCTTCCATTGCGGAGACGGCGCTGTCGGAATAGCGCTTGAGCACGCCGCGTTTCTGCGGGCGCTCGGGCAGGGTCCAGTTCTTCCGGCGTTCGGCGAGGATCGCCTCCATCTCTTCGGGAGTCTTTTTCTCGCCCTTCACGCCGACCACCTGCAGCGCCCGTTCCGGGATGTTAATCTCGATCAGGTCGTCGTCCTCCACCAGGGCGATGGGGCCGCCGTCGACCGCCTCGGGAGAGACGTGCCCGATGCACGGGCCGCTGGTGGCTCCCGAGAACCGGCCGTCCGTCACGATGGCGACCGTGCCGTTCAGGGTCTCGTCATAGACGATGGCGTCGGTGGTCATGAACATCTCCGGCATTCCGCTGCCCTTGGGGCCCTCATACCGGATGACCACGACGGAACCGGGGCGGATTCTGCCTCCGATTATGGCGGTCTGGGCCTCGTCCTCGCTGTCGAAGACAGCGGCCGGGCCGACATGCTGGTGCATGTCCGGCTTCACGGCCGCGTATTTCACGACCGCGCCCTTGGGAGCCAGGTTGCCGTCCAGCACGGCGATGGAGCCGCACTTGTCCGACTGCTCGGGGGTGCGGATGACGTCGTGCTGCGGGATGCTGTAGCTCTTCAGATGGCCGAGGCAGCGGTTGAAGAAGCCGTCTTCCTCGAGCATGGCCAGCGAGTCGCCCAGGGAACGGCCCGTGACGGTCATGACGTCCAGGTCGAGCTGGTCGCGGAGCATGTGCTGGACCATGGGAATGCCGCCCGCGAACCAGAACAGCTCGGCGGTGTATTTGCCGCTGGGCTGGATGTTGGTGATGTATTTGATCTCCTGCCCGATGGCGTCGAACTCCCTGGGGTCGATCTCAAGACCGATCTCATGGGCGATGGCGGGCATGTGGATATAGGCGTTGGTGCTGCCGCCGATGGCCGCGTGAACCTTCATGGCGTTGACGAAGTTCGCCTTGGTCATGATCTTGCGGGCGGTGATGCCCTTGTCGGCCAGATACATGATCTGCTTGCCGGCGGCCCGGGCCATGCGGCGGATTTCCGTCATGGTCGCGGGCATGAGCGCGGTTCCGGGCAGGGCCATGCCCAGGGCCTCGGACAGGCACTGCATGGTGCTGGCCGTACCCATGAACTGGCAGGCGCCGCAGGAGGGGCAGCCCGTGAGCTTGTAGTCGCGCATCTCCGCGAGGTCGACGTGCCCCTTTTTCTTGCGCGCGGACAAGGGGCCGGCCAGGCCGGAGGTCGAGTTGCCCGGGCCGGAGCGCATGGCGCCGCCCGGGATGTGGATGGTCGGGATGTCCATCCGCGCCGCGGCCATGAGATGGGCGGGCGTGGACTTGTCGCATCCGGACAGCAGGATCATGCCGTCCCACGGAATGACCGAGGCGTGGATCTCCACCATATCGGCGATGATGCCACGCGAGCAGAGGATGAAGTTCATGCCCTCATGCCCCTGCGCCCAGCCGTCGCAGATGTCCGTGACGTGGAACTTGGCCGGACGTCCGCCGGCCTCGTAGATGCCGATGGAGGCCTCTTCGCTCAGGACGTCGAGGTGGTAGCTGCCGGGATGGCTGTCCCCCTGGACGTCATCGACAAGGATCTGCGGCTTTTCAACGTCTTCCCGCGTCCAGTTCATGCCCATCATCAGGGCGTCGACCTGCGACCAGAGATCCCGTACGCGTTCGCATCGTTGTTTTGACATGGTTATATCTCCTTTTCTCGTTGTCGAGATTAGCATTATT
The DNA here is from genome assembly GCF_001874525.1 of Pseudodesulfovibrio hydrargyri. Taxonomy (NCBI): domain Bacteria; kingdom Pseudomonadati; phylum Thermodesulfobacteriota; class Desulfovibrionia; order Desulfovibrionales; family Desulfovibrionaceae; genus Pseudodesulfovibrio; species Pseudodesulfovibrio hydrargyri. The sequence continues at coordinate 1,721,785 of NZ_LKAQ01000004.1, read as the reverse complement.
CGTCGTTCAAACGCTCTCCCTAGAGACCCGCCTGGGCGAGAATTTCCGCGAGGCGCTTTTGGACGTCCTCGCCGGGCACGCTGGCCGGGGCGGCGACGCCGGTGGGGATGTCCGACCCGGTGGCCCGGGCGGCTTCCTTCAGCAACCAATAGAACGGAACGTCCAGCGCGTACATCTGGGAAAGGATGCCCAGGCGCGGGAGCAGTTCCGTGAGCGCCGTCATGTCCTTCTCCTGGAACGCCTTGTAGATGCCGCAGGTGATTTGCGGCGCGAAGTTCGACGTTCCGATGATGCCGCCGTCGCCGCCCATGGCCAGGGTCGAGAACAGGTACTCGTCATACCCGCAGACGACCTTGAAATCGGGCCGGGCGCCCTTGGCCTGAAGGATCAGGTCCCGGATATGGCTGATGCAGTCCACGGTATCCTTGATGCCGATCACGTTCGGGCAGTCCTTGGCGATGCGCGTCACCAGCGCGGGCGACAGGTCCTGGCCGGTCAGCGCGGGGAAGTTGTACATCAGCACCGGGATCGAGATGCTCTCCGAGATGGTCCGGTAGTGCCGGTACAGCCGATCGTCGCTCATGCACTGGTAGTAGGGGTTGACCACGATCACCGCATCGGCCCCGATGGACTGCGCATGCTGGCTCAGCTCGACCACTTCCGCCGTGCCGCAGGCGCCGGTGCCGATGATGACCGGCTTGCGCCCGGCCACCCGTTTCACGCAGAACTCCGCGACCCGCTTCCGCGTGGCGGCCGTCAGCTGGGAGAATTCTCCCGCGCTGCCCAGGAAAAGCAGCGCGTTGACGTCGCTTTCGAGCAGCCTGTCTATGTGGGCTCCCATCCCGTCACTGTCGAACTCACCTTTTTCATTCATGACGGTGATAACCGGGGGGATGACTCCCTTGATAGAATCTAAAGACATTTGTAGCTCCTTAGTTGTGCTTTTCTTATGAGCCGGATTCCCGGCTCGTTAAAACCCGTCCCGTTCAAATGACCGGGCGAATCGTCGTTTTCATATTCCGGGGACCTGTTAGATCAGTCCCATGGACACCAGGATCGCCAGCGTGATGAAACCGATCACGCCGCTGACGGCGCGGGGAACGGTCAGGTACTTCAAGCCCTGCGTCGTGTTCAGGTTGAAGAACTGGGTCATGATCCAGAAGCCGCTGTCGTTCAGGTGGCTGAAGATCATCGTGCCGCAGCCGATGGACAGGGTGGCGGCGACCGGGGAGAGGCCCAGGGAATCGAGCATGGGCAGGATGATGGCCGCGGCGGTCAGGCCGGCGGTGGTCATGGAGCCCACGGCCGTCATCAGGATGGAGGCCGTGAGGAAGGGAATCATGATCGGGAGCAGGCTCGTCCCGGCGACCATGGCGCCGAGTTCCTTGACCACGGGCACGCTCTTGAGCATGCCGCCCATGGCGCCGCCCATGGCGGTGATGAGCAGGGGCAGCAGGGCGACCACCAGGCCGCGTCCCACCCAGGTGCCGAAGATGATCTGCCGGAGGCTCGCGCCGTCGTCGCCCGCGGTGCGCAGGTGGTGGGCCTTGACCTTCTCGGCCTTGACATAGCCGAGAACGATGGTGAACACGACGCCCAGCAGCAGGGCCATGACCCTGTCGCCCACCGAGGTGAAGAAGGTCAGGGTAGCGCCGCCGTCCTTCATGTAGACCTTGGCGAAGGACGCGAAGGTGATGAGCACGACCGGGATCAGGACGGGAAGCAGGGCCATCAGGGCGTTGGGCAGTCCCTTCTCGTGAATGATGATGTCCTCGACCGCTTCGGATTTGGCGGGCTCGACACCTTCCACGAAGTCCTCCCGGGGGTCGATCCATTCCTTGGCCGCCCACTTGCGCAGGACCAGCCAGGTGCCGATGAAGGCGACAAAGGCGATGAGCGTTCCCCAGAAGATGGTCAGCCCGAGGTCGGCGCCGTACATCAGGGCGATGGCCAGGATGCCGGGAGTGGGCGGCACCAGGCCGTGGGTCAGCCCCAAACCCATGCCGATGAAGGCGGACATGGAGGACATGGAGATCTTTTTGCGCTTGGACAGGATGGAGGCGATCGGGGCGGTCAGGACCATGGTGATGTCGCCGAACACCGGGATGGACACGATGAACGCCGTCAGCGCCGGGGCGAGCTCGAGCGCCCGACCGCGGAACAGGCGCGTGAAGAAGTTGCAGATGGATGTGGCCGCGCCGGTATCCTGAATGCCCATGGCCAGGATCGAACCCAGGATGATGGTCACGCCGATGCCCTTGAGGGTCCCGCCGAAACCGGTATTGATCAGGTTGACGGTCTCAATGAGACTGTTGCCGAAGACCAGGCCCAGTCCGAGGCTCGTCAGGAACAGCGCGAGGACGGGGTGCATCTTGACCTTCATGATCATCAGCATCAGGAAGGCGATGGCTATCGCGAGGCAAACCAAAAAAAGTACTGGAGTCATTGTATTCTCGTTTATTTATGCCGGGAGCATCCGGAAACGGTGAGGCCTTGTCCGGCTTCCATCCCATTTTCCGTATTCCAGCGATTCATTATTGTTCAATTTCTTCTCGACACTTCCCGGCACCCCTGGAATGAATCACGTTCCATCCAGCGATGCCGTGGCCGCGGCGGCAACAGCCCTCCGCTTTTTTCCGGCCCGGTCCTTTACCCCATTTTCGGCTCCGGCGGACGGGATTCCACAATGACCACAACCAACGGGTCATCATTCTTCCGCCTGCTCAAAGACAAAGGACAAGGGCGTTTTCCTTCCAGCGTGACAGTTAGAATACCACCGGCTCCCGAGGGAGAGAGCCCGGCCAGCAGCCGCCGGATCGGCAAGCGGCTGGCGTCCACCTCATTCGTCCCCCGCCCCCGCGAATGCCATTCGCCCGGGGACGGTTATAAGCATTTGCAACGATCAACCTCCATCATTAAGCTGTTACTCCCTCCCAAGCAATTGCGGACGGCTGTTTCAACCCTCGTCTGACCGTTCCCTGTCAGCAAGCTGCCCGCACTGGAACCGCAACCACTCGTGCGACTATCCCGCACGCCATTCACACGCGGAATGAAAATCCTCCCCCCGAACAGGCATTAAATGCGTCGCCCTGGGGGTATGCCAAGCCATGCCAGGTCCGCTGCCGAGGGGGTTCCCCCCTTCGCAACCCGAGCCCAGTTGGTCTTTCAACATCGTCGGCGCGATTGTCCGCTATTGCCGCACAGCGTTCTCTTGCTCTACCGCAACAGAGGCCCGACATGACCACGCGAACCGACTTCGCCCATCCCCACCGCACCGGCCAGCCTTTTCGCCGACGTATCCGGATCAGTCCACAAATCCGGCATCAGCGACAGGCCCCTGGCGGGCAACCGGCCTCATCGCCGCGGGAGACCGACATCTTCCCATTTCAATTGTGCGATAATGTCGCACATCGTTCGCATGGAATGCGAAAAAAAATCACAGCACGGCGCTGATCTGCTGTGCCGCCCTGGCGACCCCTTCCGATATCCGGGCGACCAGCTTGGACGAAATCCCGGACTTGGCCCCGGAGATGCTGATGGCCGCCACCACTTCCCCGTCGTGATCCCGAACCGGGGCGGCAATGCACATCAGTCCGGGCACGTGCTCCTCGTCGTCGATGCTGACGCCGCGCTCGCGAATGGCCTGCAGCTCCTGCCTCAGTTCCGCTACATCGGTAATGGTGTTCGGGCCGCGCCTGACCATGGGCTGCATCCTCCGGATCAGCCGCTCCGCCTTTGCCTCGGGCATGTACGCGAGCAGGCATTTGCCTACAGCGGTGCAGTACATCGGGTTTTCCGCGCCGATGGCCGACTGCATGAAGATGGCCCTGTCGCCCTCGATCTTCTCGATGTAGACCACCATGCCGTTTCTCTCGACGGTCAGGTGAACGGTCTCGGAAAACTCCTCCACGAGTTTTTCCATGAACGGCTTGGCGCGGTTGACGATGACGTTGTGCCGTTGAACCGCCCCGCCCAGCCGGAGGAGCTTGAGGCCGAGCCTGTAGCGCGAATCCCGGGGATTCTGTTCCAGATACCCCTTATGCGCCAGGGTGTTGATCAACCCGAAGGCCGTGCTCTTGCTCAAGTCAAGATGGCTGGCGATTTCCGTCACACTGAGATCCGTGGAATTCTCGAACAATTCCAGGATATTCAATGCCCGCGCCACGGACTGGATAATTCTGCCTTCGGTCATCGACACCTCTCGTCCGGCATTGTCGGACGACGTTTGTATTTAGAAATTTCTACCCCAGGGCAAAACCCATGTCAATCATGGCTGGCTACAAAAGTTGCCTTGGACAAGCCTCAGAGGGACAACCGGCTGATGTCTTGGGGGAAATTCAATCGCGGCTGGAGGTGCAAAAGTTGCAGCTCATGGCTGCCCAAACTCTGTGGAACGCCCAGCATAAAGATCATCGGGGAGTCACGCGGGGTACAACCAATGACGCAAAGAACAAGGACCTCAAGCAATGTGCTTGAGGTCCTTGTTCTTTAGAGCGGAGCCGACGAGACTTGAACTTGCGGCCTCCGGTGTGACGGGGTATCCTCCATTTCTATATAAGCATTTATTACAATACAAGAAAGACAATACACATTTGGCACATGTGTCCCGCTGTGCCTTATTAGGACTATTAATAAACTTGTTCCAAGCAAGATTGCTTATAGCCTCAGAGCCACTAGACTATAAAACACATAGCCCGTCTGGCCTCTACAAACAGGGCTAGATTGACAATCAACCATCTGTTATCTGGCTCCTAACAGAAGTAATCTAAGAGACTAGACCCCTTTCTGACCGCTAAGACATTAAAGATATTATGAGCGTTAAATATGATAACGATTATCAAAGATAGAAACAGATTACTTATTAAGTATGAAAGCGAAAGGCATTTTAGTGCTGATTGGATTGACCAGAATATCCAACAATATGGAGCAGTCAACTTAAAAAGGGTATTCACTTTCACTCAACACGACGGTGCACCAAGTGACTACACCCGCATATTCATACTGGGGAGAAGGCGAGGAGAATATTTCAGGATCAACAAAGATTTTCTTGAATTAAAACACGACTTACTGATCGCCGCTGAAGTCAAACTGACACACAAGTCTTTCATTGCCCACAGGAATATCTCAATATTCCGAAAAATAGACAGCCTCGTGAATGAACAAATTGTCATTGGAGGAAGCCTTGAAAAGGCTATCCCAAACGAGGCATTTGAAGACCTGCTACGGAGTTTTCCTAATACAACAGAGCTAACACATTACGCAGGTGCAAGGATCAGCAGGATTCTTGGTGATTATTTTGAGACAATGACAGATGCCCAACTCAAGCTTAAAAAGCACCTCGAACATAAACACACATCCAGACTTTCTCCTCGTGTCGAATTCATAAAAGACTATGAAGCTCAAAAGTTTGTATTCATACGCGAAGAATTACAGTTGATGCTTAAAAGTGCTGATTCATATAAGGAAAGAGATTGGCAAAAAAAAATTGTCAGTTTCCTACTTCTGATATTTCCCAAATACGTAGCGGTTCTTGAGAACCTTCACATTAAGGATTTCTACTCTAACCCGTCAAAAACAACCGACCGCTACATAGACTTAACTCTAGTGGACGCCAATGGCACTATAGATGTTATTGAAATTAAACAACCCTTTGATGATTGTCTCCTTTCCAAAAGAAGGTATCGGGATAACTACACCCCTAAGATGGAGCTAGGTGGTTCCGTCATGCAGGTTGAAAAATACCTTTTTCACCTCAACAAGTGGGGCCGGGAAGGAGAGCGTACCATTTATGAAAAGAGAAAAGACGAATTGCCTGTTGATCTTAAGCTTCAAGTGACAAACCCTAAAGCAATGGTAATCCTTGGTCGAGACAAGAACTTCGACTCAGATCAAAGGTTTGACTTCGAAATTATCAAGCGAAAATATGCTAATATTATAGATATTATGACATACGATGACCTTCTGCGCCGACTAGATAACATTATCGAAATGATACAAAGATAGTGGCCGTAACCAAATCAAAGGGCTTTTCTAGATTGTTTGGCGATCAACCAGAAAAAGAAAAAGGACACCAAGCTCATTGCTTGATGTCCTTGTTCTTTAGTGGCGGAGCCGACGAGACTCGAACTCGCGGCCTCCGGCGTGACAGGGTGCCAGCTGAACAAAAGATTCAAGCACTTTAACAAGTTAGATCGTTGACCTGACCCATTATTTGCATTATTTTCACCTAGAAATGTGTCCGATTCTCAGCACGTTGAAATTACAGGGATTTCAGGATAACCGCCCTCGACTTTGCTTATCGACTAGCTGAAGTCGGGTATCAATTTAAACAACCCTTGCTCACCTTCCCTGAACATATTCACATGCCGTAGGGTGCTGTCCGACAGATTATTACTCATGGCTAGCAGGTCTTCGGGAATAGGAAGTTTAAGTAAGGTGTCAACCGAAAACCGTGGATGATGTCCACCTTCTGTTGATGCCTGAAGAGAATCCTGAATGACTGAGGAGAGAAGATAAGGAACCAAAAAGCCAATTGATGATTCTTTTGGAGCCAACACATAAAACTCTGTACTACAAATGATTCTGTAGTTCCCTTCATGTAAATGAAACAAAGCGTCATCAACATATGCAACTTGACGCAAGTAAGGACGTAGGCGGGATATAATTATATCGCCTGCGTGAATGATCTTCTTTGAACTACCTACTTCTGGCCCGGATACGCAGGTTTTACGTGTAAAAATGACACCTTCAGACGCATCATTGGTGTCTAGGACTAGGCACATATCGTCAGAAGACGCTTTCTTTGGATTAAAGGATTCCTTCCTTAAGGAGCATATGTCACCCAGAGTCACCTTTGAATATAGGTTGACACTTCGCCGGGGATCATAGCGTTCAGGGGACAAGATATATGTTGAATCTAATGATGAAACGCAAACGGTGTTGGATATTGCCATCTCGATCTCCTTTAACGCCAAAGCCCTTCAGTCATAGTCACAACATCAGCAAGATCATGGTCTACACGGTCCCAGAGAGTCTCAGCATCTTGCGCCTTAATGATAAAATTACCTTTATTGTCTTTGCCTGACATCTCGCTCAAGAAAAAATGGACTTCTTCACTTAAAGCGTCAGAGAACTTAATAGGTTTAAGTCGTTTTTTTGCAAACAGCACATTGGTCTTTTGCGAGGTGTAAGGCATAAAGGCACTTCTGCCCAATCCTAGCACAGCCTTCACCTCAACATTGCGAATAAGCCATTCTCGCAAGTACCCCCAGGTCTTAGTCGAAAATTTGTTCACAGGAAGAACAATTGCGATACGTCCGCCTGGCTTCAACAAGTTGACACAACGTTCCAAGAATAATGCGTCGCGCTCTACACGCTTCTTTCTGCTTGCAAGAGAATAAGAGTTTAAGATGTGAGGTTCTTTAATTTCACCGGCAAACGGAGGATTAGTGATAATCACATCAAACCCAGAAAACCCGTTGGTTGATGAGTTCAATGCATCCTCGATGTTATACCCATAGTACTCCTCGGTAGGAATTAGACCAGCCGAAGGCTTCAATAGGCTATTAATCTGGTGAAAATTGGTGGTCCCACAACCAGCAAGAATCATCAAAGCCCTGCATACGCTGACAGCCTTTTTGTCAAAATCAAAACCGTACACACACTTTTTAATATCTGAGATGTCCGCCTTGTTTTTTAGGTGCTCTACAGCATGAATCAAGAAGCCGCCAGAGCCACAAGCTGGATCACAAATCAGTTCTCCAGGTCTAGGATTTATGATCCTAACCAAGCACTCAACAACATGCCTCGGAGTAAAGTACTGCCCCTTGGCCCCCTTCGAAGTACTTGCGACTATGCTTTCAAAAAAACTATCGATGATCTCAAAATTTGACCCAGAAAAAGAAATGTCTTGCATTTCTCGCAGAAACACATCCAGGTGTTCATTGGTCATTTTTATTTCACATGTACCTTGAACTATATTGGGCCATTTGTGATTCGCTTTGCGTAAAACAGACTCCACAAACTCTCGGTTATTTACTCCTTGAGCAAGATACTCTGAATCCATATCTCCATTTGTCTCAAGAAATATCTTCGCAACAACGAGCTTATACAACTCCTCAAAAGGGTCTTCGCCCGAGTTAGCTAGAAACAACTCCTGCAATCTATTCACTATAGATTTAGCATCGTTAGAATCAAAAGAATGACGACTTCCCATGGCAGGGCCTCCTTGTCTATGGACACCTACCCTCTTCAAACACACAGGTCAAGACGTTCGTCTTTCTTGGATAAAAAATTCTCAAATCGAATAAATTCTCTTTTCCCCAGCATTTTGCTATTTTTATGCGATGCATCGAAGTAGTCCTGAATACATACAAATCATTTCCGATTTGAAGGGAAGGCGAAAAGAACTCCGACTAACCCAGAAAGAAGTTGCTGAAAGCCTGGGGAAGTCTCAATCATTCATGGCGAAGATTGAAAACTATGAGCAAGAATTGTCGGTTACGGAATTATTTCAGCTGCTCAAGGTGTTGAACCTCGATATGTCAAAATATTTTACCAAAACGAAGGTATAAAACTGTGACAACATGCATCTCTTCAGAAGACATCATGGCATTTAAAAACTGTCTTTCACCCTTAATCGGTGCCCAGATCAACATACTGAACATTCCTAAAGACCTTCTGAAATCCTTTGAGCCATCACAAATTGGTACAATAGTTGGGACATTAATGGATGTAGCAATCCCAGAACTTGATAAGCTTTACCCTGATGATGGTCTTTTTGCTAAAGTAGGACTCTCTAAGCATGACGGGATACTTGGTGACAGAGAAGGGTATCCTGATTACCAACACAATCTAGGATTTAGAGCGGAACTAAAGCTTCTTTATGTTGATCCTGAAGGTGTTGAAATGAAAGTCCCTGCCACAAGGAGAGAACCATCAGCACGGTTAACTCAAAAAGTTACAGTTAAAAATGTCATCCCAGAAAAGGACATCCTTCTTGTTGTAGCCTACCAACTCAGGGAGAACGCTCAACATGATGGCTTTTATTGTCCGACTATTATTGATGTCGGTGCATTTCCTGTCTCGGAATGCATTGCTGCACGAGATTACCGACTTCTCAACAGTGGAGGTCGGTGGTTTGGAAACTATGAGACACCAGCCATCCTCAGTCGAATTGGTAAAGCGAAAATTGAAGCAGGTGAGGAGCTAGACACAACAACATATGGAAGGAAAGAATCAGAAGGGAAATGCTTCAACGAGGACACCAATTTTGGCAAACTAAAACGCATTCCATACAAGCCTCTACAGGAGTACTTAAAGCTTCATGGAGCTACGTACTCCGCACGTGGGGGTTACCCTTCTCCATGGAAAATCAGTTGATTTAAAATCAAACGTACAAGGTGTACCCAATCTTAGGGCTCACTGAATGCCTTAGAAGTAATACGAATGGCTTCTGAGGCATTTTCTTTTTCTGGCTTACTAAGTTAGGACCTCTGGTCGGCAATGAAGGCTTCTGCTATATCTCCGACATGGCTAAAAAAATTTTTCCAGGGAAACCGATGCCATGGCCCGGGCGATCAGCTGCGTGTCCGCAGGCTGCGCAAATAACCATTCATCGCGGGACAAATGAAATCGGTGCAAACTGCGTCGAGATAACTCATGAATTCACTCGTATCTTGGTCGATGCAGGTTCATCATTGGATGGCTCCCCGACATCTCTTCCTGATGACATAGGCGAATATTCGGCTGTGCTCATTTCACACGGACATCAGGATCATTATGGATTGATCAAAGATATTCCTAAAGACCTTCCGATATACATAGGGGATGTCGCGTGGGATTTTATGCAAAGCCTGAGAATATTCACAGGGAAATCACCACTTCCTTCCCGACAAAGAACCCGTTTAGAGGCTGGCAAAACCATCAGTATTGGGGTTATCGCTGTAACCCCGTACATGGTTGACCATTCATCTCCCGAATCCTTTGGGTTTCTTATCGAAGCAAACGGCAAAACCATTTATTACAGTGGCGACTTCCGAGCGCATGGCAGGAAATCAAGGTCTTTTAACTACCTCTGTTCTCATCTTCCCAAAGGTATAGATGCGATGCTCTTGGAAGGAACAATGGTTCGTCGAAACAACGCCGAGTTCGCCAATGAATCCGCTGTCGAAGAAGGAATGGTTGATGCGATCAAGAATGAACCGAGCCTTGTCTGCCTCAGTTGTTCAGCTCAAAACATTGATCGGATGGTAACTGCCTATAGAGCAGCGAAAAAATGCGGTAGAGTTTTGGTCCTGGACATCTATTCAGCTTGGATTCTGCGGATCGCACAAAAACTGTCCAAGAATATACCCGATCTCAAATGGTCAGGAGTTCGGGTTCTTTCCCACAACAAAGCTGCTTCTGGTCAGTATCAAAAAATGAAGCAGCAAAAAGAATATTTCAACGACTTTGTTCAGGAACTCTATCACCCTGACAACGAGCTTTGGGAAAAGGACCTTCACAATTCCCCTTCAAAGTATGTTCTCAAACTCGGAGATTATTGGGTGGCCCACATCATTAAATCCCTGGAGTCATCGACTGTTATCTACTCACAGTGGACAGGCTACCTTGATAGAAACACGCCGACTTTCAACGAGTACGCAGCGGCATTAAAAGAGCTGCCAGGAGTCAAGTTCAAAGCCATCCATACCAGCGGACATATCACGAGTTCGGACCTCGAACGATTTGTAGCGGAGACAAAACCTAAAAGGATTATCCCGATACACACAGAACACAAAGAGGAGTTTCATAGACTCTTCCCCCAAACTGTAGTTCTGGATGACGAAGAGATGTTTGACATAACCTGAGAGTCCAATCATCTGATGACACCCAAATAGGGAAGCATCCCATGTGTTGGCGGAAGTTAGAGTTACAGATTTGCTCTGTTAAATACTCAAAACCTGACCCATCCCACTTCCCATGCAAATCCGAGAGGATAAGTGCATCTAGCCGGAAGCCGCGACAAAACGGACATTCCAACCCTTCGCGATTACTACCTAAAAATAAAAATGTGTCCGATGTTTTTCGGATCAGAAAATAGAAAAAGGATCTTAACCTAACTGATTAAGATCCTTGTTCTTTAGTGGCGGAGCCGACGAGACTCGAACTCGCGGCCTCCGGCGTGACAGGCCGGCGTTATAACCAGCTTAACTACGGCTCCGCACTTATTATGATAAAGGGTGTTAAGCGTACCCTCTATTTCAAAGATGGCGGGCGACAGGGGGCTCTCCCCCGCGGCCCTCGGCTTGTGGCCGATGCCCTTCCCGGCGAGCTGCTCGCCCGCAGGAAGAGCCTGTCTAATCGGACTTGCATGGGTTGTCAATCCATTTCTTTTCGACCGCATCGCTTTTTGTCATCTGGCTCTCCGGCATGTCGGCCCGGCGTGCCGAGCGCAGCCATTGGGAGAAAAGCCCGGAACTCCCGGCTCCCTTAAAACGGCTTGGCATAAAGCCGACAACACCTTTCGCCGCATGTGCCCGCAGGGTGCCCGTTTTGCCCTCCGCCAACACAAACAATCCAGCAAATACGAACAGGTATGTTGGACTATTATTAAGCTTTGCACCCCCCCTACAAAATATCCGCCATTCCATGCTATGGTGTCGTCGAGTCCCTCCCCCAGAAAACTACAAGCCTAAAAAGCATGGCAGGTCCTTATGCTCAACAACGTCAGTGTGAAATTGAAAACAATCATCCCCGCACTCGCAGGGCCGGTGATCATCGCCCTCGTCCTGGGAGGACAGCAAATCCACACGATACACGACAAGAGCGAAGAGGCCCTGCTCATGCAGAGCAAGGCGATCGTCCTGATGGCCGAGGCGGCCCGCAACGAGATGAGCGACAAGATCGACTCGGGCATCATCAAGCCGTTCGACCAGATCCCGGCCGACCAGGTCGTCAACGCGGTGCCCGTCATCACCGCCATCAAGATGGCGATGGCGAATGCGGAAAAGGCGGGCTACGCCTTTCGGGTTCCCAAGGAGTCGCCGCGCAACCCGGCCAACACCCCGACCAAGCTGGAGGCCGCGGCCCTGGCCGAGATGAAGGCGGCCAACAAGGAGGAGCTCACCCTTATCGACGACGACCACATCCGCTATTTCAAGGCGATACGCCTCACCAAGGAATGCCTGTACTGCCATGGGGACCCGGCCGGGGAAAAAGACGTGACCGGAGGGACCAAGGAAGGCTGGAAAACAGGCGAGATCCACGGCGCTTTCGAGATCATCAGTTCCCTTGCCGCCTCAAAGGCGGACTCGCGAAATGCGGCGATCTCCTTTTCTCTCTGGACCCTCCTGATCCTGGGCGTCATAGCCTTGATCGTGACCTGGATACTGCGTTCATCCGTGCTGCGCCCCCTGCTGGAGATCACCTCCCTGACCGGCGCCATGTCCGAAGGCCGTTTCAAGGGAGGGATCGAAAAAACCGCCAACGATGAAATAGGCAAGGTCGGGAAATCCCTCAACTCGATGATAGCCAGCCTGGGCAGCGTGATCAAAACCGTCACCGGAGCCGCCGGAGACGTCAGCACGGGAAGCCGCGAGCTGGCGGCCGCCGCCGACAACGTGGCCACGGGCGCGGCGCAACAGGCCGCCAATGTGGAGGAACTCTCAGCCAGCATGGAGGCGATGACGCACCACATCATGAAAACGGCCGGCAATTCGGCCACGACCAAGGAGATAGCCGTCAGAAACGCGGCACACGCCGAACGCAGCGGAAAAAGCCTTGTGGAAGGACTCGGCGTGCTCAAGGAAATCGCGGACAAGATCCAGGTTATCGAGGAAATCGCCCGGCAGACGAACCTCCTGGCCCTGAACGCGGCCATCGAGGCGGCCCGCGCCGGGGAGCATGGAAAGGGCTTCGCCGTGGTGGCTTCCGAAGTCCGCAAATTGGCGGAAAAAAGCGGCCTGGCGGCCCAGGAGATAATCCGGATATCCGAGGCAAGTGTGGAAGTGGCCGACAATGCCGGAACCCAGCTTGCCGAAATGATACCCGAAATTCAACGTACGGCCGAACTGGTGGAGGAAATAGCCGAGGCCAGCGCCATCCAGGACGAGAACGCCAGACAGATCAACCAGGCGATCATGGAACTCGGCAACGTGGTCCATCAGAACGCATCCGCCGCCGAGGAGATATCCAGCACCGCCAGGGAACTCGCCGCCAGATCCAAGGAGCTGACGGACGCAACCGATTTCTTTGACGTGGAAGGGGAAACGGTCTTCTCCGTTGCCCAGCTCTGCGAACAAAACAGTAAAAAGTCCTGACCCCGGGCGGAGCCGACGAGACAACGAAAAAGCCCTTGCAACGCGTTGCAAGGGCTTGATTTTGAGAGGCGAAGCCGACGGGACCCGAACTCGTGGCTTCCGGCACGACTGGTCATGGAGTTGATCATTATTTTACGCGATTCTTATATGAATCAGCCATAAAAAACCGGGCAAAGATTAGTACAGCATTCACCTGACACATCCAGCGAATTAGCCTATTATTGTGAATTGTCTACCGACGGGGTCGGCATTTCCCCCAACACTCAAATCAAAGGATACAAGATGGCAAAACCTACCCTTAGCGTCGCGAACGTCTCCAACGCCTGGAAGATATCGAGGAAATCAAAACATTAAAGGCGCGATACGCCGAAGCGTTGGACAACCGATTCAACGGCGATCAGATTTCAGCGTTGTTTGCCGAGGATGCCACTTGGCAGGTCGGCGAAGATCAGGCCGCTCAGACAGGACGCGAGGAAATCAAGCGTCTCTGCGTAAACCTGGCAAAGCAAATCTCCTGGTCGATCCACTACTTCTTCCCCTCCGAGATAGAGATCGGCGAGGACGGCATGACTGCCAAGGCCAGCTTCTACATTCTTGACTTCCAGACCCTCAAGAACGAAGCGGGTGAAGATGAAGCCTACAAGTTTACAGGCACCTTCAACGACACATTCTCAAAGATCGACGGGGCCTGGTATTTCCAGAACATCAAAGGGACAATCGATGTTGTTACGCCGTGGACCGAAAGCTGGGTGGACAAGCCGTTCATCCCGGATTTCTTTGCCAAGGACAAATAGCGCAGGGTTTTCCGCTCTGGTCCGGCTTTGGGCATGACTACCGCCGTGGCCCCTTGCAAAAGCTTCCCCGCGGCAACGCCGTTCGAGGTGTCCAATACCTTGGCTGCCGCGAGAACAGCCCTGCCCCGCGTCCGTTTCCTGCATGTTTTGCAGGGTGGTAGTACCGGCTTGAATTGAGCAAGGAACCACATCAAGGCGTTGGGAACGGCATGGGACAACCAAGAGGCTTTCCGCCTACGCTCCCATCTACCTAGAAGAAGGACTGCAAGCTCATTGCTTGCAGTCCTTCTTTTTTCGCGGCGGAGCGGGCGAGACCCGAACTCGCGCCTCCGGCACGACCGGGATGAAGCGGCTCAACGAGGCTCCTGCATTCAATGAGCCGGTGTTCCGGGATTGCTTGGGGCATGCCGGATTACATGATGCTCCTGACCACTTGCGGGCTGCTTGAACCCTGCGACAAGGGTGCATTATACAACGACACGTCCAGAAGATGGCTTCTATAATACGGACTGGAAAGGATTTTATCCAATTCTGATTGAATCACGGCGTAACCATCGAGATTGAAATGGCACAATGCGTTATTGATCTCAGCCCACTCTGATATGTTGACGTCATCATCATAGGGGAAATTAACGAAATTTTTTCTTGCCATGCTCACATAGTTCATGGAGCTGAATGCCTTTTCAAATTTTTTATCGATTTCATTCAGGTAATCAGTCGACATAACGCCACGCAGTATAGCCACTAGATCGGTTTTCAAGGCGCCTTTAACGATGTTCAAGACCGTGCTGTCGGCGAGCCAGGACGCAACATGGTGACACACGGTCCTTGCGCGTCCGCAACCAAGCACTTTTCCCGGGTTATGTGTATTCTGCTTCCCCTCCTCAACATATGCTGAAAAGGCTGACTGTGGATCATCTGAAACGCAATATCGAAACTGATCGCTCAATCTCCCGTGTCTTTCCTTTTTTTCCGTTCTCAGCAGCAGCCCTTCGTCAAGGAACTGAACCAATAAAGCTGGATCAACAACCATCCTGCCGAGGTCTTCAGCATAGTGGCTGCCGATACGCGCACGCACTTGTCTCTTGAACCAAAGCGGAACACAATCGGTAACGCCGTAATCCTCCTGTACCAAGCGGGTATTCAGAATGCACACGTCCATGTGCCGAGGATTCACCACAAGATCCCCAAACTCCACGATTTGGCAATTGTCAGCACATTTTCCAGTCAACAGAACGGTCAACTCCAGCAACTTGGCATAGCTCAAGGCAACAAGAGGCAAATATGCGGCATCGGAATGCTTGGAGATGTCTTCCAGTTCGACTTGTCTTGAAGTAATAAAATCCTCATCCAGATTCTTTGGATCTATTGTAGAGTCCAGGAACTCATTGAATTGTATTACATCAGCAATCATCATTTCCACCTGTCACCCCGTATGCCCCGCACCGCTTCCACCAGCTCGTCACTCCGGAAAGCCACCAGCGCTTGCTGCCTATCGCTTCCTGGCGGCGAATAACGGTACGACGTTCATAATGAACAAGAAAAAGAAAATGAGAGCATGCAAAATATCGCATGCATTATACCGATTCTCCAGCGACAAGATACGATGAAGAACGCTCCCAGGCATAGCCAACAAGACTTATGTCCGGTTTAGCACAATACCCTGCCGTCCACATCCACCAGGACCGACGCAACCGACCGGAGACCACGAGAGTACGGACAGTCCAATCCACTGCGATTACAACCCAAAAAATCAATAAACCCAGTTGATGTGTCCGAGAATTTTGGGGCGGCGCAACAGAAAAAGCCCTTACAACTTGCGTTGTAAGGGCTTGATCTTTAGTGGCGGAGCCGACGAGACTCGAACTCGCGGCCTCCGGCGTGACAGGCCGGCGTTATAACCAGCTTAACTACGGCTCCGCACTGTATGATAAAGGGTGTTAAGCGTACCCTCTATTTCAAAGATGGTGGGCGCGACAGGGCTCGAACCTGTGACCCTCGGCTTGTAAGGCCGATGCTCTCCCAGCTGAGCTACGCGCCCGCAGGAAGAGAGTCTTTAGCTTGGCGGGGTCAGCTTGTCAACTTCTTTCGGCGGCGAGGCCGCCCACTCGTCCAAGCCTTGATCCGCATTCAGCGACGAACGGCATACTGCCCTTACGCCTCTCTTTTATCAATGCTTTTTAATACTTTTTTTGCGCGATACAACTTGCTGAAATCAAAAGATCATTTCGCAGACCAGAGAAGCCGTCCGCCCTTCCGGGCCAGCCAGCCCACGGGCAGGCCCCGATAATACAGGCCCACGCTTCCCCTGCCCTGCCCAAACGGCACGCTCTGGCCGGTGAACAACCGCTCCAGGAGCGTAGTGTCGTCCACGTCGAGCACGTCGCAGGCCGCCCGGGACGGGTCCTCGGGAAGCAGGACCCGGGCCAGGGGCGCGGGGGTGAACTTGGCGCGGTCGCCCTTGCCCGCCGCCTTGCCCAGAGGGAAGCCCTGCCAACGCAGGCCATGGGGCACCAGGTCCAGGGCCCTCTGGTGGAGAAAGAACGCCTTGCCGCCGAAGTCGTAGACCTCGCCCGGGGGCAGCCGGTTCAGGTCGAGCAGGTCGCCGCCGACCATCCCGGCCAGGTCCAGCCGGTTGCCCGGCAGGTCCGCATTTTGCGCGCCCTCGCCCAAGCTTGCGCTCCCGCCGCCCCTTTTCACGAACCGCGCCAGGAAGAACCCCTGGCCGTCCGAGTCCTCGGCCACGCGCAGGACCCCGTCCATGCCCGCCATGTGCGGGGACTCGAAGACGAACCCCTCGGGCTCGGCAAGGGGCTCCAGATCGAGGTCGAGGGTCTCCAGGGCCCAGGCCACCTGCTCCTCGTTCTCCTCGATGTTGGTGGTGCAGGTGGAGTACAGGACCGTTCCGCCGGGCCTGAGCATGGCCGCCGCCCTGGCCAGGAGCGTCTTTTGCAAGGCGACCAGCGGGGCGGTCTTGGACCCGGACCAGACCTCCATGACCTTGGGGTTCTTGTCCACGGTGCCCCAGCCGCTGCACGGCGGGTCCAGCTGGATGTGGCCCCAGGTCCCGTCCGCAAAGGGCAGGTCCTGGGCCATAGCCTTGGCCGTGGCCGCGTTGGCCGAGCCGGTGCGGCGCAGGTTGGCGCGCAGGGTGCCCAGCCGGTCGGCCGAGGGCTCGGACGCGAACACGAACCCCTGCGGCCCCACCAGGCGGGAGAGCAGGCTCGTCTTGCTGCCCGGCGCGGAACACATGTCCAGGACGTCGGCCCCGGCCGGAGGGTCGAGGGCCAGCGGCGGCAGCATGGAGGAGCGGTCCTGGATGTAGATCAGGCCGAACCGGGCGGCCAGGCTTTCACCGAGGGGAAACGGCTCATGAATCAGTCTGCGGGCAAAACCATAGAACGGCTCGGGTCCGAAATCGAATCCCTGCGCGCGAAGCAGCCCTTCCACCACCAAAACGGCCGGTTCGTCGCAGACCAGCCTGAAGGTGCGTCCGAATTGGGTCATCTACTCTCCCTGGTCGGCCCGGACACCGGACCGTCACCATGCCGGCCGGCCCGTCCGCCGACGGCGGCAATAGCGGTTATCCCACGCCGCATCAACTGTCTTCGCCCTTTGCATCCGGTCCGGAAACTGGTACAAGGGGCTCCCGTGCGGGACCGCACGTCCATACATGTCACAAAAGCAAGGTTATCACCTACCTTCCGGAGGAATACATGGCAAGAAGACCCGTCATCACCGTCTTGATCGCCCTGGCGGCGGCCCTGCTCCTGGCCGTCCCGGCCATGGCCCAGGGAGCCAAGACCTATGCGGTCCTCCCGTTCGTCTACAACGGGCCCCAGAAATACGAATACTTTTCCAAGGCCGTCCAGGCCAGCCTGGAGAACGACCTGGAATGGATCGGCCACGCCGAGCCCAGCACCAAGAGCCTGCAGTCCGTGGGCGTGCCCAATGACAAGGGCGCGGCCCTGACCGCCCTGAACAGCCTGGGCGTGGATTACATCATGTACGGCGAGATCTCCATCCTCGGCAGCAAGGCGCACATGCGCATCGACGCGGTCTCGGCCGACGGCAAGGCCTGGCAGAAAAAGGGCGAGGTGGGCATCGACGAAATGACCAGCTGGCTCGATTCCCAGGCCAAGCTCCTGCAGGGCGACGTGTTCAACCGTCCGGGTTACGGCACGGTCGAGGAGGAGAAGGTCTCGCAGAACACGGTCCAGGCCGCGGCCCCGACGGAAAGCCCGTTCCTCTCCAGCGACGGCCAGCCCCTGCAGGCGACCCTGAACCCGCAGTTCCGCTATGAAGGCGGCACCGAGACCACCGGCCGCTGGAGAAGCCAGACCCTGCCCTACTACTCCTTCGGCATGTACGTCGCCGATGGTGACGGCGACGGCCGCAACGAAATCTTCATCCTCCGGGAATCGGCCATTTCCGCCTTCCGATTCAAGGAAGGCAAGCTCCAGCACCTGGACACCTTCGAGCTCCCGCCCAACGTCATGAGCGTCCGCATCGAGATCGCCGACCTGAACCGCGACGGTTTCCCGGAAATCATCATCGGCGGCTACCGGTTCCAGAGACAGGGCGCGGTCCGCGCCCCCCGGGGCGAGCCGCAATCCTGCGTCCTCTCCTTCGAGGGCGGCAGATTCAAGTACGTGGTCCAGAAGGCGACCAAATTCCTCGGCGTCCTGCGTATCCCGCCGGCCTACATGCCCATCCTGGTGGCCCAGAACAAGGGCCAGCGCGATCTCTTCGACAACCACGTCTATGAGGCCTTCATCAAGGGCGACCAGGTCGAGTTCGGCCAGACCATTCCGGTGCCGCCCTTCGGCACCGTCTACAACCTGACCTATCTGCCCGACGGCCTGGGCTACAAGTGCGTGGTCATCGGCAACAAGCACAAACTGGTGGTCTACAGCCAGAGCTTCGAACGGCTCTACGAGAGCGACGCGACCTACAACAGCTCCGGCGTGGTCATCGAGGCCGCCGACAAGATGGTCGGCATGGGCGGCGGGGTCACCGAGGAGCACGGCGTGACCTACAACATTCCCATCCGGGGCATCACCGCGCCGCTGACGTCGAAAAGCCGCTACGAGATGCTGCTCAACCGAGATCTGTCGGCCACGGCCCAGGTGTTCCAGAACTACAAATACTACACCCAGGGCGAAATCCACTCGATGGTCTACGACCAGGTGGGCATGAACCTGGCCTGGAAGACCCGGCGCATCAAAGGGCAGGTCTCGGACATTGCCCTGGCCGACCTGAACAACGACGGCCACAAGCAGCTGTGCGTGCTGGTCAACACCTTCGCGGGCTACGGCTACGGCAACCGCAAGACCCTGATCCTGGCCTACGACCTGAACATGTAATAGCGGGACGGGCGGCCGTTCCCCACCATACGCGTTATTAAGGAGAGAGTGATGCGAAAAACGATGACCGCGCTGGCCCTGAGCCTGGCCCTGACCTGCCTCGCGGCGGCCTCGGCCCTGGCCGGGACCACGGTGACCTACGCCAACTTCCCGCCCGCCAAGACCTTCCCCTGCGTCCAGATGGAGCGCTGGAAGACCGAGGTCGAGAAACGCACAGGCGGGGCGCTGGACATCCAGACCTTCCCCGGTTCCACCCTGCTCGGGGCCAAGAACATGCTGCGCGGCGTGCAGACCGGGCAGGCCGATATCGGCTGCATCTCCATCGCCTACTATCCCGGGGTGTTCCCGCTCATGTCCGCGGTCAACCTGCCCGTGGCCTTCACCTCCACCGAGGCGGCCAGCCTGACCATGTGGGACCTCTTCCAGAAGTACCGGCCCGAGGAGTTCAAGGACGTCAAGGTCCTGACCATGTTCACCTCGGCCCCGTCCCAGATCATGAGCAAGGAGCCGGTCAAGACCCTGGCCGACCTCCGAGGCATGGAGCTGCGCGCCTCGGGCACCATCCTGCGCGTGCTCGGCGGCCTGGGCGCCCAGGGCGTGGGCATGCCCATGTCCGAGACCCCCGAAGCCCTGCAAAAGGGCGTGGTCAAGGGGCTGGTCTCCTCCTTCGACGTGCTCAAGGACTTCAACTTCGCGGACATCTGCCGCCACGAGACCATCACCAACCTGCCGGTCTACCCCTTTGCCGTGATCATGAACAAGGCCAGGTGGGAGTCCCTGCCCGCCGACGTCAAGGAGGTCCTCGACGACCTCGGCCGCGAGCAGGCCCAGTGGACCGGCCAGTACCTGGACCAGCATATCGACGATTCCCTGAACTGGTCGCGGGAGAAATACCAGGTGGAGGTCCACAAGCTGACCCCGGCCGAGCACGCCGAGCTCAGGAAGCTGGGCCAGCCCCTGGTGGACGACTGGAAGGAAGAGTGCGCCAAGGCAGGCGTCGACGCCGACGCCGTGCTCAAGGACCTGCTCGAGTACCAGGCCAAATACGAATCCCTCTAACCGCACACATCAACGCCCCCGCGTCCGCGCGGGGGCGTTTTTTTCGGGACCTTTCATGATGCATTTCCTTGATCGGGCCAGCGAGTGGACCGCCCGGGCGCTGGCCGTGCTGGCAGGCATATTTCTCGTCTCCATGATGCTGCTGGCCTGCGCCAACATGGTCCTGCGCGCGGTCTGGGTGCCGGTCCAGGGCACCTTCGAACTCATGGGATTCCTCGGCGCGGTGGTGGCCGCCTTTTCCCTGGCGTTCGCCCAGCGGCGCAAGGCGCACATCGCCGTGGGCATCCTGCTGGCGCGCTTCCCGGCCTGGTTCCGCAGGCTGGCCGACGCGTCCACCAACGCGCTGTCCTGCGGCTTCTTCCTGCTGGCGGGCGTCGAGACCTGGAAATGGGCGGCCTTTCTGGTCCAGACCGGCGAGGTCTCCGAGACCCTGCAGATCGTCTACCATCCCTTCGTCTTCGCCTCGGCCGCCGGATGCATCGCCCTGGCCTTCGTCCTGGCCGTGGACACGCTCAAGGCCCTGATCCAGGCAAAGGTGGCGTGATGGACCCGATCACCACAGGCATCCTCGGCACCCTCCTGCTGCTGGTCTCCATCTTCCTGTTCCGCATCCCCGTGGCCTTTGCCATGGGCATCATCGGTTTTTCCGGCTTCGCCTACGTGCTCAACTGGAACGCGGCCACCGGCATGCTCGGCACCGAGCTTTGGAACGTCTTCTCCAATTACGGACTGACCGTCATCCCCCTGTTCATCCTCATGGGTCAGATCTGCTTCTACTCGGGCGTGAACGAGCGGCTGTACAAGTCCGCCTACGCCTGGATGGGCCAGATCCGGGGCGGCATCGCCATGACCACGGTCCTGGCCTGCGCCGGATTCGCGGCCATCTGCGGGTCCAACTCGGCCACGGCCGCGACCATGTCCACCGTGGCCCTGCCCGAGATGCGCAAATTCAAGTACAATCCGATCCTGTCCACGGGCTCGGTGGCCGCGGGCGCGACGCTCGGCGTGGTCATCCCGCCGTCCGTGGTCCTGATCATCATCGGGTTGCAGACCAGCCAGTCCATCGCCCAGCTGTTCGTGGGCGGCATGGTCCCCGGCGTGCTGCTGACCGCGCTGTTCCTGGGGACCATCTGGTACCTCTGCCGACGCCACCCGGACTGGGGCCCGGCCGGTCCCAAAACCACCTTTGCCGAAAAGCTGCGCTCCCTGCCCGGCTCCATCGAGATGGTCACCCTGTTCTTCCTGGTCATGGGCGGCCTGTTCATGGGCTTGTTCACCCCCACCGAGGCGGGCGCGGCGGGCGCGGCCCTGGCTCTGGTCATCGCCACCGTCTCGGGCAAGATGAGCGTGGAGAAGTTCCGCCTGGCCGTCAGCGACACCCTGAAAATCTCCTCCATGATCATGGTCATCATGCTCGGCGCGGTCATCTTCGGCCGCTTCCTGGCCATCACCCGGCTGCCCTTCGAGGCCGCCGACTGGGTGGCCGGTCTGCCCATCCCGCCGGTGGTCATCATCATGGTCATCTGCCTGATCTACGTGATCGGCGGCATGGTCATGGACGCCCTGGCCCTGCTGCTGGTGACCATCCCCATCTTCTTCCCGGTGGTCACGGCCATGGGCTACGACCCGGTCTGGTTCGGCGTGCTCATCACCGTGGTCACCACGCTGGGCGCCATCACCCCGCCGGTGGGCGTCAACCTGTTCATCGTCGCCTCCATGGCGCACGACGTCACCATGACCGACGCTTTTAAGGGGGTTGCGTATTTTGTGGCCGCCTATGTTGTTTGTGTGGCGCTGATGCTTGTGGTCCCTCAGTTGGTGACGTTCCTACCAAGCCTCATGTAAAAGCGGGTGGCCACAAGAGGAAGGCGGCTTCCGATAGCGGGCCATCTGCACATTTTTTCCGGGGGCTTCCATCCTCACGTAGACGGCTACGCTGCGGTGCAAGCCCCCGGAAGAAAAGGCACAGCTGACCCACTCTCGAAAGCCTTGTGCCAGCGCGATAAAAGAGCCGCTGTCGGCTGCTGAAGCACCCGATTCGCTCCAAGAAGAATCAAGAATGAAGGCCTCCGGACTCATCGCGAAGTCGGAGGTCTTCTTGTTGCGTTCCCACCACGCGAAGCGTCCATATAAAGTTTAGGAAAGGATGGGGATGGGGGGCCGGGGGCAATGCCTTGCCAATGGGGGACCGGGGCTTGTATGGGTAATGCATGGCGAAATCCCATGGCAAAACAATCCTGAAATGGACCGTGTTGGTCGCGCCGTGGCTGCTGGCGGCGGTCTTGGCCGCGGGCTGGTGGCTGACGGTCTGGACGCCGGGGTATCTGGAGCGGCTGGTGCCGAGGCTGGCGGCGGACATGGGGCTGCGCCTGACCGAGTTTCATGTGCGCAGCGCCGGGTTGTTTTCGGCGGACATCGGGCCGGTGCGGCTGGGGGACGGGGCGGACGCGCTGACGCTGGCCAACGTGCACGTCAGCTACACCCCGGCCTCGCTCAGGGCCGGGCGGGTCGACGCGGTCCGGCTGGACGGGCTGCATCTGGCCTGCTCCTATGACGGCGAACGGTTCCGGCTGCCGGTGCTGGACATGCTGCCCGCGTCCGGGGGCGGCGAAGGAACGGCGGAAGGCTCAACCGTTCCGATGCCGCCGCTGAGCAGACTGACCCTGCGCGGCGCGGTCCTGGACTGCGAGATCATGGGCCGGACCGTGTCCGTGCCCGTCAATGCCGAGATCTCGCCGGGCGAGGCCGTGTCGTTCATAGCCGAACTGACACCGCGCGACCAGATTGTGCGCGTTGAGGGGACCCTGAGCCCGACCCTGGACGATCTGTCGTTCACGGTCACGGCGGACGCGCTCAGGGTGGGCGCGTTCAGCGACTTCCTGCCCGTGCCGCTGGAGGGGACCGCCGCCGTGGCGGCCACCGGCAAGGTGAACCTGGCCGATCCGGCGAACGCAATGGCCGATTTTTCCCTGGCCCTGTCCGGATGCGATCTGCGCGCCCTGGGCGTGGAGCTGGCCGAGGGCGCGGTCGTCGGGATCAAAGGGCGGTTCGAGGAACGGGAAATCCGCTTCTCCATGGACCGCGTGGAGTTGGCCGAGCCGTATCCGGCCTCATTGGATATTCCGGCGGGCAGACTCGGCGGAAACGAATTGTCCGCGCAGTTCTCGGTGGCCGGGGCCGGAGTGGAGATGGGCGGCCGATTCGACGCCGCGCGCAGGGAGGACGGCGGCCTGTGGGACGTGTCCTTCACTGCGGCCAACCCGGACAAATTGACGGTCAGGGCGGCGGGCCGGACCCTCCGGCTCAACGGCTTCATCTTTTCCCTGCACGGCACGGCAAACGCGGAATCGGCGGACGTGGTCCTGAACTGCGGCACCCGGGGGACGGGGCTGGCGGGCAGCGGTTTTTCCTCGGGGCCCATGCGGCTGACCCTGCCGCTCCAATGGCCCGCGCCCAAGGCGAACCGGCAAGGGGACATACGTGTATCCGGGCTCAGGCTGGACCAGCGCAAGCTCGGCAACGTCCGGGCCCGGGTGCGCCAGGAGGGCACGGACCTGGCCTTTGGCGGGACCCTGCATACCGAATTGCTGCCCGGCCTGCGGGTGCCCTTTTCCGGGCGGTCCTCCATGGTCCGCAACGAGTCGGACGTGTCCTTCAAGGTGGCCGGTTACGCCCTGCCCGAGGGATTCGACCCGGCCACGCTCGCGCCCGCGCTCAAGGGCGTGGGGCTTACCGGCACGCTGCGCGCGGACGGCGGCGTCACGGTGGACGAGCGCGGCGTGAACAGCCGGTTGGGGGTCTTCCTGACCCATGGCAGGCTGACCATGAACGAGGGAAGCACGGTCGTTGACGGCATCGACCTGGCCTACTACACCCCGGACCTGCTCACCCTGCGCAGCGCCCCGGCCCAGACCCTGTCCTTCGACTCGCTGACGGCGGGCGACATCGCCCTGACCAAAGGGCGGGTGGTGTACCAGCTGGAATCCATGGGCTCCATCCTGGTGGAGCAGGCCGGGTTCGACTGGTGCGGCGGGCACGTGTCCAGCCGGGCCTTCCGCATCGAGCCCGAGTCCAACGAGTACGCGGTCACCCTGTTCTGCTCCGAACTGAAACTCTCGGAGATTCTGGAGCAGCTCGGGCTGGCCAAGGCCGAGGGCGAGGCGGCGTTGTCGGGCGAGCTGCCCGTGACCTGGAAGGACGGGAAAATTTCGTTCAACAGCGGATTTTTGCACTCCACGCCGGGCGAGGGCGGAACCATCCGGGTGGAGGCCATGCAGGACCTGGTGGACTCCATCCCCGAGGGCACGCCCGAGCGCGGCCAGCTGGAACTGGCCCGGGAGGCGGTCCGGGACTTCAACTACAAATGGGTGCGCATCAAGGCGGACACCGTGGGCGAGGACCTGCTGGTGCGTCTTTCCCTGGACGGCAAGCCCGCCTCGACCCTGCCCTTCGTCTACAAGCGGGAGTTCGGCGGATTCATCCGCGTGACCGGCGACGTCAAGGGCTCCAACTTCCAGGGGCTGCGCCTGGACGTGAATTTCAGCGTACCGCTGGACCGGATTTTGCTGTATAAAGACATCACACGCATGATCGAATAGGGAGAACATGCCATGAAACATTGTTTAGCCGCGACAGCCTGCCTCCTGCTGCTCTTCGCCTCGGGCTGTTCCACCAGCCACAGGGTGGAGGTGGCCCCGGTGGAGGTCAAGCCCATCCACATCACCATCGACGTGAACGTCCGGGTAGACCGGGCACTGGACGATTTCTTCTCCGACGTCGACGAAGCTCCAGCCGCACCGGAGGCGACCAATGCGCAATAAGACACGACTCGTCCTCATATTCACCCTTGTCCTCGGGCTGACGGCGAGCGCCGCCCTGGCCGAATCCCTCAAGGACCGGTTCATCGCCCGCAAGCCCGCCGTGGCCGCGCTGCTGGCCGACGGCACCGTGGGCGAGAACAACCAGGGCTTCCTCGAATTCCGGGGAGCGAAGAAACAGGCCGACGTGGTGGCCGCCGAGAACAAGGACCGGGCCACGGTCTACGCGGCCATCGCCAAGAAGGCCAACACCACCCCGGCCCTGGTGGGCCAGCGCCGCGCGTCCAAGGTGGCCCAGCAGGCCCAGCCCGGCACCTGGCTGCAAAACCCCGACGGCACCTGGTACAAAAAATAACCATCCCAAAGACACTCCGCCCCCCCTTCCCTTCGCGAAGCGACCCAAAAAGTTTAGGAAGAGAGTGGGGATGGGGGGTCCGGGGGAAGGGGAGAGGGAAACCCTTTTCTCAAAGGGTTTCCCTCTCCCCTTCCCCCGGCCGCCGGAGGCTCCTCCACCACCATGCCGGAAACACAATTCGTTATCGTCACGCGGGCCGAGTCAGGCCAGAAGCTGTTGCAGTTCCTGGAACGGCGGCTGACCGGCGACGTGCCGCGCTCGGCCATCCAGAAATGGATCCGCACGGGCCAGGTGCGCGTGGACAAGGGCCGCAAGAAGCCTTTTGACCGCATCGAGGCCGGGCAGACCGTGCGCATTCCGCCGTACACGCCGGGCGAGGGCAAACAGGTGTCGGAAGCGGGCGGCCTGAAGGTGGCCTATGAGGACGCGGATTTGCTGGCCGTGGCCAAGCCCGCCGGACTGGCGGCCCACGGCGGCGACGGGGTGACCGACTCGGTCACGGCGCGGCTGCGGGCCCTGTACCGCGACGCCGCGTTCATGCCCACCCTGGCCCACCGCCTGGACCGCGACACCTCGGGGCTGCTCCTGGCGGCCAAGAGCTACGAGGCCCTGCGCGAACTCAACGATCTCTTCGCGTCCAACGGCGTGGCCAAGGTCTACCTGGCCTGGGTCGAGGGACGGTGGGACGAACCGGACGGCGCCCTGCTGGAAGACGTCATGAAGAAACGCGGCGCGCCGGGCCATGAAAAGGTCCGCACCGGGTCGGGCAAGACGGCGCTGGCGCGGGTCAGTGCGCTGACAGTGGGCCGGGAACGGTCGCTGCTGGCCGTGCGCCTGCTCACCGGCCGCACCCACCAGATCCGAGTGCAACTGGCCTCGCGCGGGCACCCGGTGGCCGGAGACAGAAAGTATGGCGAGGACGGGCAGCGCGCGTCGCGCACGAACATGCGCCTGCACTGCTACGCACTGCGCGCCGGGGAACGGACCATCAGCCTGAAACCGGCCTGGACCGGCGGCTGGGAGGTTGACCGGGAGGCATTGCGGGAGGCGTTGGGCCTGCTCTTCGACTGAGGCGGCTACCAGTCGACGGAGATTTCCCGTTCGGCCCGGCGGTCGAACTCGGCCACCTCGTCGAGGTGGGCGGCCATGTACTCGTCGTTGTCCACCAAACCATCGCACTCGCCGTCGGAGCGCGGGCCGAACTTGACGGCGGCCACCACGTCGCTGTCCAGGGAGACCACGTAGGCCCGGACCAGCTGGCACAGGCGCGGCAGCCAGGAGGTCTGCGGCGGATACGCCTTGATCCCGGTCTTCGGAGCCTCGATGGTCCTGCCGATGAGGTCCTCGAACCGGGCGCGGTCCATGCTGGAGACCAGGACCGAGGTGCCGTCTTCGGCGCGGTAGAGCCAGCCCTCGACGGTCGCGCCCATGAAGTCGCGGCGCACGTGCTTGTCGAACTCCAGGCCGGGGCTCAGCGTCACGGTCACGGCGTTGCCGGTGTCGGCCCGGGCAAAGGCGACCACGTTGCCCCTGCGCTCCTCGGTCAGCGGGCCCCTGGCGGCGCAGGCGGCCAGAAGGAGGATAAACGGGATGAGCAAAAGCAGGCGTTTCATGTCTCCTCCTATTTCCAGCCGATGACGTCGTAGCCCTTTTCGCGCAGGCACCGCTCGACGAAATTCTTGTGGATGGCCGCCGGGTCGCCGGACTTGAAGCCCTCGTTGACCGCGCTTCCGGCAGCGGCGGCCCCGCCCGCTGCGGCGGCGGACCGGCCCACGCCGTTGCCCATGATCGCCCCGAAGACCGCCCCGGCGGCAGCGCCCACGGCTCCGGACTTGGCCACGTTTCCGGCGGCCGCGCCCGCGTCCCTGGCGTTGGCCCCGGCGGCCTCGGCCTTCATGACGCAGTCGTCGATGTCGGCCTGGGCCACCTGCATGCCCACCTTGTCCAGATGCGCGTTGGGATAGAGCACGGGCCGCTTGGGGCCGCACCCGGCCAGGAGCAGGCCGGCCAGAAAAAGCATGGGAATGTACCGGATTCGTTGCATCGCGCCACCTCCAATGGCAGTATGGCGAGTATGCGGAAATAGGCGCACCCGGTCAATGGGCACGGGCCGCCGTGGTTGCCACCACAGCGCAAAATCGGTATATAGAGATACTCTAGAAAAACTCAGGGGGAGCTTCATGCACCATAAAAAACTTATATTTTCCATCCTTACACTCCTGGCGGTGGGCCTGTTCGCCAACGGCTGCACGGTCTACGACGTGGCCGTTGAGGAGCGCAACGTGGGCGAATACGCCAGCGACGAAAAGATCGCCTTCCTCATCGAGAAGGACTTTCTGGCCGACGACCTGGTCAAGTACATGGACTTCGACGCGTCCAGCTACGAGGGGCTGGTCTACATCGTGGGCGAGTACGAGTCCCGCGCCCAGGTGGACCGGGCCGTCCAGATCGCCAAGGCCGTGGACGGCGTGCGCTCGGTGACCACCTACCTGCTGCCCAAGAAGGCCGACGACACGTGCGGCACCACGGACAACCTGGAGCTCTACGCCAAGGTCAAGAACCTGCTCGTGCAGGACAAGGACATCTGGTCCACCAACGTGGAGATCAAGACCGTGCAGTGCAACGTGGTCCTGCTGGGCATCG
Source organism: Pseudodesulfovibrio hydrargyri (assembly GCF_001874525.1). Taxonomy (NCBI): domain Bacteria; kingdom Pseudomonadati; phylum Thermodesulfobacteriota; class Desulfovibrionia; order Desulfovibrionales; family Desulfovibrionaceae; genus Pseudodesulfovibrio; species Pseudodesulfovibrio hydrargyri. The sequence continues at coordinate 1,693,450 of NZ_LKAQ01000004.1, read as the reverse complement.
TCGGCTCCTCGGCCGAACGGGACAAGATCATCCGTCACGCCAAGTCCGTTTCCGGCGCGCGTTCGGTCAAGTCCTTCCTGCGGATCAAACGCGGCTAGAAGGCGACCATGCGGCACCGGACAAGCGGACGACTCCCCGCGCTCGGGCTCGCGGCCTGCGCGCTCCTGCTCTGCGCCTGCGCCGCGACCTCGCCGGTCCAGCCGCCACCGCCCGAAATCTCGGCCCGGCCCGCGCCCGCCGCGCCCAAGGCCGTCAAGGTCATCCGGCTGGCCCGCTCGCTCGTCGGCACCCCGTACAAGTGGGGCGGCTACTCGCCCAAAACCGGCTTCGACTGCTCCGGATTCATCTGGTACGTCTACCACCAAAACGGGGTGGACCTGCCGCGCCTCTCCTGGCAACAACTCGGCTCGGGCCGCCCGGTCCAGCGCGCAGACATCCGGCCCGGCGACCTGGTCTTCCATCAGGTGGACAAGAACGGCAAATCACTGCACGTGGGCATCGTCACCGAACGCGGCACCTTCGTGCACTCCCCCAGTTCCGGCAGCCGGGTCATGGAATCGAGCCTCAACTCGCCCTTCTGGGAAGAGCACTATCTGAGCGCGCGCCGCGTGCTCTAGCGCCTTTTCCTTTCCCTCGCCCCCGCCGCTGCTCCAGGCACGGAAAACCGTCGCCGGAAGCGGCCTTTGTCACGGCCAAACGCCGCCTTGTCCATAAGACCTACGGAAAGGTTTGCCAAATGGCCGCATGGGGAGAGGCTCGCTTTTATAATAGGTAATGAACCGTTCCCCCGGCTTTCGCTCTCTCCCCGCCTTCCCGCCGCCCCCCCCGAACCGCTTGGAAAGAGACGGGGAAAGGGCTCGGCCACCCCCCATACTCGCCGCTCCCGCCCGAACCGCAACCGCCCGGGAAGCGGCTCACCGTGCCGCCTATATGCGCCACGCTATCTCGCATTCAAGGCAATTATCCGCCCTTCTGTTATTGACACAAACAAGGCGTTTCCGTATGATGGAAAACAGTTCTATAATGCTGAAAACTTACGTCAGACACCGATTGTGTATATTTGAAAACAATTGTGAGGTAGTGATGAAAACGGTAACCATGCGAGCCGAAATCAACCAGGACACCTGCATCGGCTGCGGCATCTGCAGCAAGGTATGTCCGACTCTGGCCGTGACCGTGGAAGAGCGCAAGGCCGAGGTGAACCCCGACCGTTGCCTGGCCTGCGGCAACTGCCACCAGCGGTGTCCCGTGGAAGCGGTGACGCTCGTCCGTCTCAAGGAGCCCTTTACGGTCGGCACGGTCGTTCGGGACGAAGACCGGGAAAAAGTGGAGGAGATCTGCATCAAGGCGGGCTTCAACCCGAGCCAGATCGTCTGCTACTGTACGGCCACCCGCGCCGAGGAAGTGGCCGCCGCCATCATCCAGGGCGCGAACACCCCGGAGGAGATCTCCTTCCGCACCGGGCTGAGGATGGGCTGTTCCGTCGAGTGCATTCAGCCGGCGCTCCGCCTCCTCGATGCCGCGGGCATCGTGCCTACCCCGCCCGAAGGCGGCTGGCAGTGGTACGGCAAGACCGCGACCCTCCAGGATATCCCCGAAGACATCAAAAAGAAATACAACCATCGCGGCTTCTATTTCGACAGCGACCTCGCGCTGTTCACCGAAGTCGCCGAGTCCAAAAGGAGATAGCGCCATGTCCCGCGCCCCTATAATCCCGGCCCCTCCCCGTCTCTCCCAGTACGGCGTCGCCCCGGAGTACGTCGTCAAACGCGCCGCCGAGCTCCCGGACATGACCTCCGTCATGCTCACGGACCTGTTCCCGGACTCCCCTTCGGTCATCTATCCCGGCCCCAGAGGGATCAGCGCCATCCGTGAAGAGACGATCGCCTCGCTCAAGAACGTCAACATGGACATGATCAAGCCGGACCACTCGGTGAACATCTGCGCCTCCCACCACGGATTCACCATTCTCGGCGGCGAACCGTACGCCGAGATGCTCAAGGCCCTGCGCGACGAGATCGAAGCCCGCACCGGCTGCACCAACATCCGCCTGCGCGCCGGCGTCGGCCTGCGCTTCCGCGAGACCGAGGAATACATCAAGTCCTTCGGCCTCGATAAGCACTTCGGCAAGGGCAAGACCCGCGGCATGGCCCCCATCGACGAAGGCGTGCCCATCGAGACCGAAATCGGCACCCTCTACGGCCTCAAGGCCGTGTACGACGCCGACTGGGTCGTGCACGCCCACAACAGCGACGTGCGCGAGGTCCACTTCCACCGCCAGGTCGACCGGGCCGTCAAGCCCTTCGGCATGTCCTACGCGCGCATCGAAACGCGCTCCACGTACCACCAGAACCTGGGCCCCCGCGCCGCGAACTTCACCGCGCGCGCCATCTTCGCCTCGGACTTCGTGCAGTCCAAATTCGCCTTCGCGACCTTCCTGGACATGTCCCCGGTGGGCGTGGTCTCGGTGGAGGCGGACAACGACCTGTACGCGCTCAACGACCGCCTGACCATCGCGGGCTGCCGCTATTACGGCAAGATCATGACCCTGCTGGGCGAGGTGGACGAGTGCATCGCGGTGCTCGACTTCCCCTGTCCGGTTCCCTACGTCTTCGCGGCGGGCGTCATCTACGCCAACTTCGTGGGCGCCAGCACCGACCTGTTCGACCTGGACGTGCCCCTGGCGGCGTACACCTGGTACACCGAGGCCTTCTACGGCAAGAACGGACCGCTGCTGGAATCCATTCCCCCGACCAACCCGGCCATCAAGATGTGCGTGCACAACTACTCCTGGGGCGGGTATCCGAGCGCCTTCTTCAGCGAACAGATCCCGACCATCGTGGTCGGCGCCGAGCAGGCCAAGGTCATGGACGAGGACTCGCAGAACGTCGAGTACATGACCCACGGGCTCGTGGCCAAGAACCTGGACGCGGCCATGCACTTCGCCAAGCAAACCTCCGGCACCGACAAGGTCATCATCTTCGACGGCGCCGCCGGCGGCATCAACGTGAGCACGTCCCTGGCCGAGCTGCTCAAGGAACGCGCGCCGATCATCAGCGCCAAAGTCGACAACGAACTGTTGCCCAAGTGGCTGCGCCAGCGCGGCATCGACCCGGCAACCGCCCTGAACGGCTAAAACGGGAGGCGACCGATGTCCTCGGACCTGCGGGATACTATTTTCAAGAGCCTTGAGGGTGACTCGTTCACGGCGACCGTCTTCCTTTCGGGAGAAGGCGTCGTATGCGGTGTGGACTCTGCATGCGACACCCTCACGGCCCTTGACTGCACCATACTATTCGCCCGCAGGGACGGGGACATCGTCGACCCCCAATCGCCCGTTCTGGTCTTTTCCGGCTCGGCCAAGGCCGTGGCCATCGCGGAAGACACGGCCATCGGGTGCATCACCAAGACCACGGGCATCGCCCGGGCCTCGGCCCGGGCCATGGACCTGGCCAACCGGCATTCCGGCGGACGGGTCAGGGTCGTGTCCGGCGCGATCAAGAAGATACCGGGCGGAATCAAACCCATAGTTCGGCGCGCCGTGCATATGGGCGGGTGTTCGGGACGCATCGTGGACGGCCCGTTCATATACCTTGATAAGAATTACGTGAGGATGTTCGGCTCGGTCTCCGCCACCATCGACGGGGTGGCCCACATGCGGGGCTACACGCGGGTCATCCAGATACGCGGCCAGATCGAGCCGCTGGAGACCGAAACGCGCGCGGCCCTGGAAAGGGGCGTGGAGCTCCTGATGGTCGATACCGGCCACGTCGAGGATCTCGACCGGGTCTCGGCCATGGTTCGGGAGGCGGGCAAACGCGACGCCGTGACCATCGCCTTTTCGGGCAACGTGACCCACGAGGACATCCCCGAGCTCTGCTCGCACGATCTCGACATCATCGGCATGGGCCGCTCGATCATGGACGCCCCCATGGCCGATTGCTCCATGGACGTCACCCCGCGCGGGGCGGCGAAAGGGGCGGAGAAGAAGCCAGGCGACGGCATGGAACTCAACCTGCTGCAGAAGACGGAGTTGCGCATCAACGGCATCACCCTGGACTCGGCGAACCTCACGGACATCGCCACGGCCGTGGCGCAATGCCTCTCCCTGCCCGAGGACAAGGTCCTGGTCATCGACGTGCGCCCCGGGCAGCTGGCCCTCGACATCCTCGTGCCCACCATCAGGGCGGATCAATTTTTCGGCAAGGAGAAGACCTTGCTCGCCCTTCTGGCCGCCATGCCCGGCGTTTCCCTTGACCGGGACGCGTGCATGCATTCCGAAGGCATTCTCGGGGCCATCAGCCTGGACGAGGAACGCGTTCCCGAAGTCCTGGCCCGAACGTCGAGCATGGGAACGGCCCTCTCGGCCCGCAAGAAGGGCCGGGTGCGCATTTTCCCCACCGGATTCGAGCTGATAGAACGCCGGATCGAAGACACCAATACCCCGTACCTGGTGAAACTCTTTTCCCAGGCAGGGTTCATGGCGGATGCGGGCGACAGCCTGCCCGACAACAAGGATGCGCTCGCCGCGGCCATAGCCGCGGCGGCCGAAGAGTGTTCCCTGGTGGTCACCACCGGAGGAGTAGGGGCGGAAGACAAGGATTTCAGCGTGGAAGCCATCGAGAGCGTGGACCCTCTCGCGGCGACCCCGTACCTGGTACGTTTCACCCGAGGCGAAGGCCGCCACGTAAAGGACGGAATCCGCCTGGCGGTCGGCGAAAAGGACGGCTGCATCATGGTGGCCCTGCCCGGCCCGCATGACGAAGTCCGTCTTCTCGCCCCCATTCTTCTTCGAGGCATCAAGGAACGGCAGGACATCCACGTTCTTGCGGAAACGCTGGCCTCGCGCCTGCGCGGCAAGCTGCGCGGCATGCATGCGGCCCATAAACACCACCCCCAACATGCCCGCGGCGGGCACGGCTACTGATCCGCCCCGCGACGAGTCGACCAGCATGAACACCGACACCCCGACCGCAGGCCCGGCGCAACGCCGCTTCATGGCCACCGTGCGCGGTCGGGTGCGGCCGCCCTGCCGACGCCGCCGTCACATCGGGCACGGACGCAACGCCACGGCGCCGCCCTGTCGGCCGCCCGCCGCTTGAGCCCCAACCGCAACCGCGCCCTCCCTTCCGCTCCGAAGATTCCCCCTCCGCTCCCCGAACGCCACGCTACGGCATGATCCATGCCCGCCCCTTGTGAATCGGCCACGCCGCCTGTCCGTTCCCGGAATTCACGCACGGCTAATCACTTTTTTTCACAATGGTTTTTTCCAAATGTTCGTTATTATCGAATCTCTTTCTATTATTCGGAATTTTCTTGACGACCTGTTTGATTTCTACTATTCCCTCTCCTTAAGGCAGAAAGGAGAGCAGACAGTATGCTCTCCGGTCCACTTTCTACCTTGGGTTTTCACCGTAACGGCACATGTGAACAAAGGAGCAAATGGACTGAGGAAAAGAACGGCCCCGGACACCGCGCAGAACGACCCCTTCGGTTTCAGCGCCTTTCCCCCCGCCGTCCCGCTTCGGTTCATCCCAAGGACACCCGCCCTCTGACATTCGGCATCGGCTGCCGAGGTGAAGCGCTCCCCGAAACCGTGCGGTGAGGGGACATATATGAAATTGCGAGTATGCGCCGCATCCCATGCGGCGGTTCCGTCACTCGAAACGGCCTTGTCGTTTCCGTGCGAAGCGATGACGCAAGGCCCAAAAGTGGAGAACGAAATGCCTGATGCCAGCATCAATGACTTCTTTACCCCGCGTGGGGTTGCCATCATTGGGGCGTCCACCAAAAAGGGCAGTCCCAACAATCAGACTCTCAGATACGCCATCGAGATGAGCAAGACCGGCAAGGTCTTTCCCGTCCACCCCAAGGCCGAGGAGATCGAAGGAAAGAAGGCGTACACCTCTCTCCTGGAAATCCCGGACCCGGTCGACCTCGTGGTCATGGCCGTGGGCTCGAAGAGCGCCCTCCAGGTCGCCCAGGACGTGAAGACCCGCCGTGAAAGCAAGGGGGACGCGGGCGCCGTCGCCATCGTCACCGCCGGTTTCAAGGAAATGGGCACCCCGGAAGCGATCAAGCTTCAGGACGACATGATGGAGATCATGCGCTCCTGCGGCGCTCGGGTCATCGGCCCCAACTGCCAGGGGATCGCCGACTTCTATAATGGGGTGAACACCTCGTTCAGCCTGCCCCCCGTCACGCTGAAAGGCGGCCTGAGCATCGTCTCCCAGAGCGGCGCCTTCGCCACCTCGTACCTCCGTTGGGCCAAAGAGCAGAAAATGGTCGGGATGAACAAGTTCATCACCCTCGGCAACATGGCCGATGTGGATGTGACCGAAATCCTCGAATACCTGGGCAACGACGAGAAGACCAAGAGCATCGCCATGTACCTGGAAGGCACCCCCAATGCGCGCAAGCTGATGGAGGTCGCCGCCAAGGTGACGAAGAAGAAGCCCGTTTCCGTCCTGAAGGCGGGCAGAACCGCCATGGGATCGGACGTGGCGCATTCCCACACCGCGTCCATCGCCGGCGACGACGCCATCTACGACGGCGCGTTCAAGCAGGCCGGCATGCTCCGTGCCCAGTCCATCGCGGACTTCTACCATACGGGCCGCGTGTTCGACCGGATGCCCCTGCCCAAGGGGAACCGCATCTGTCTGCTCACGGTCATCGGCGGCCCCAGCACCATCTGCGTGGACGCCCTGGCCGCTGCCGGCGCGGGCAAGCTCGCCACGTTCAGCGAATCCTTCAAGGAGAAGGCGCGGGCGATTCTCGCCCCCGCGGCGAACGTCGGCGCTCCGGACGGCTATATCGACATGACCGCTTCGGTTAATCCGAAAATGCATACGGACATCATCAAGCTCATCATGGAAGAGGACGACATCGATGCGGTGCTGTTCCTCACCTCCCCCCCTGGCTTCCTGGAAGACGAGGAATTGGCCAACTCCATTATCGACGGCTACAACTCCGTCCCCGATTCCAAGAAGAAGCCCTTCCTCACCGCCCTCATGGCAGGCAACAGCGTGGCCAAATGCCGCCTCATCATGGAGGAGCACGGCATGCCCACCTTCGACATGCCCGACGAGGCCGCAAGGGTGATGAGCAATATGATCCGGTACGCCGAGTACCGGAAGAACGCCTAGGAGATTAAAGAATGAAAGGCCTTATTCAACAATGCCTGCAGGAAGGGCATAAGGTTATGCCGGAGCTCGAGGCGCAGAAACTCTGCGCCGGGCACTCCATCCCCTGCCCCCCCACGCAGGTCGCACAGGACAAGGACGAGTGCGTCGCCATCGCGCAGTCCATCGGCTACCCCGTGGTCATGAAGGTCCTGTCCCGCCAGATCGTCCACAAATCCGACGCCGGCGGCGTGATCGTCAACATCAGGAACGACGAGGAGATGGCCGCCGCCTTCACCAAGATGAACGACGCCATCAAGAAGAACTGCCCCGACGCCAAGATCGACGGCTTCGTCATCCAGAAGATGATGCCGTCCGGCATCGAGGTCGTGGTCGGCGCCCTGCGGAACTCTCAATTCGGCCCTGTCGTCATGTTCGGCATGGGCGGTATCTATATTGAAGTCTTCAAGGACGTGGAGTTCCGTCTTGCTCCCCTGAGCAAGGAGGAGGCCCTGCGCCAGATTGAGGAAACCAAGATTGCGACGGTGTTGAAAGGCGTGCGCGGGCAGGCCCCCTGCGACATCGACGCTCTTGCGGAACTTATCGTCAACGTAGGCAAACTTATCTGCGATTTCGAGGAAATCAAGGAGATCGATTTCAACCCGGTGCTGAGCTACCCGGATGGGTGCGTGGCTGTTGATGCCCGGATAGTCATCGGCGACTAGCAGAAGAAAAAAGGTAGGTAAGAGTTAATGTCAGAAATCAGATTACACGGGCGCGGTGGTCAGGGCACTGTCATGGCCGCCGAGATGCTCGCAAACGCGTTTGTACTGGAAGGGAACTACGCATCCGTATTTCCGTCCTTCGGCATCGAACGCCGCGGCTCGGCCGTCATGGCCTTCGTGCGCTACGGCGACAACCCCATCAGGGAGAAGACCAGGGTCTACCACCCGGAGATCCTCCTGGTCCTGGACCCGAGCCTGCTCGAAAAACCGGAGATCTACAAGGGCTTCACCAAGGGCGGCATCATCGTGTCCGCGGGCAAGCACCCCGAGACGATCCTGAACATGGGCGTGGAGCCTTCGGTCATCGCCATGGTCGACGGCATGGGCATCGCCCTTGAGGAGACCGGCACCAACATCACCAACGTGATCATGCTCGGCGCCTTTGCCAAGGCCACCGGCCTGGTCTCCCTGGACCACGTCCGGACCGCCGTGGAAGGCACCTTCTCCGGCAAGCTGCTGGCCAAGAACATGGTCGGCCTGCAGCGCGGCTTCGACGAGACCGTACTCCACCAGTACGACGTCGAGCGTGCCGCCGAAAAGGAAACGTACGCCTTCGAGGAAAAGATCACCTCCTGCAAGGAACCCGAGCCGATGGTCTTCGAGTCCTCCTGGTCGGATTGCACGGACAAGGTCAAGATCATCAATACCGGCGAATGGCGCTTCAAGCGGCCCATCCTGGACAAGGACGGCTGCAAGCAGTGCGGCATCTGCGCCATGTACTGTCCGATCGGCTGTATCTCCGAGCGGCCCAGCGGTTATTTCGTACCCGACTTCACCTATTGCAAAGGCTGCGGCGTCTGCGCCAACGAGTGTCCCGCCCACGCCATTGTCATGCATTTTGAGGAGGAACTGCAGTGATTAAAGTCTTAAGCGGAAACAAGGCCGCCGCGCACGGCGTGCGCCTGGCCCGGCCCGATGTCATTGCCATGTACCCCATCACTCCTCAGACGCCCCTGGCCGAGGAACTGGCCCACTTCCACGCCGTCGGCGAGATCGACAGCGAAATGATCGAGGTCGAGGGCGAGCACACCGCCATGAGCGCCATCACCGGCGCAGCGGTCGCCGGTGGACGCGTGTTCACCGCCACCTCCTCCTGGGGCCTCTCCTACATGAACGAACCGCTCATGTACTGTGCGGGCATGCGCGTCCCGGCCGTCATGGTCGACGTCACCCGCGAGACCTCGTCCATGCGCGGCGTGGGCGGCTCCCGCCAGGACATCATGACCGCCCGCGACTGCGGCTGGATCATGATCGAGCCCGAGAACAGCCAGGAAGTCCTGGACACCGTGCTCATGGCCTACCGCCTGTCCGAGGATCCGGAAGTCCTGCTCCCGGTCATGGTCGCCTACGACGGTTTCTTCCTCTCCCACCAGTACGAGCGGGTGGACGTGCCCGACCAGGCACTGGTCGACAAGTTCCTCGCCCCGGTGGCCGACCGTTCCAGAAGGACCACGCTCGAGACCGACCGCAAGCGTCACTTCTCGATCAGCCTGGCCGGTCTGGAATTCGCCTACTACCGCAAGCAGACCCTGGACGCCCTGGAGCACACCAAGGAAGTCTACGAGAAGGTGGAACAGGAATTCGAGGCCATCTTCGGCCGCAAGTACGGCATGGTGGACGAATACCGCACCGAAGACGCGGACATCGTCTTCCTGACCGCGGGCAGCTCGTCGGGCACGGTCAAGACCGTGGTGGACAGCGCCCGCGAGCGCGGCATCAAGGTCGGCTGCGTCCGCCTGCGCATGTTCCGCCCCTTCCCCAGAGAGGCCCTGGCCAAGGCTCTGGAAGGCAAGAAGGCCGTGGCCTGCATCGAGCGCAGCATCTGTCTGGGCTGGGACTGCGGCCACCTCTTCCAGGAAGCCCGCGCCGTCCTGCCGGACCTCAAGAATCCTCCCATCATGGTTGACTTTATCGATGGGCTTTCCAGTCTCGACATCACCGTGGACCACATCGGAAAGGCCCTGGCCATCACCATTGCCGCCATGAACGGCGAAAAGGTGAAAGAATGCAACTGGCTGATCTGGGAATAACGGAGGCATCTCAATGAGTACCCAATACGTAATGATAGGCGCGGGCCCCGCCGCGCAATCCGCGGCCAAGGTTATCCGGACCGCCGATAAAGACGGGGAAATCGTGTTCATCACCCGGGAAGAGACCCTGCCCTATTCCCCCGTGGCCCTGCCCTACCTGCTCGACGACATGAAGAGCGACGCCCTCTTCGCCAAGGGACAGCAGCTGCTCAAGGACCTCAACGTGTCCTTCGTGACCGGCAAGGAAGTGGCCGGCGTGGACGCCAACGGCAAGCAGGTGCTGTTCTCCGACGGCAGCTCCCAGGCCTACGACAAGCTCCTGGTGGCCACCGGCGCCTCCCCCATCCGCATCCCGGTTGAGGGGCTGACCGAGGAGGACACCTTCGTCTTCCGGACCTTCGCCGACTACGAGCGCCTTGCGGCCAACTGCTGCAAGGGCGGGGACGTGCTGATCTACGGCGCAGGCCTTGTGTCCGTGGAGCTGGCCGAAAAACTCTCCCACTCCGGCTACAACGTGACCATCGTGGTGCGCAGCCATCTCCTGCGCCGCTACTTCAGCCCGGAGACCGTGGCCACCCTGCAGAAGATGTTCGCCGACAAGGGCGTGAACATCATCAGCGGCACCACCATCGCCTCCGCCAAGAAGAACGGCGGCAAGTACGCGGTCACGCTGTCCAACGGCGAGACCAAGGACTTCGACGCGCTGGTCATGGCCCTGGGCGTGACCCCCAACCTCGTCCAGGGGCTGGAAGTGGCCGGCGGCGGCATCAAGGCCGACCAATGGCTCGCCGCCGCCGAGGACGTGTACGTGGCGGGCGACGTTGCCGCCCCGGCCGACTACACCGGGACCACCTACGAGCCGTGCCCCATCTCCCCGGAAGCGGCCAAGCAGGGCAAGATCGCCGGCCGCAACATGACCGGCGAGAAGCAGCGCTACGACGGCTGGGTCTCCATGAACTACTTCCGCATCTTCGACGAGAACCTGTTCAGCATAGGCGAGATCGAAGGCCAGACCAAGCTGGACTGCGAAATCCTCAGCACCGGTAGCGACAACAAGACCCTGAAGCTGCTCTTCGACAAGGACGTCCTCGTCGGCGTCGAGGGCTTCGGTCAGAAGGAAGCGCACCCGGGCGTATTCGCTTTCCTTATCCGCAACCGTGTTTCGGTGGGTGACAACAAGGAACTGCTGCTCAACAAGCCCCGCGAGACGGCTTTGTGGCTGATGCAGACCTACCGCGAAGAACACAAACTGTAAGAAGGAGAAGCAAAGTGACCCACCGTACTTTGTTGATAGATAAGAGAAAGTGCCCGGCGGATTGCAAGGTCTGCATGGACGCGTGCGTAAACCGCGGCGCCTTTCCCAAACAGGCCATGATCGAGCGTATCTCGCTCCCCGAAAGGGATTTCTCAACCGTCTCCACCTGCAACCAGTGCTCCGCGGGCGACTGTATCGACGTCTGCCCCACCGGCGCCATCGTCCGCAAGGATGACGGCGTGGTGACCCTGGATGTGGCCAAGTGCATCGGCTGCGGCCTGTGCAACATGAGCTGCCCCTACGGCGGCATCATGTCCGTGCCGACCATGCACAAGTCCACCAAGTGCGACATGTGCGCCCACAAGGACACCCCGGCCTGCGTCGAGGCCTGCCCGCAGAACACCCTGTCCGTGAAGGACACGGGCAAGATCTTCGAGCAGTACAACGGCGATCCGTACTCCCCGGGCCTGCAGTTCTGCGCCGGTTGCGTCATGGAGCTGGTGGCCCGCGTGCTCCTGGAGACCCTGGGCGACGACGTGGTGCTCTTCGGCACCCCGAGCTGCTGCGTACTCAGCGACAAGGTCAAGGTCCCTTACTACGGCACCCTGATGACCAACATCGCCTCCACGGCCAGCGGCGTCTCCCGCTACTTCAAGAAGACCGGACGCGAGACCCTCTGCCTGGCCCTGGCCGGTGACGGCGCCACCGCCGACATCGGTTTCGGCGCGGTTTCCGCCGCCGCGGAACGCAACGAGCGCATGCTCTACGTCTGCTACGACAACGAAGCCTACATGAACACCGGCATCCAGCGCAGCGGCACCACGCCGTTCGGCAGCTGGACCAACACCACCCAAATCGGTTCGGTGGACCACGGCAAGAGCCGTGCGGCCAAGGACGTGCCCGTGCTCATCGCCGAACACGGCGTTCCCTACGCCGCCACCGCGACCCTGGCCTACATGGAAGACTTCATCGAGAAGATCCAGAAGGCGAAGGAAGCCGCGAAACACGGATTCGCCTACCTGCACGTCTTCACCCCGTGCCCCACGGGTTGGAAGATGCCGACCAACAAGGCCATCGAGATCACCCGTGTCGCCGTGGAGACCAACTACTTCCCGCTCTGGGAAGCCCAGAACGGCGATTTCAGGTTTACCCATCAGGTGCAAGAACGCGCCCCCATCGACACGTTCATCAAGTACATGAAGCGGTTCTCGCACATGGACAAGGAACAGGTCGAAATCCTGCAGGGGCTTGTTGATAGACGCTATTCAAAAGTGAGCCGTCTGACTCTGAATAACGATCCGGAAACACTTTAAAAAGGAGTAGGTATGCGAGTTCTTAAACTGTTTGGGCCTCTTTTGGCACTGACGCTGGCGCTTGGCCTTGTCGCCCCCAGGCCGGCCTCGGCATTCGACCCGGCGACCGCGAACAACAAGGTGCGTTTCGCCTCCATGTCCGTCGGCGGTTCCTGGTACATCTATGCCGTGACCTGCACCGAGGCCATGAAGAAAGTCATGCCCCACCTGGTCGTGGACGTGTTCCCCTACCAGGGCGGCATCGGCAACCCCATCCTCGTGGGCAGCGGCAAGGCCGAAATGGGCCTGTCGTTCTCCGTGGCCTCCAACTGGGCCTACAACGGCATCGTCACCTACAAGGGCAAACCGCGCAAGAACCTGCGTGCCCTGCTGGGCGGCCTCTCCAGCCCCTACCGCATCGGCGTGGTGGTCAACGAAAAGCTCGGCGTGAACTCCCTTGAGGAACTGCTGGCCAAGAAGGGGCCGATCCGGCTCGTGACCGTGCAGCGCGGCGGCCTGGGCGAGATCATGACCTCCCTGATCCTGGAATCGTACGGCGTGTCCTACGACGACATCAAGGCGTGGGGCGGCAGCGTCTCCCACATCGATCTCGGCAGCGCCATCTCCCAGATGAAGGACGGACAGGCCGACCTGTTCATCCACAACATGAGCTACAAGATGCCCAACATCACCGAGATGTGCCTGCGCGGCGGCCTGCAGTTCCTCCCCATCGGAGACAAGCAGGCCAACTACCTGGCCGAAAAGTACGGCATCATGCCCAAGGTGTACTTCGAGAAGGGTGAGTTCAACGGCATCACCGAACAGGTTCGCTCCATCGGCTACCCCACCAGCGTCATCGCCAGCTCCGAGATGAGCGACGATATGGCCTACAACATCGTCAAGGCCATCTGCGAGAACAAGTCCATGCTCGTGGCGGCGCACGCCTCCCTGGCCGCGTTCGATCCCGCGAACGCCTGGAAGCCGGAAATCAACGGCGGCATTCCCCTGCATCCCGGTGCCGAAAGGTACTTCAAGGAAAAAGGGTACATTCAATAATGCATAGTGTCCGGCGGTTCCCGGCATTCCCGGGAACCGCCGGAAATCCGGCTGCACAAGGGGTGGAGCCGGATACGGACGCGGGAGCGGGCTGGTGCCCAGAGCCCGGGAATGCGAAAGGTCGCATACCCCCCGGGAAATCCGCCCCGTGTTCATCGTCAAAGGCTCTTGTTGCGGATTGTTAAGATAATCACTTCGGCCTGCTGGATTTGCAGGATCATGCGTGAAACTCCCAGGGAGGAAGATAATGACGGACTGGAAGGAAAACTGGCGTAAGTACGCTGTTGCCGTGGTGGCGATAAGCGTATTAATTCTGCAAGTCGCAGCCATGTATTTTACGGTGGTGCCGGTCATGGCGCACCGCGTGAGCTTCGTGTGCCTAGCGATGATCCTGCTTTTCCTCAATAAGAGCGAAAGCAAAACCGGCTCGGCCATCAACTGGCTCTTCATCGTCCTCTGCCTGGTTGACATGGCCTACGTCTTCATGGAGGCGGACCGCATCGAAATGCGCATCGCCTTTGTCGAAGACCTGGAACCGTTTGACTACTTCATGGGCGTCACGTTCATCGTCATGCTCCTTGAAGGCACGCGGCGGATCGCCGGCAACGTGTTGTTCGGCCTGGCCGCGTTCTTCATCGCATACGGCTTTGCCGGGCCGTTCCTGCCCGGCGTGCTGGCCCATACCGGCTTCAACCTGACCATCTTTCTCGAGTCGAACACCATGACCCTGGGCGGCGTGCTCGGCACGGCCACCGGCGCCGTGGTCAACTACGTGTTCTACTTCCTGCTCTTCACCAGCTTCCTGGAAGTCTCGGGCGGCGGACAGCTGTTCATCGACACGGCCATCTGGCTGGCCGGCCGGTTCCGCGGCGGCACGGGCAAGGCCGAGATCGTCTCCAGCTCCCTCATGGGCATGATCAGCGGCAGCGCCGTGGCCAACGTCGTCGGCGTGGGTTCCCTGACCATTCCCATCATGAAGGAAAACGGGTTCGACAAGGCGAGCGCCGGCGCGATCACCGCGGCGGCCGCCACCGGCGGCCAGCTCATGCCCCCGATCATGGGCGCGGCGGCCTTCGTCATGGCGGAGACGACCAACATCGACTATTCGCACATCGTCGTCGCCGCGGCTCTCCCGGCCTTCTTCTTCTACTTCGGCATCTTCTGCCAGGTGGACTTCTACGCCCAGAAGAATTCCCTGAAGGGGCAGTCCAAGGAAGAGCGTCCCGATATCCTGACCTCGACCAAGAGATACCTGCACATGATGGTCCCTCTCGGCCTGCTCGTCTATTACATCGCCACCGGTAAATCCATCATGCTGGCCGGGTTCATCACCACCGGCCTGCTCATCGCGATCAGCTTCCTGCGCCGCGAGACGTGGATGACGCCCAGCAGGATCCTGGACGGCATCGTGGCCACCGTGCGCGGCCTGCCCGCCATCACCCTGCCCTGCGCCACGGCCGGCCTGATCATCAGCGCGGTCATCGCCTCGAGCCTGGGGACCAAGCTGTCCGCCCTATTCGTGACCATCGCCGGCGGGAGCATCTTCCTGTCCCTGGTGGCGGTCATGATCGTCTGCATCATCCTCGGCATGGGCATGCCCACCATCTCGGCCTACATCATCGTGGCCATGCTCCTGGTGCCCAGCCTGATCCAGCTTGGCGTGCCCCTGCTCGCGGCCCACATGTTCGTGTTCTACTTCGCGCTGATGTCCTTCGTCACGCCTCCGGTGGCCCTCTCGGCCTATACGGCGGCAGGCATAGCAGGGGCCGACGCGAGTGAAACCGGTTGGAATGCCTTCATGTTCACCTTCGCCGGTTTCATTGTGCCGTACGTCTTCGCCTACAACCAGGGCCTGCTCATGGACGGCAGCGCCTTCTCGATCCTGTGGGTTTCCATCACCTGCGGCATCGGCATCTGGGTGCTGGCCGGGGCCCGCATGGGCTGGTTCCTCAGCAGCGCCACCATGGTCGAGCGCCTGCTTGGAGCGGCCTTCGCCTTCTGCCTGATCATCCCCAACATGCTGACCGACTTCATCGGCCTCGCGGGCGTCGCCCTGGTTCTCGCCTTCTCCTTCAAGAAGAAGCGCGCCGAGCTTCAAGTCGCTGTGTAAATAACCTGCGGCCCCGGTCTTTGACCGGGGCCGCCAGAATAAAAGGAGTAATACTCACATGAGTCAAGAAGAACAGATTGTCCTGAAAAAGGAAGAGTTGTCCGCAGTCATCCAGGAGTTGCTGACCAAGGTCGGCGTTCCCGCCGCCGATGCGGCCATCACGGCCGACGTCATGGCCGACACCAATGCCCGCGGCGTGGAATCCCACGGCGTGCGCTGGCTGGACATCTACCTGCAGCGCATCCAGGCCGGCGGCGTCTCCCCGGTCACCAAGCTCGACGTGGTTCAGGACAAGCCCAGCCTCCTCATCCTCGACGCCAACAACGGCCTCGGCCAGGTGGCCATGCACAGGGCCGTCGAGATGGGCGCGAAAAAGGCCAAGGAAAACGGCGTGGCCATCGTCGGCTTGCGCAACACCAACCATTTCGGCGCCTGCGCCTACTACACGGAAATGGCCTCCAAGATGGGCCTGGTCTCCTTCGTGTGCACCAACGCCACCCCCCTGATGGCTCCCTGGGGCGGCATCGACCTGTGCATCGGCACCAACCCCCTGTCCTACGGCTTCCCGACCAAGGGCACGCCCATCATCCTCGACATGGCCACCACCGCCTATGCGCGCGGCAAGGTGTTCGTCGCCGAGCGCAAGGGCGAGAAGATTCCCGAAGGCGTGGCCCTGGACAAGAACGGCGCGCCCACCACGGATCCCAAGGCGGCCCTCGAGGGCATCATGCTTCCGGCCTCCGGCCCCAAGGGCTTCGGTCTCTCCCTGGTCATCGACCTGCTCTGCGGCATCATGACCGGCGCCAAGTACGGCACGCACATCACCCCGATCTTCGGGACCATCGACAAGTCGCAGAACATCGGCCATTTCGCGTTCTTCCTGGACATCGAGGCCTTCGTGCCCGTGGAGGAGTACTACAACAACATCGAGGACAACATCGCGAACATGAAGAAGTCCCGTCTGGCCAAGGGCTACGACCGCATCTACATGCCCGGCGAGATCGAATCGGGAATCCGCGAAAAGAACCTCAAGGACGGCATTTCCATTCCGAAACCCACCTGGGACGTCCTGCAGGAGTGGAAAGCCAAGCTGGCCTAGGATTTGGGCGGCGTGGCCCGGCCCCATTCCAACCCCTACGCCACCCCATGGCCACGCCGTCCCTTTTCCCGCGCCACAGTCGCTTCGGGAAAACTCCCCGAAATGACGACTTAACGGCAACCGACGATTCCCCCGGGCCGCCACCGCGGCGGTCCGGGGGAAAGAGAGTTCAAGGGAATCCGAAATAATCAGCCGCATTGGATGGATTTCGGATTCCCATTCGTTTTATAACAGGGTATGCGCCGACCGTCTTCCATGCGAAGATGCGGACGAATTCGGCAAACGTGTGAGGAATCTATGCGGATAATAGTCGGAATAACGGGAGCCAGCGGCGCGGTGTACGGCCTGCGCCTGTTGCAGGAACTGGCCAAGCTTGGGCACGAGGTCCACGCCACGGTCAGCAACAGCGGCTGGAAGGTCCTGGATCATGAGTGCGGGGCGGACGCGGACACGATTCGTCCCCTGGTGCACGCCCTCTACGCCGTGGAGGACATTGCGGCCCCGATCGCCAGCGGCTCGTTCAGGGCGGACGTCATGGCCGTCGCTCCCTGCACCATGCGCACTCTGGCGGCCATCTCCTCGGGGCTGGCGGGCAACCTGCTCTGCCGGGCGGCCGACGTCATGCTCAAGGAACGCAAGAACCTCGTCCTCGCCGTGCGGGAAACGCCGCTGAACGCCATCCATCTGGAAAACATGCTCACCCTCGCCCGACTCGGAGTGGGCATCGTCCCGGCATGTCCCGGTTTCTACCACGCCCCCCGCACGCTGGACGATCTGGTGTCCATCATGGTGGGGCGCATCCTGGACAGCATGGGTATCGACAACGACATCTTCACCCGTTGGGGCGGCTTCCCCGAAGACCGCTGAACACAGCTCCCCCTTCTCCGCCAAACGGGGCCTGACCATACAAGCCGGACCACAGACATTTTGTTGGCGCTTAAAAAAAAACAGGGACACCATCATGCGAATCGGTATCAACAACGTCCTTTTGTTCGCCGTCACCTCCTCGGTCTTTGCAGGCATTCTCGTCATATGCCTCTATGCTTCCTCCTCAACCTTCAACATCTCCTCTGACATCCACGCGGCCTCACTCCAGCAGACCGCTAAATCCACCAAGACCTTTCTTTCGTATTACCTCCAGCAGGCCCAGGAAATGGTCTCGGACATCGCCGTGTTGCCGGCCGTCTCCGAATCCCTGACCAATAATCCGGCCAGGGCCCAGAAACTGCTGGACTCCTTCGTCGAGAAGTCGAAGATGTTCAGTTCGCTCATCGTCCTCGACCCCACGGGCAAAGCCGTGGTCGGGCACGTCAAGGGCGGCAGGATGGCCGCGTCCTATGCGGGAAGGGCATACGTCCAGGCCATCGCCGCCGGAGCCGACTCCTACGTCACCAGGAATATCGTCCGGGGCAAGACCTCGAAGGCCCTGCTGTTCGTGGTGGCGCACGCCGTCCGCGATGAGCAAAACAACCTCCTGGGCCTGCTCATCGGAGCGGTTCAGTGGGAAGGCTTTACCAAGACGTTCATCGATCCCCTCAAGTTCGGAGAGAGCGGCTATGCCTACATCATCGACCAGACGGGCCGCATCATCGCCCATGGTGCGGACAAGAACCTGATCCTCGATCCCGAATTCGACACCGGCCTCAACGCCGAGGCCCTCAGGCTCAAGAACGGCATCTTCGAGGACGAGGTCGACGGGCAGGATAAATACGTGGCCGTGGCCGACGTCCCGGAAACGGGCTGGATAGTGTGCATGTCCGCCTCCGTGGACGAAATGAACGCAAGCGCGGCCCGCCAACGCAACATCCTCCTGCTGGTGGGCATCCTCGTCCTGGTGGCCGTGGTGGCCATCATCGTCCCGTTCAACAACCGGTTCATCCTGAAACCCCTCGCCCTTATGGGCAACTTCACCAAACGGGTGGCGGACGGCGACTTGCTCGGCAAGCTGGAGGGCTCGTTCCGCTTCGAACTGTCCGCGCTGGCCGACAACCTGCGGCAGATGGTGGAGGAGCTCAAGAACAAGCTGGCCTTTTCCGAAGGGGTGCTGCGCGGCATTCCCGCGCCGTGCGCCATCCTCTCCCCGGACCACAAGCTGAGCTGGGCCAACCAGCTGGCCTGCGATTCCCTGGAAAAGAACGGGGGCCCCGAGAACCAGGTGGGCCAGACCGCCGGAGCGTTCATGTACGGCGACTCCTCCAGGCAGACCATGGCCGACGACGCGCTGGCCAGAAAGGAGGCGATCAACGACCTGTTCGAACACGAAACCGTGTCCGGGGAGAAACGGACCTTCGACTTCACCTCCACGCCGTTCTTCGACCTGGAGGGCGAACTGCTCGGCTCCTTCTCGTTCTGGACGGACCAGACCGAAATCTATGCCCAGAAAAAGCGCATCGAGGAGCAGAACTCGGTCATCGCCCACACCGCGGCCGAGGCCTCGATCGTGGCCAACAACATGGCCTCTGCGGCCCAGCAGCTGTCGGCCCAGATCGAGGAATCCACGGACAACGCCAACCGCCAGCGCGACAAGATCCAGGAGACGGCCACCGCCATGGAGGAGATGAACGCCACCATTCTCGAGGTGGCCCGCTACGCCTCCGAGACCGCCACCAACGCGAGCAGTGCGCAGACCAACGCGAACGAAGGCTCCGCGCTGATGGACGAAGTCGTCGATTCCGTGCAGACCATCAGCGAGGAGACCCAAATCCTCAAACAGAACATCCACGACCTGGGCAACCAGGCCCAGGGAATCGGCTCGGTGCTCTCGGTCATCACCGACATCGCCGACCAGACCAACCTGCTGGCCCTGAACGCGGCCATCGAAGCGGCCCGGGCCGGAGAGGCCGGACGCGGGTTCGCCGTGGTGGCCGACGAGGTCAGGAAGCTGGCCGAAAAGACCATGCAGGCCACCGGAGAGGTGGGCCGGGCCATCACCGACATCCAGAAAGGCACCCAGGACACGGTCAACAGGGTCGAACGGGCCTCGGAGTTCGTGGGCCAGGCCACGGAAAAGGCGGAGCGCGCGGGCGCGAGCCTGTCCGAAATCGTCACCCAGATCGTGGCCGCCGGAAGCCAGATCACCTCCATCGCCACCGCGGCCGAACAGCAGTCCTCCACGTCCGAGGAGATCAACAAGGCCATGGACGACATCCGGGAGTTCACTGCGGATTCGACGGACTCCATCAGCCAGTCCAACCGGGCCGTGGCGGAACTGGCCGAACTGGCTGGCCGCCTGAACGGCCTCATCGGGGAACTGGAAACCGAGGAATTCCGCCCCGCCTAGGCGGCGTTTCGCGGCAATCCTCCACCGGACGGGCGCGATTGCCCGGTCCCACGATCACGAAAAAACCTCCCCGCACAGGCCTGCGCGGGGAGGTTTTCCATCGTTGAGGCAAGATGCCTCCTGTCGGCGGCAGGCTATGCGCCCGCGGCCCCGATGGCCCAGATGGCGCCGTTGGGGGCGTCGGGAAACACCTTGGTGCCGTAGCTGATGACGCTTTTGTGCATAACCATGTTCGGCCAGGGACCGAAGTCCGCTCCCAGGGCCTTGAGCAGGGCTATGGCCGTGGGGGTGACCGTCTCCCCCTGCCCGGCGAAGCCGCAGACCGGCACGTTTTCCAGGAGGCGCAGAACGGCCGGGGCCGGGGACGGCACCTTGCCGTGGGCGCACTTGACCACGCCGTCGGCCAGGGGCAGGGGGTTGCACACGAACCGGTCGGGCTTGAGCATGACGAAGAGGCGGCAGACCAGACAGATGTCCAGGATGCTGTCCAGGGCGCCGACTTCGTGGAAGGTCACCTCCCGGCTCGGCATCCCGTGCACCTCGCCCTCGGCCTGGGCCAGAATGGTGAACGCCTTTTTGGCCGGCTCCTTGGCTTCGTCCGGCATGGCCCCCGCCTCGATGATCTTGAGGATGTCGGCCAGATTCCTGTGCGCGTGCTCGTGGGGCAGGGTCACCTTGCAGCCCACACCGGCGATGCTGTTCACGGACCGGGGCTCGAGCTGTACGGAGCCGCACAGGGAATCCAGCCCCAATTCTCCGGCAAGCCCATCCAAGTCCTTACTATCAAGGCCTGCCAGCGCGGCCAGGCCCGCCAGCATGATGTCCCCGGATAGGCCGCTCGAGGCCCGGACCGTCAGGACCCGGCCGCCGGTCGTGGGCACCGCATGATGGTGGTCGTGTTCATGGTGGTGCCCGTGATCGTGCTCGTGATGGTGTTCATGAGAGTGCGCGTGCCCGTGTTCGTGATGGTCATGGTGGTGATCGTGCCCGTGGTGGCCGTGTTCATGGGGTTCCGAAACAGGGCTGCAGGGCGCGGCCTGTCGATCCTTGTCCTCGGGCATGGTCCGGGCCTTGCGCTCCTTGGTCTTGTCTTCACTCATTTCAGGACCTCTTTTTGCGAAAGCAGGTTGATGATGCGTGCCGCCGCGCATGCGGCCCCGTATCCGTTGTCGATGTTCAGAACGCCGATCCCCGGGGCGCAACTGACCAGCATGGACGCCAACGCGGCCTCCCCCTCGTGGGCCATGCCGTATCCCACGGAAGTGGGCACGGCGAACAGGGGCTTGCCGGAAAGTCCGCCCAGGACCGACGCCAGGGCGGCGTCGAGTCCAGCGACCACGACGATGACGTCCGCGCTTTCCAGCTTGGGCAGGCTGGACGTCAATCTCCAGAGGGCGGCCACGCCGTTGTCCTCGAACACATTGACGGTGATGCCCAGGTACTGCAGCGTGCGCACGGTTTCCCAGGTGACGCTTCCATCGGCCGTTCCGGCCGAGACCACGGCCACCTCCCCGCCGCCCCGCCGGGGCAGGGGCCGGGTGTATGCGGTGCGCGAAAGGGGGTGATAGTCGTAAGCGTCGCGCACGACGGACGGCGCGGCCTCGATCACTTCCCGGTCCAGCCGGGTGAACAGAATCGGAGCCTTGCCCGCCCCGGCGTGATCGGTCAACAGCGAAACGACGGCCTCCCGGCTCTTTCCTTCGCAGAAAACCGCCTCCGGAAGGCCTATGCGGGCCTGCCGATCATGGTCAAACAGTATTCCGTATGAATTATGCATAGCCATATCTGTTATCCAAATACATCCGTTGTTTAAAATAGTCCCATTATTAAATGGTAATAGGTGCCATACGAGCTCGGCGGCCATGAAATGGGACACTCATTCGTTCCATATTGTCGCACTTTATTTGACAATAAAAAACTCCATTGACAAGATCAAGGCCTTCGGCCATAATCTCAAAAAAAGATAAGAGGAGAACCTGGATGCTCAAGGACGGTCACAAAGTCCCCATCAAGTCGGTCGGGCACGCGTTGAATATTTTGGAATGCTTCAGGCACAACGAAGACCTCGGCATATCCGAAATCGCCTCGCAGCTCGGCCGCTCCAAAAGCACCATACATGCTTTGGTCAATACGCTTTCCCAGTGGGGGTTCCTTGAGCAGAACACCGAGAACCGGAAGTACCGGCTCGGCATGTCCCTCCTCGAACTGGGATATATCGTCCGCGACAGGATCGACATCCGCCGGGAGGCCCGGCCGTGCTGCCAGACTCTGGCCGAGCGGTTCGACACCACCGTGCACCTGGCCGTCGTGTCCGCCGGCGAGGTGATCTACATCGACAAGGTCGACTACGGCTCCTCGACGGTGACCTACTCGCGCGTGGGCAAGCGGGCTCCCATGTACTGTACCGGTATCGGCAAGTCCATTCTCGCCTACATGCCCATGGACCAGCTCGAGAAGTACATCTTCTCCAAGCCGATGGAAAAATTCACGCCCAATACCATCACTACCAAAGAAGCCCTGCTGGAGGAACTCGACACCATCCGCCGCCAGGGCTACGCCATCGACAACGAGGAAATCGAAATCGGCGTCAAGTGCTTCGCCGCCCCGGTCTTCAACCGGGAGGGAACGCCGACCCACGCCATCAGCATGTCCTTTCTGCAGGCAAGGCTGGGCAACGAGGCTGTCACGGACATGGTCACCAAGATCAAGGAATGCGCGGAGAACATCTCGGCGCGCATCGGGTATACCGGATCATAACCCGGCGTCTGTTCACGCACAAAGAATCTTAAAAATTTCAGGTTGTGATTTTTGGATTCTTTTTTTATACATATTATACCGAACGCGGTTCTTTAATAACGAACACCATGTGCGTTTTCATCGAGGCAACAGTCTCCGGCTCATGCACGGGCCGGAAAGATGAAGCGGATGGTCAACCAAGGCAGAATGTGTTTTGACCCCAGAGGCCCGAACCAAGCGGACCGGCCGGGACTTTCCCGGCGCGGGAACGGTGCGGGAACCGGACACCATACACGCTGTGCAACTCTTAACGTATCATAAGGTAGAGTAAACATGACTACTTCATTCGACGTTGCCAAGGCCGCCGCCGAACTGGCCAAGGCGGAGAAAGACTGCCGCCAGATTGCCCCGCTTACGCAGACGTACCCGGGAATGACCGTTGAGGATGCCTACGCCGTCCAGTTGGAGAACGTGCGGGCGCGCAAGGCCGCCGGCGAAAAGGTCATCGGCATGAAGATCGGCCTGACCAGCAAGGCCGTGCAGAAGATGCTCGGCGTGGACGAGCCCGACTACGGCCATCTTTTCGATTCCATGTTCATCGGCGAAGGGCAGCCGTGCCCCATGGCCGGGCTGATGCAGCCCAAGGTCGAAGGGGAACTGGCCTTCTGTCTGGGCAAGACGCTCAAGGGCCCCGGGGTGACCATGGCCGACGTCTACGCCGCGACCGAATACGTCATCCCCTCCATCGAGATCGTGGATTCCCGCATCAAGGACTGGAAGATCACCCTGCGCGACACCGTCGCGGACAACGGCTCCGCCGCCCGGCTCGTTCTGGGCGGACGCATGCGCCCCATCGACGCGGTCGACATGCGCCTGACCGGCATGACCCTGGAAAAGAACGGGGAGCTGCTCTTCTCCGGCACCACCGCCGAAGTCCTGGGCAACCCCGCCGCGTCCGTGGCCTGGCTGGCCAACAAGCTGGGCTCCTTCGGCATCGAACTGACCGAGGGCAGCATCATCCTGGCCGGGGCCGTGACCGCCATGGCCGTCGTCGAGCCCGGAGACAGCATCACGGTGTCCTTCCACGGCATGGGCAGCGTCACCACCGTCTTCACCGGAGAATAATCCGAAGCGAAAGTCGGTTCCGGCAGCCTTCGGCCGGGTGAGCGCGCCCTTTGCCACTCATCCTGAAATGCTGAACTGGCGCCACGGTCCCGGACGCCGAACCGGCGTACCGCGCCGAGCAGACGCCAACATATAAACCAGAAAGGATTACTGTCATGGACAAAATCAAAGTAGGCATCATAGGTCCCGGCAACATCGGGTCGGATCTCATGTTCAAGGTCATGAAAAGCCGTTATCTCGAGATGTCGATGATGACCGGTATTGTGGAATCCGAAGGGATCAAGCGTGCCAACTCCATGGGTATCAAGACGTCCATCGAAGGCTGTAAGGCCATCCTGGAGGAAGAAGACATTAAAATCGTGTTCGAAGCCACCAGCGCCAAGGCCCACCTGATGAATGCCCCGCTGCTCCGCGAAGCCGGCAAGATCGCCGTGGACATGACTCCCGCGTGCGTGGGCGCCCAGGTGGTTCCCTGCGTCAATCTTGATTCCGTGGCCGACATGGACAACTTCAACATGGTCACGTGCGGCGGACAGGCCACCGTGCCCATCGTCTACGCCATCAACCAGGCGGCCGACGTGGAGTACGCCGAGATCGTGGCCGCCCTGTCCTCCAAGAGCGCCGGACCGGGCACCCGCGCCAACATCGACGAATTCACCGAAACCACCTCCAAGGCGCTGGAAACCATCGGCGGCGCCGACCGGGGCAAGGCGATCATCGTGCTCAACCCGGCCGAGCCGCCCCTGATGATGACCAACACCATCTACGCCCTGGTCCGCAACCCGGACCGCGACGCCATCATCGCCTCGGTCAACGACATTATCAAAAAGGTCCAGGCCTACGTGCCCGGCTACCGCCTGCGCGTGCCGCCGACCATCAACGGCAACAAGGTGACGGCCATCGTCGAGGTGGAAGGCGCCGGCGACTTCCTGCCCTCCTACTCCGGCAACCTGGACATCATCAATCAAGCGGCCGTCGCCGTGGCGGAAAAAGTGGCCGCGCGCATGCTTCAAATGGAAAGCGCGGCTTAAAGGAGACGCATCATGCAGAAATCCATCAAGATCATAGATACAACGCTCCGGGACGGCAGCCACGCCGTCAGCCACAGCTTCACCCCGGAACAGGTCAAGGCCATCGCCGGCGGACTGGACGCGGCGGGCGTGGACCTGATCGAAATCACCCACGGGGACGGCCTGGCCGGCTCCTCCATCAACTACGGCTTTTCCGAGCACCCCGAGCTGGAACTCATCCGCGCGGCCAGCGAGGTCGTCAAGAACGCCAAGCTGACCGTCCTGCTGCTGCCCGGCATCGGCACCATCGAGGACCTGGAAATGGCCCGCGACGCCGGCGCCACCGCCGTGCGCATCGCCACCCACTGCACCGAAGCGGACATCGCCATCCAGCACATCCGGTACGCCAAGGAACACGGCATGTTCACCGTGGGCTTCCTGATGATGGTCCACATGACCAGCCCCGAAGAGCTGGCCAAGCAGGCCCTCGTCTTCGAGGAGGCCGGTGCGGACTACATCAACCTGGCCGACTCCGCCGGGCACCTGCTGCCCAACGAAGTGCGCGCCCGGGTCAAGGCCGTCAGGGAGGCCGTCAAGATTCCCGTCGGTTTCCACGCCCACAACAACCTCGGCGTGGCGGTCGCCAACTCCCTGGCCGCGGCCGAGGAAGGCGCCCAGTATCTGGACGCCACCCTGCGCGGCCTGGGCGCCGGAGCGGGCAACGCCCAGTCCGAAGTGCTGGCCGCCGTGCTGAACCGGGCGGGCTTCGAGACCAAGGCCGATTTCAACACCCTCATGGACGTGGCCGCGGAGTTCGTCGATCCCGTGATGAAGCGGCCGCAGGTCATCTTCAACGACGCCATCACCATCGGCTACGCCGGGGTCTACTCCAGCTTCCTGCTGCACGCCCGCAACGCGGCCGAGACCTATGGCGTCAACGCCAGGGAGATCCTCGTGGAACTGGGCAAACGCCGCATGGTCGGCGGCCAGGAAGACATGATCATCGACGTCGCCCATGAGATCGCCCTCCAGCAGGGACAGACGAACTAGCAACCGCCTTCGCGGGTTCCGCCCGCCGTTCGCAACGGACGGAACCTGCGCCGGTTTTGACCCGGCCCGATCCTGAAAAGGGACGGGCGGCAACTTGACAGACGCCCGGCAGCGTCATAGCAGCAACCGGATGGACCGCATTCCGGGGGATGCAATGACCCGGCGATGAACATACAGGGAGAGCGCATGCAACCGATTTTACGGACCTGGCTCCGGCAGTTGGAGGAAGAAGGTCTTCTCAAGCGGATCAAAAAGGCCGTGGACCCGGCTTTTGAACTCGCTTGCGTGGGGAAAAAGCTCGAACCGGACTACGGTGTCCTTTTCGAAAACGTCAACGGCTTCTCCATGCCGGTGGTCACCGGCCTCGCCACCAGCCGCGACTCCATGGCCAAGGCCCTGGGCCTGACGTACACCGAATTGACCGAACGGTTCAGCGAGGCCATCACCAGCCCCACCCCCTGCACCGTGGTCGAGCCGGAAGGCCTGGCCGTCAAGGAGCGCAAATTCATCGGCGACGACGTCGATCTGCGCTCGCTGCCCGCCTGCGTACACCACGCCAAGGACAGCGGCCCGTTCCTGACCGCGGCCATGTGCATCGTGCGCGATCCCGAGACCGGCATCCGCAACGTCAGCATTCACCGCCATGAGGTGAAGGACAGAAATCACCTCGGAGCGCTGCTCCTGCCGCGCCATACCAGCCAGATTTTCAACAAGCTCGAATCCCAGGGCAAGCCCCTGGAAGTGGCCCTGGTCATCGGCGCGCACCCGGCCCTGCTGCTCAGCTCCCAGGCGACCACCCGCCTGGGCGTGGACGAGCTGGAGATCGCCGGAACCCTGCTCGGCGAGCCGCTCAAGGTGACCCCGTGCGAGACCGTGGACCTGGAAGTGCCGGTGGAGAGCGAGATCGTCATCGAAGGCCGGCTGCTGGCCAATACCCGCGAGGACGAGGGACCGTTCGGGGAATACCCCAGGACCTACGGCCCGCGAGGCAAGCGCCACGTCATCGAGGTCACGGCCATCACCCACCGGGCCGAGCCCATCTACCACACGATCATCCCGGCCAGCATGGAGCACCTGCTGCTCGGCGGCGTGTCCCGCGAGGCCAGCATGCTGCAGCTCATCCGCCAGGCCACGCCCAACATCATCGACGTGCGGCTGACCCCGGCCGGCGGCTGCCGCTACCACGCGGTCATCCGGCTCGACCAGAAGCACGAGGGAGAGGCCAAGAACGCCATCTTCGCGGCCCTGGCGAGCAGCACGGAAGTCAAACACGTCGTCGCCGTCAACCCGGACATCGACATCGACGACATGCGCGACGTGGAATGGGCCATAGCCAACCGGGTCCAGGGCGGCAGGGACGTCTTCATCGTCCCCGGCGCCATGGGCAACAAGCTGGACCCCTCCTCGCGCGACGGGGTGAGCGACAAGATCGGCATCGATGCGACCATCCCCTTGGGCCAGGACTGCGAACGTTTCGAAAAAATGTGCATTCCCGGGTACGAGTCGTTGTGCCTGGAGGACTATATCTGACCGGGGCGGCACCGCCCCGGTCCAAGAGAGGACATGGCGCCCGACCGAAAGAAAGGCGCCATCCCCGGAACAACATTCTAGATCGTTTCGCCAAGCTGGCCGGAACATGGAGACACCACCGACACCCTCTCCTGCCGAGAATCCCGGACGCCCCCACCCGCCGATAGTCCTCCTAGATCGGCCCTCTGTCCGGACCAGCCTCACTCGGCAAAAAAGGTGATGTGATGGAAGACGGAGACATACGGGTCCGGCCCGCCAGTGCCCGAACAGCATGAGCGGCCGGCCCAGCCCCCAGAGAAGCACCAGACCAAGCCTATGTCGACGCACTCCATCACCCATGCGTCCCATGCCAGCGAAACCGCCCGGGAGGAGGATCGGCCTCCTCCCGGGTTCCCGGAAAGCGCAAGGAAGGACAAAAGGAATTGAGCATATCGCAAGTGCAATAACTCTCAAACACCGGTTGCCCGGTTAACCACTTGGATTACATCATGGACACGATACAAATGAGCCACTCCGTCGACGCGGAATTCATCCGCCAGGTGGAGCAGGAAAGCGGACAGAACGTCAGCCTGTGCTACCAGTGCGGGAACTGCACGGCGGGCTGTCCGTACACGGAGTTTTACGACATCCCGGTGAGCCAGATCATGCGGGGCCTGCAGGCGGGACAGCGCGACAAGCTCATGTCCTGCCGGTCCATCTGGCTGTGCGCCACCTGCGAGTCGTGCACCACCCGGTGCCCCAACAACATCGATGTGGCGCGCATCATGGACATCCTTCGCCATATGGCCCGCAAGGCGGGCAAGACCCCGGAGAAGGAAGTCAAGACCTTCTGCGACGCCTTTCTCGACTCGGTGCGCCACCACGGCCGGGTCTTCGAAATGGGCCTGATGACCAAGTACATGACCCGGACGGGCCGATTCCTGACCGACATGGACCTGAGCGTCAAGGTCCTGCCCAAGCGCAAGCTCGCCATGACCCCGCACAACATCGTGGGCAAGAAGAGCATCGCCAAGATATTCGAACGGTATAACCGGGAGGGCGGCGAATAATGAGCGACACCCTGAGATTTGCCTATTACCCCGGCTGTTCCGGCCAGGGGACATCCATAGAATACGACCAGTCGACCCGCGCCATCTGCAAGGCGCTCGGCATCGAACTGGTGGACATCCCGGACTGGAGCTGCTGCGGTTCCACCCCGGCCCACACCGTGGACCACGTATTGTCCGGCGCGCTGTCCGCGCGCAACATCCTGCAGGCCGAGTCCCTTCAGGACGTCCGGGGCATCATCACCCCCTGCCCGAGCTGCCTGACCAACCTCAAGACGGCCAGCCACCGCATGCGCGACGCGGCCTTCAAGGCCAAGGTCGACTCCCTGCTGGACAAGCCGTGCCGCAACGACCTGCCGATCATGTCCGTGCTCCAGGTCATCTACCAGGAGCTGGGGCCGGAGGCGGTCAAGGCCAAGGTGACCAACCCCCTGACCGGGCTCAAGGTGGCTCCCTACTACGGGTGCATCATGAACCGGCCGCCCGAGATCATGGACTTCGACGATTGCGAGAACCCCATCGCCATGGACCGCCTCATGGAGGCCGTGGGCGCCGAGGTCATGCCGTTCCCGCTCAAGGTCGAGTGTTGCGGCGCCTCCTACGGCATCGCCAAGAACGAGGTGGTCACCAAACTGTCCGGCAAGCTGCTGGACATCGCCGTGGACTGCGGAGCCAAATCCATGGTCACGGCCTGCCCGCTGTGCCAGATGAACCTGGACATGCGCCAGGATCAGATCAACCGGGCCAACGGCAGCAAGCACAGCATCCCCATCTTCTATTACACGCAGCTCATCGGCCTGGCCCTGGGCATGAACGGCTCCAGCCTCATGCTCGACAAGCTGTTCGTGAATCCCTCCACGGTGATCCGCGAAATGAAGGCAAGCCAGGCTGCGGCAGCCTCGTAAGGAGAGTCAGTCAATATGAAAATCGGAGTTTTCGTCTGCCATTGCGGCAGCAATATCGCAGGGACGGTCGATGTGGCTTCCGTGGCCGAGCAGGCCCGGAACCTGCCCAACGTGGCGTTCTCGACCGACACCATGTACACCTGCTCGGAACCGGGCCAGGACGAGATCGTCCAGGCCATCAAGGAACACGGCCTGGACGGCGTGGTGGTGGCCTCCTGCACCCCGCGCATGCATGAGCCGACCTTCCGCAAGACCGTGGAGCGCGCCGGGCTGAACCGGTACATGTTCGAGATGGCCAACATCCGCGAACACGTCTCCTGGATCGGCAAGGACAAGGAGGCCAACACCCGCAAGGCCCTGGACCTCGTGTCCATGGCCGTGGCCAAGCTGGCCAACGACCGGGTCCTGACCCCGAGCAAGTTCGACATCAACAAGCGCGTGCTGGTCATTGGCGGCGGCGTGGCCGGAATCCAGGCCGCCCTGGACTGCGCGGACGGCGGCCTGGAAGTCGTGCTGGTGGAGAAGACCTCCACCATCGGCGGCAAGATGGCCAAGCTGGACAAGACGTTCCCGACCATCGACTGTTCGAGCTGCATCCTCGGCCCCAAGATGGTGGACGTTGCCCAGCACCCGAACATCACCCTCTACGCCTGCTCCGAAGTGGGCGACATCAGCGGGTACGTGGGCAACTTCAACGTGAGCATCACCAAGAAGGCCACCTATGTGGATTGGGACGCCTGCACCGGCTGCGGCCAGTGCACGGAGAAGTGTCCGAGCAAGAAGGCCACGGACCACTTCAACGAGGAGATCGGCACGACCACGGCCATCAACATCCCGTTCCCCCAGGCCATCCCCAAGAAGGCGTCCATCGACCCCGAGTTCTGCATCAAGCTGACCAAGGGCAAGTGCGGCGTCTGCGAGAAGGTCTGTCCCACCCAGGCGATCCGCTACGACCAGCAGGACGAGAAGGTCGAGGAGGCCGTGGGCGCGATCATCGTGGCCACCGGCTACGACCTGTTCGACTGGACCCGCTACGGCGAGTACGGCGGCGGCCGCTACCCGGATGTGATCACCTCCCTGCAGTATGAACGGCTGCTGTCCGCCTCCGGCCCCACCGGCGGCCACGTGACGCGCCCGTCCGACGGCAAGGAGCCCGAGACCGTGGTCTTCATCCAGTGCGTGGGCTCCCGCGACAAGTCCGTGGACCGCCCCTACTGTTCCGGCTTCTGCTGCATGTACACGGCCAAGCAGGCCATCCTGACCAAGGACCACATGCCCGAATCCCAGTCCTATGTATTCTACATGGACATCCGCGCCCCGGGAAAGATGTACGACGAGTTCACCCGCCGGGCCATGGAGGAATACGGCACCAAGTATATCCGTGGCCGCGTGGCCATGATCTACCCCAAGGGCGACAAGTACGTCGTCCGGGGATCCGACACCCTGCTCGGCACCCAGGTGGAGGTCGAGGCCGACCTCGTCGTCCTGGCCGTGGGCGCCGAAGCGGCCAAGGGCGCGCCCCAGCTGGCCGAGAAATTGCGCATCTCCTACGACTCCTACGGATTCTACATGGAGAGCCACATCAAGCTGCGGCCCGTGGAGACCAATACCGCGGGCGTGTACCTGGCCGGTTCCTGCCAGGGCCCCAAGGACATTCCCGCGTCCGTGGCCCAGGGCAGCGCCGCCGCGTCCAAGGTGCAGAACCTGTTCTCCAGGGACCAGCTCGAAAGCGACCCCCAGATCTCCCAGGTGGACATCAAGCGATGCATCGGCTGCGGCAAATGCATCCAGACCTGTCCGTTCGGGGCCATCGAAGAGATGGATTTCCGGGGCGCGACCAAGGCCCACGTCATCGAGACCGTGTGCCAGGGCTGCGGCATCTGCACTTCGACCTGCCCCCAGGGGGCCATCCAATTGCAGCACTTCACCGACAACCAGATCCTTGCGGAGGTCAACGCGCTGTGTCAGCCGACAACAATACTGAATTACGAATAGTAGGGTTCCTGTGTAACTGGTGTTCCTACGGCGGTGCCGACACCGCCGGAGTGGGCCGTTTCCAGCAGCCCACGGACCTGCGCATCATCCGCGTGCCCTGCTCGGGCCGCATCGATCCGCTGTTCGTGCTGAAAAGCCTGGTCAACGGCGCCGACGGCGTGCTCGTGTCCGGCTGCCATCCGAGGGACTGCCATTACTCCGAAGGCAACTTCTATGCCCGCAGGCGGCTGGAGATGCTCAAGCGGTTCCTGCCCATCCTGGGCATTGACGAACGGCGGTTCGAATACACCTGGGTCTCGGCATCCGAGGGCCAGAAGTGGAAGACCGTGGTCCAGACCTTCACCGAGCACATCCACGAACTGGGCCCCGCGCCCAAGCTGGACGCCTCGCTGCTCAAAAAGGCCGAAGCCCTGAACCTCACCCAGGCGGCCTGACGGAGATACCCATGTCGAAACTTGATGAATTGAAAAACGAGATAAAGAAGCGGCTGCCCGACCTGGACCTGGTCATCGGCTGGGAGCAGGGGTTCGACCCCCTGCGCACGAGCCCGTTGTTCATGCGCACCGAAGAGGACGTGGACAAGCTGCTGTGGGGACCGCTGTGCGTCCACAACCTGGCCACCTACCTGCCCTCCATGAAGGGCCGCAAGGTCGGCGTCGTGGTCAAGGGATGCGACAGCCGGTCCGTGGTCGAACTGCTCCAGGAAAAGCTGATCAACCGCGATGAGGTGGT
The DNA here is from genome assembly GCF_001874525.1 of Pseudodesulfovibrio hydrargyri. Taxonomy (NCBI): domain Bacteria; kingdom Pseudomonadati; phylum Thermodesulfobacteriota; class Desulfovibrionia; order Desulfovibrionales; family Desulfovibrionaceae; genus Pseudodesulfovibrio; species Pseudodesulfovibrio hydrargyri. Next base: position 1,661,293 of record NZ_LKAQ01000004.1, on the reverse strand, counting down.
CATCTTCTCCACGGCCTGCGAGGGCGTGGTCTCCACGCGCAAGATCCGCGACGCCATCGACACCCTGGACTATGTGGAGGAGGCCGTGATCGACGGTGACGCCTTCACGGTGACCGCCGACGGCGTGGCCTACGACCTGAAGATGGCCGACGTGGGCGCATCCAAATGCGCCCGCTGCCGGAACCACGCCCCGGTCATCTCCGACGTGTTCGTGGGCGAGACGCCCGCCGAGGACCTCGCGGACGACTACGCGGACGTGACATCCTTCGAGGAGCAGCCCCAGGAAGACCGGCTGGCCTTCTGGATGGGCGAGATGAACCGCTGCGTGCGCTGTTACGCCTGCCGCAACGCCTGCCCGCTCTGCGTCTGCCGCGATCACTGCGTGGCCCAGAGCCGCGAGCCGCACTGGCTCACCCAGGAGGACACGGTGCAGAACAAGTGGTTCTTCCAGATGATCCACGCCATGCACCTGGCCGGGCGGTGTACCGAGTGCGGCGAGTGCGAACGCGCCTGCCCGGTGGGCATCCCCCTGCTCCTGCTCAAGCGCAAGATGAACAAGGAAATCCTTGATGTCTTCGACTATCGCGCGGGCATGGACGTCAACGCCGTCCCGCCGCTGCAGGCATTCAAGGTGGAAGAGGACAATATCAAGGAGAGGATGCTGTAATGGCCGCCAAGTTCCTAGCTAAAGACAAACTGATTTCCTGGCTGGCCGAGCTGTCCGAGTCCAACCGGACCCTGGTGCCGCACCGCGAGGGCCAGGCCGTGGTGTTCCGCGAGTTCGACGGGGACACCGTGCCCGAACTGGAACGGCGGCCCACCGTGCCGCCCAAGGGCGCGGTCTTCCCGCAGTGCGAACCGCTGATGACCTTCAAATACGAAAAGAACCCCGAGGATCCGGGCAAGGTCAGCCTGAACGTCAAGGAGCGCAAGGACGAGACCCCGACCGTGGTCTTCGGCGCGCGCGGCTGCGACGCGGCGGGCTTCAACTGCTTCGACCGGGTCTACGTCACGGACAAGGTCACGGACCAGAACTACCTGGCCCGCCGGAAAAACACCCTGTTCGTCACCGAGGTCTGCGCCAAGCCCGCGACCACCTGTTTCTGCAACTGGGTGGGCGGCGGCCCGGCCGACACGGCCGGCGCCGACGTGCAGCTGACCCCGCTGGTGAACGGCTGGCTGGTCGAGGGCGTCACCGAACGCGGTGAAGCCCTCATGGACAGCCTGTACCTGACCGACGGCGCCGACCGCGAGACCGAGGCCCAGGAGGTCAAGAAGGCGGCCGAGGCGCTCATGGGCGAGGCCTGCGACCTGTCCGGAGCCCCGGAGAAGCTGCTCGCCCTGTTCGACGACAAGGACTTCTGGGAAGCCGTGTCCGACAAGTGCCTGAGCTGCGGGGCGTGCACCTACATCTGCCCCACCTGCTACTGCTTCAACGTCACCGACGAGAACTGCGGCCTGCAGGGCGTCCGCCTGCGGACCTGGGACAACTGCATGTCCTACCAGTTCACGGCCGAGGCCAGCGGGCACAACCCCCGGCCCGCCAAGGCGAACCGGTTCAAGAACCGGATCGGGCACAAGTTCGGCTACTATCCCTCCCTGCACGGCGGCAACATCGCCTGCGTGGGATGCGGCCGCTGCATCAAGAGCTGCCCGGTTTCCATGGATGTCCGCGAGGTCGTCCGCAACGTCATCGCCGCTCCCGTGGCCCAAGGGGATAAATAGTCATGCTCGAGGAAATAAAGATCACCAACGAACACAACCCGTACCTGCCCAAGATCGGGACGATCATCGAGACCGTGCAGGAGACGCCGAACATCAAGACCCTGCGCATCGTGCTCGACGACCCGGAGGAGATGAAGAACTTCACCTTCCATCCCGGACAGGTCGGCCAGCTCTCCATCTTCGGCACGGGCGAGTCCACCTTTGTCATCAACTCCTCGCCGACCCGCATGGACTATCTCCAGTTCAGCATCATGAAGGCGGGCGAGGTCACCGAGAAGATCCACGGCCTGTCAGTGGGCGACCAGGTCGGCGTGCGCGCCCCCCTGGGCAACTGGTTCCCGTACGAGGACCTCAAGGGCAAGGACATCGTCTTCGTGGGCGGCGGCATCGGCATGGCCCCCCTGCGCACCCTGCTGGTCTACATGCTGGACAACCGCGCGGACTACGGCAAGATCTCCCTGCTCTACGGGGCGCGCTCGCCGCAGGACATGGCCTTCCAGTACGAGCTGCCCGACTGGCTGGGCCGCGACGACCTGGACACGGTCCTGACCATCGACAACCCGTCCGACGGCTGGGAGCACAAGGTGGGCCTGATCCCCAACGTGCTGCTCGAGATGAACCCCTCGCCCGAGAATTGCGTGGCCATCACCTGCGGTCCGCCGATCATGATCAAGTTCACCCTGCAGGCCCTGGCCAAGCTCGGATTCGCCGACGACCAGATCCTGACCACCCTGGAAAAGCGGATGAAGTGCGGCGTCGGCCTCTGCGGCCGCTGCAACATCGGCAACAAGTACGTCTGCCAGGACGGCCCGGTCTTCACCTACGCCGAGCTCAAGGAACTGCCCAACGAACTATAGCCAACCTCCGTGGCCGGGGGCGGACGGCTATCCGCCGACCACACTCCGCCCCCGGCTTCAACACGGATCGATCCAAGAGAAGAAACAGGAGACATCATGGCATATTTTTTCCACGCCAACGAAATCGCGAAAACCGCGGTTGAGATCGAAAGAAAGGGACGCGCCTTCTACCTCCGCCTGGAGCAGGAGGCCAAAGGCGAAAAGACCAGGGAACTGTTCGGCTACCTGGCCGCGGAAGAAGCCAGGCACGAACAGATTTTCGCCGCGCTCTTCGAGCGCCTCGGCAACGTGGAGCTGCCCGCCTGGGCGACCAGGGAGGAATACACCGCCTACATCCAGGGCCTCATCGAATCCCACGCCCTCTTTTCCGACGACATGGTGACCAAGCGCATGGCCGTCATCGAGGACGAGCGGGAAGCGGTCATCATGGCCATGGGCTTCGAGAAGGACACCCTGCTGTTCTTCGCCGAGATGGAATCCCTGGTCCCCGAAAGCGAGCGCCAGGCCATCCGCGACTGCATGGACGAGGAGAGGGTCCATCTCTCCAGGCTCCAGAAGATCCTCAAGGAGATCTAGCTTCAACGCCGCGGCCGGACGTTTTTCAAGAACACACCTTGCCCCTTGGAAGGGGGCGGCCGACAGGCCCCCCCTTCCCACCCTTCAGCCTGGTCGTGAACGCCGCTGCCACCTGTACGAGGAAGACGTTATGTTTCAACAACCTGACCTGATGGACAACCCCGACCTGCCCCTGCAGTACGCCCCGTACACGCAGGACGACGACATCATCACCGGTCGGCGGCCCCTGCGCCCCCCCTTCCGCATTCAGCATCTCGGCGTTTTCTTCCTCTCGGACCTGTTCAGCGCCGAATACATGCACGATTCCGAATTCGTCCACCGGCGGCGGCTGGCCACCCTCTGCGGGAACAAGGAACTCTTCTTCACCGGGAACCGCTTCGACCAGTGGGACCTGGACGTGCTGCTGTACTGCGTCCGCCGTTCCCCGGCGGGCAACGGCGGCCCCGAACGGTGCCAGGTCAAGCCCGCCGAGCTCCTGCACGCGCACAACCGGCGCAACAACGAGAAGAACCGCGAACGGGTGTTCACCAGCCTGAAGCGGCTGTCCTCGGCCGCCATCTGCATCGAGGGCAAGGGCTATCAGTACACGACCCAGCTCATGAACCGCGTCCTGGTGGACGCCCGGCAGGAGGAATGCCTGGTCGAAGTCAACGGCGACGTGACCATGGCCTTCCGCAGGAACGGCCTGGAACAGATCATGCGCGAACGGCTTCCGCAGGGCGGCAACGGCCTCGCCAAGTGGCTCCTCGGCGCCGCCCAGGTCTACAAGGGCGGCTTTTCCTCGGATTTGAGGAGCCTGTACGACCTGTGCCGCCCCAAGACCAAACAGAAGAGCCAGTTCATCAAACGGCTGGAAAAGGCCCTTGAACAGCTGGAGGAAAACGGCATTCTCACCTGGTGGGAGATGGACGGCCACACCGTCCGGGCCGTGCCCCGCTCCACGCCCACCCGCAACATGGCCTGCGGCCTCCTGCACCGCTACCGCTAGACCCGCCCCCTCCGCCCAAACGCCCGCTCATACGCCACCGAAAAAAATTTCGGGAGGACGCATCGCGCCCGCCCCACGCCAAAACAAAGGATACCCCCATGTCTAAAAGCCTTTTCATAGCGGCCACCGAGCCGTACAGCGGCAAGTCCGCCATCCTGCTGGGGCTCATGCACCTGTTGCATGCCAATGTACAGCGAGTGGCCATCTTTCGCCCGATCATCGGCGACCCGGTGCACGACGAACACGACCACGACATCGATCTCGTCCAGAAGCTCTTCAAGCTGGACATCGAGTACGAACGGACCCACGCCTACACCCTGAGCCAGGCGCGCAGGCTGCTCAACGAAGGGCAGCAGGCCCTGCTCCTCGAGACCACGCTCAACAAATTCAAGGAATTGGAGAAGGAGTACGACTTCGTGCTCTGCGAGGGCACCGACTACATCGGCGACAGCGCCACCATGGAGTACGAGCTGAACACCTCGATCATCTCCAACCTGGGCTGCCCGGTGCTGCTGGTGGTCAACGGCCGCGACCAGGACGCCGAAAACGTGTGTGATTCGGCCCAGCGGACCATCGAGACCTTCGAGCAGCGGGGCCTCGAGGTCCTCGGCCTGATCGTCAACCGGGCCCGTCCCGACCTGCCCGCAAGCGTGCTCGACGACATCCGCGAACGCGTCCGCACCACCCATCCCCTGCTCGGCTACATCATCCCGGACGACAAGCGCCTGGGCAACCCGACCATCCGCGACGTCGCCAAATGGCTGGGCGCCTCGGTCCTGTACGGCCACGGCCAGCTCGACCGGCCGGTGGACGACTGCCTGGTGGCGGCCATGCACATAGGCAATTTCCTCAAGTACCTGACCGAAGGGAGCCTGATCATCACCCCCGGCGACCGCTCGGACATCATCCTGGCCAGCCTGACCTCGCGCCAGTCCTCGGCCTACGGGAACATCGCGGGCATGGTCCTGACCGGCGGCCTCCAGCCGTCGGACACCATCCACCGGCTGATCGAAGGCTGGACCGGCGTGCCCATGCCCATCCTGAGCGTGGAGGACCACACGTTCAAGGCCACCCAGATCCTCCAGGCCCTGCACGGCACCATCGACCCGGAAAACCCGGCCAAGGTCGCCTCGGCCATCGAGCTGTTCGACTCCAACGTGAACACCGAGGAGCTGCAAAAACGCTTGGTGACCACCAAGTCCCGGAAGATCACCCCGTTCATGTTCGAGTACAACCTGATCGAAAGGGCCAAGGCCCGGCCGCAGCGCATCGTCCTGCCCGAGGGCAACAGCGACCGCGTGATCCAGGCCACGGAGATCCTGCTGCGCCGCAACGTGGCCGAGATCATCCTGCTCGGCGACGAGACCGCCGTCCGCGAGCAGGCGGCCCGCCTGGGCGTACGGCTTGACGGGGCGCGGATCGTCAACCCGACCACGTCCGAACGGTTCGAGGACTACGCGCAGGCCTATTTCGAGGCCCGCAAGAAAAAGGGCATCCTCATGAAGGACGCCCGCGACCGGATGAGCGATCCGACCTATTTCGGGACCATGATGGTCAAGATGGGCGACGCCGACGGCATGGTTTCCGGATCGGTGACCACCACCTCCCAGACCATCCGCCCGGCCTTCGAGTTCATCAAGACCAAGCCCGGCTCCTCCATCGTCTCGTCGGTCTTCCTGATGTGCATGGGCGACCACGTGGTCTGCTTCGGCGACTGCGCGGTGAACCCCAAGCCGGACGCCCGCCAGCTGGCCGAAATAGCCCTGGTCTCGGCCGAGACCGCGCGCGTCTTCGGCATCGAACCCAAGGTGGCCCTGCTCTCCTACTCCACCGGCACGTCCGGCAAGGGCGAGGAAGTGGAGAAGGTGGCCGAGGCCGCGCGCATCGCCCGTGAGCTGGCCAAGGAACGGGGCCTCGACATCCCGATCGAAGGCCCCCTGCAGTACGACGCGGCCGTGGCCCCGGACGTGGCCAAGACCAAGCTGCCCGGCTCCGAAGTGGCGGGCCAGGCCACGGTCTTCATCTTCCCGGACCTGAACACCGGCAACAACACCTACAAGGCCGTGCAGCGCGCCGTGCCCGGCTCCACGGCCGTCGGCCCGATCCTGCAGGGCCTGAACAAACCCGTCAACGACCTGAGCCGGGGATGCCTGGTGCGCGACATCGTCAACACCGTGGCCATCACCGCCATTCAGGCCCAGGCAGAAAAGGACGCTTAACATGAAAATCCTGGTTATCAACTGCGGCAGCTCCTCCCTCAAATACCAACTGCGGGACATGAACAACGAAACGGTCATGGCCACCGGCCTGGTGGAACGCATCGGCGGGGAGATCGGCCGGATCGCCCATACCTCCCGCCCGGACGGCGACTCGCCCGCGAAACGGGTGGACGAGCTGCCCATCGCCGATCACACCGAGGCCCTGAAGCTGATGACGGACCGCCTCCTGGACGGGGTGATCGATTCGCTCGGCGAGATCGACGCCATCGGGCACCGCGTGGTCCAGGGCGGCGAATCCTTCTCCCACCCCGTGCTGGTGGACGACGCCGTGGTCGAGACCATCCGGGCCAACATCCCGCTGGCCCCGCTGCACGAATCCAACACCATCGGCATCGAACAGGCCCGCAAGCTCTTCGGCGACGTGCCCAACGTGACCGTGTTCGACACCGAGTTCCACCTGACCATGCCGCCCCACGCGTACATGTACCCCCTGCCCATGGAGCTCTACGACGACCTGAAGATCCGCAAGTACGGCTTCCACGGCACCTCCCACAAGTTCGTGTCCCGGGCCGCGGCCGAGCACCTGGGCAAGAAGCCCGAAGAGGTCAACCTGATCACCCTGCACCTGGGCAACGGCTGCTCCATGGACGCGGTGGAAAAGGGCAAGTGCGTGGACACCACCATGGGCCTGACGCCCCTGGCCGGCCTGATGATGGGCTCGCGGTGCGGCGACATCGACCCGGCCATCGTGCCGTTCCTGGCCAAGAACAAGTCCCTTTCCCTGGATGAGATCGACGCCTTGATGAACCACCAGAGCGGCCTGCTCGGCATCTGCGGCATGAACGACATGCGCGACGTGCACCAGGCACGGGAGCAGGGCGACGAAAACGCCCAGCTGGCCTTCGAGATGTTCGCCTACCGGGCCAAGAAGACCGTCGGCTCCTTCCTGGCCGTGCTCGGCACGGTGGACGCCCTGGTCTTCACCGCCGGGGTCGGCGAAAACGACGACCACCTGCGGGCCAAGGTCTGCGAGGGCCTCGCCCCCCTGGGCATCCATATCGACACGGAGAAGAACGCGGTCAGGGAACCGGGCATCCGGGAGATCCACGCCGCGGGCAGTCCGGTCAAGATCCTCATCGTCCCGACCAACGAGGAACTGGAGATCGCCCGCTCCACCATGGCGGTGGTCAACGAAGCCGCCGCCTAGCCCCGATCCGGCATTCCAAAGCAGAACAACGCGCCCCGTCCGGCATCATGCCGGGCGGGGCGTATTCGCATCGGGCCTCGACGCCCTTCCGGATGGGGAATTCTCCGGGCGCGCGGCGCGCACCCTAGACGTCTTTCGGCTCGTCCCCGGGCTTCTTCTTCCGGCGCAGCAGCGTGTCGCGCACCGAGCGCACGCCCTTTTCCACGGATTTGCCCGTGGAGCGCAGCGCGCCCTTGGCCGAACCGGCCGCGCCGGACACGGCTCCCCCGGCCCTTTTGGCCAGCCGCCCGGCCCCGTCCGCGGCACTGCGGACCGTGCGGGCGGACCGCTTGGCGGCCCCGGCCGTACCGTCCACGACCTTGTCCAGGGCCCGGTCCACGCCGTCCACCACCGAGCGGGCCGAGTCCGTGACCCCGCGCCCGATGTCCCGCGCTCCGCGCCCCACGCTCTTAGCCCCGTCGCCCACGGCCCCGGCAGCGCCGGACACGCCGCGTCCCACGCTCCCGGCGGCCCCGGTCACGCCCTTGCCCACGGAGGTGAAGGCCTTTTTGGCCCCGCCCCTGACCGCCCTGGACGAGCCCTTGACCAGCAGCTTGGTCACCTGGGCCACGGTCTCGCCCGAGATGGACATGAACATGCGCGCCGCCTCCAAGGTGGCCGAGCGGCGCATGGCCCCGCGCCTATCCAGGTCCAGGCTCATGTAGTTGCGGGCCACGATGCCGCAGCGCATGGCCAGCAGCGCGTTGGTGGAGCCGCTTAAGACCGAACTGGTCACGGTGGAGGCCACGGCCTCGGCCCCGGGCATGACCCCCAGGGCCGACCCGGCCACCAGCGGCCCCATGAGTTCATGGATGTATTCCTCGATGCCGAACTCCTCGATGGAACCCGCCAGAAACGAGGTCGCCGCGATGTTCACGTACAGATTGACCAGCTCGCGGTAGTGCGGCCGCTGGGCGTACAGCTTGGAGATGCGCCAGGCCAGGCGCGAGATGAGAAACAGGACCACCAGGGAGTCGAGCCGCCCGTTCTGGGACACGGCCGAGCCGATGAACACCCGCTTGGCCGTGGAGCGTATCTCCTCGTCGGCCCGCCTTCGCAGGACCTCGAGCCCGAGTTCCAGGCCCGATTCGTCGCGCACGTCGACCCCCGAGTCCCTGAGCACGCGATTCCTGGCCAGCCGCTTCACGAGTTCGCGGCGGAATCCGGCCAGTTCCTCGGGCGTGGGATCGGCGTGGACCAGCAGCGGCCTGGGCCGGACCAGGGCCAGGGACAGCCACCAGGCCAGCGAGGCGAGGACCACGCCCATCAACCCCCAGAAGACCCACGGGGCCAGCGCCGGGTTGATCCGTCCGGCGAAATCGGCCAGCCCGGCGATGCAGTCGTACAGGAATGCGAGAAACGCGCCCAGGATGACGATCCCGGCAATGGTCAGGAAATTCTTCATCTGTTTCGACATGGGTTCCTCCACGCAGAGGATAAGCACGGCGCCATGAAAGGCAAATGGCGGAACAGGCCGCCCCGGGGCGGGACGGCCTGGAAAAAAGGCGATCGGTCGACCGCTACTCCTGGGGGATCAGCGGCTTGTAGTACATGCCGATCTTGATGCGGTCGGTTGCGAACTGGCTCTTGAGCTTGACCTTGAGGTCGTCGGTCTCCCAGCGGTACTCGTCCCAGCCGTCCGACTGCTTGTGGTCGGGCAGCCCGTAGGAATCCATCAGGGTGGCCACCACCTGCTTGACGTCCTGGGCCTTGTCGATCTCCACCAGCACGGTGTAGAGCTTGCCGCCGAGGAACCCGTAGGTCACGTTCGCGCCCTGGATTTCGAACACCCCGCACGGTTCGGTCTTGGTCACTTTGTAATATTTCACCCCGGCCACGGTGTGGGAGTAGGTGATCTCCTCCACGGCGGAGATGGGCGCGCCCCAGGGGATGGAGCCGCACCCCTCCACGGCGGGCGTGGAATCCGCCGGGGCGGTCGCCGCCACGCCAGCGGAGGCGAAGGCCAGGATCAGGGTCAGCGTCAGGGCCGGGATCAGAAAGCGGGTCTTCAAGGCGAACTCCTTGGTAACGGGTTCCATTATACTCATATGCATACCTTTTCCGAAAGCGCGACCGCCTGTCAACCATTGGTTTTGGTGCCCTTGTAGGTGAAGGCCTTCCTGTCCATGGCATAGTGACTCCCCCGGTCGATGCCCACGGCCCGGCCGCAGGGGCAGAAGACCTTGCCGTCCCGTTCCTCCATGTTCCAGACCTTGTCGATGCGGTCCTTGTGGCAGCGGTGCACCTCGCCCTGGCCTATCTTGTGATAGCGCCACAACTTGCGGCGGCAGTCGGCGCACTTGAGAACGAGCACGCCTAGACCCGGTTGAAGTGCACGGTGTCCGCCTCGGGGAAATCGTCCAGGGACTTGGCGATGCCCGCCCGGAGGAAGGAGTCCACCCAGCGGAAGATGTTGCCGCGCCTGATCTGTTCGCGCAGCCGGGTCATGTGCGCCTTGCGCTCCTCGATGGGCCAGTACAGGGCGCGGTGCAGCGCCTTGGCGATGCCCTCCACGTCGTACGGGTTGACCAGGTAGGCGTGCTTTTGCAGCTGGGCGGCGGCCCCGGCGAACTCGCTCAGGACCAGGACCCCGTCGCCCTTGTTGTTGCAGGCGCAGTACTCCTTGGCCACCAGGTTCATGCCGTCGCGCAGGGGCGTGACCAGCCCCACGTCGGCCGCCGCGTAGTAGGCCACCAGATCCTCGTGCGGCAGGCTGCGATAGTGGTAGTGGACCGGCACCCAGCCCGGAAAGGAATACTCGCCGTTGACCCGGCCGACCAGCTGCTCGATCTCGGTCCGCAGCTCCTTGTATTCGTCCACCTCCTCGCGGCTGGGGACCGCGATCTGGATGAAGTTGACCTTGCCCTTGAGGTCCGGGTAACGGCGCAGCAGGGTCTGGATGGAGCGGATGCGCTCTGGGATGCCCTTGGTGTAGTCCAGCCGGTCCACGCCGAGGATGATCTTGCGGTGCCTGAGCGCCTCCTTGAGGTCGAACGCCTTCTGGACCACGTCGGGCCGGGCCGCCATGTCCGAGAACTGGGCGTAATCGATGGAGATGGGGAACGCCCCGGCCCGAAACGAGCGGTTGCCCATGTTTATGGTCACCACCGCGCCGCGCCCCTCGACCCGGGCCTCGGGCATGAGCCGATGCAGGCTGCCCACGAAATTGCGCCGGTCCTGGACCGTCTGGAAGCCGACCAGATCGAACTCGGTCAGGGCCTGGATCAGCTTGGCCCGCCACGGCAGTTTCATGAAGATGTCCGGCGGCGGAAAGGGGATGTGCAGGAAGAACCCGGTGTTGCGCCGCACGCCCATGGACTTGAGAAAAAAGGCCTGGTGCATGAGGTGGTAGTCCTGGATCCAGATGTAGTCCTCGGGCGAGGAGCGCCGGGCCACGACCTCGGCGAACTTGAAATTCACGTCCAGATAGGTGCGCCAGTAGCGGGGGTGGAAACGGCAGCGGCTCTGCAGATCGTGGAACAGCGGCCAGATGATCTCGTTGGAAAAGCCGTAGTAGTAGCCGTCCACGTCCTCCTCGGTCAGTGGCACGGTGCACAACTCGTACCCGGCCTCCTCGGTGAAGTCGTCCATGAGCCCGTCCAGTTCGGCCCCGGAATCCGAAGTCCCGGACCAGCCGATCCACATGCCGCCCCGGTTCTTGAGCACCGGGGCCATGGCCGTGACCAGCCCGCCCGAGCCCTGTTTGAGCTTCCAGCCGTCCTCATCCTTGCGGAGGGCGACCGGAAGGCGATTGGAGACCACCACCAGCCGTTTTAGCGCGGGTTCCATCCTGTTTCTGCTCCCTTTTTCTCGGTTATTCGCTTTTTTTCTAAGTATAGCACTACCCCGCATCGGTGGGGATTTCAACCGCGCCCCCGAAACGGTCCGGAAAAATATGCGCCCGTCCTGTTGACACCGCCCGCGCCGTACTTATCTCTTGGCCCAGTCGAAACATACGCCGCCACTGCTTGCGGTGAAGACAGCATAAGGAGACTTTTCATGGGTTTGAAACCGCTCAATGACCGCGTCATCGTCCAGAGGAAGGAAGAAGAGGAAAAGACCGCCGGGGGCATCTACATCCCGGATTCCGCCAAGGAAAAACCCCAGAACGGCGTCGTCCTGGCCGCCGGCCCCGAGTGCAAGACCGTCAAGGACGGCGACATCGTCCTGTTCGCCAAGTACGCGGGCAGCGAGTTCAGCATGGACGGGGACGAACTGATTATCATGCGCGAGGACGACATCCTCGGCGTCTTCGCCTAAAACCGTCCATAAAGGCCCGATTGCTTCGTTGCTGCAAAAGAATCAAATCCTCGCGTAGGAAGACTACGCTTCGGCCTTGATTCTTTCTCGCGCCTCGCACTCGAACCTTTCTGAACGGTTTACGAAGCCAACCCATACAACTGACAACCACTTTTCATAGGGATTCGGAACAATGTCTAAAGCAATTGATTACAAAGCGGTAGCCCGCGAGGGCATGCAGCGCGGCGTCAACACCCTGGCCGACGCCGTCAAGGTCACCCTGGGCCCCAAGGGCCGCAACGTCATGATCGAGAAGACCTGGGGCGCTCCCCAGGTGACCAAGGACGGCGTGACCGTGGCCGAGAAGATCGACCTCGAGGACAAGCTCGAAAACATGGGCGCCCAGATGGTCAAGGAAGTGGCCAAGAAGACCAACGAGATCGCCGGCGACGGCACCACCACCGCCACGATCCTGGCCCAGGCCGTGTTCAACGAGGGCGTCAAGCTGCTGGCCGCGGGCCGCAACCCCATGTCGCTCAAGCGCGGCATCGACGCCGCCGTGGCCGCCGTGGTCGAGGAACTGGACAAGATGGCCAAGCCCATCAAGAAGACCTCCGAGATCGCCCAGGTGGGCGCCATCTCCGCCAACAACGACATGACCATCGGCGAGATCCTGGCCGAGGCCGTGGACAAGGTCGGCAACAACGGCGTCATCACCGTGGAGGAGTCCCAGGGCCTGACCACCGAACTGGACGTGGTCGAAGGCATGCAGTGGGACAACGGCTACCTCTCCCCCTATTTCGTCAACAACCAGGAAGCCCAGAACGTCACCTTCGAGAATCCGTTCATCCTCCTGGCCGAAAACAAGATCTCCAACATCAAGGCGCTCGTGCCCATCCTCGAGGCCGTGGCCAAGGCGGGCCGTCCCCTGCTGATCATCGCCGAGACCGTTGAGAACGAGGCCCTGGCCGGACTGACCATCAACGCCATGCGCGGCGCGCTCAAGGTCTGCGCCGTCAAGGCCCCGGGCTTCGGCGACCGCCGCAAGGAAATGGTCCGCGACATCGCCATCATGACCGGCGCCACCCCGGTGTCCGAAGACACCGCCGTGACCCTGGAATCCATCCGCCCCGAACACTTCGGCACCGCCAAGAAGGTCGTGGTCGACAAGAAGAACACCCTCATCGTGGACGGCGCGGGCGACAAGAAGGCCATCGAGGCCCGCTGCAACGAGATATCCAACATGGCGGCCAACTCCACCAGCGATTATGACCGCGAAAAGCTCCAGGAGCGGCTGGCCAAGATGGTCGGCGGCGTGGCCGTGGTCAAGGTCGGCGCGCCCACCGAAATCGAGATGAAGGAACGCAAGGACCGCGTCGACGACGCCCTCAACGCCACCCGCGCGGCCGTTGACGAAGGCATCGTCCCCGGCGGCGGCACCGCCCTGGTGCGCGCCGGCAAGGCCCTCAAGGGCCTCAAGGGCGCCGACGATACCGAACAGGCGGGCATCGACATCATCGCCCGGGCCATCGAGGAACCGCTCAGGCAGATCGCCAACAACTGCGGCCTCGAAGGCACCGTGATCGTCGAAAAGGTCAAGGCCCTCAAAAACAACAACGGCTTCAACGCCGCCACCGGCGAATACGCCGACCTCGTCAAGGAAGGCGTCATCGACCCCAAAAAGGTCACCCGCATCGCCCTGCAGAACGCCGCGTCCGTGTCCAGCATGCTGCTGACCACCGAATGCGCCATCTCCGACTTCGTCGCCGACGAAGATTAGTCACCCGATTCACAGCCAATAAAAAGAGGGGACGCGCCTTGCGCGTCCCCTCTTTTTTTGCCTCCCCCGGACCCCCATCCCCCTTTTCCTCCTAAACTTTTTAGCGCCGCTTCGCGGATGGCGAGAGCGCATTACATATGGCTCTTTTCGTCCTGGTCCAAGACGCCGCCCAGTAGGGGGCGCCCTTCGGAACACCGCCAATCCCCCTACACAACCATCCGCCATGCCGCCCCCCCCTTCGCCGCAGGCGACCCAAAAAGTTTGGGAGAGGGTCCAGGGGGCAACCCTTTTCAAAGGGTTCCCCCTGGCGGGGTCCGGGGCGGCGCCCCGGCCGCCGGAGGCATCCCCCTTGTCGTGGCAGCGCCAAACGGCTATCGTTCATGCCATGTCATTCTTTTCCAAGCTGGTGCGGCCCGAGACCAAGGGCAAAAAGAATTTCGAACGCGGGCGGGCGGCCGAGGCGCGGGGCGATTTCGGCAAGGCCGAGTCGTACTTCGGCGAGGGCGCGGCGGCCTACGATACATATTTTGCCGGGGCGCAAGGCAAGGTGCGGCCTTCGCACCTGGTCATGGCGGGCGTGTGCTACACCCGCGTGGGCCGGTACGAGGACGCCCTGCGCGTGTTTGCCGAGTGCGTGGAGCGCAAGGAGATCCCGGACGCGTTCGTGAACGCGGGCTATGCCGCGGCCAAGCTGGGACGCGGGGACGAGGCGGCGCGGTACTGGTCGCTGTATCCGTCCTGGGCGGGCCAGCGCAAGGTGGAGTCCGCGCTCAAGGAGCAGGTCCGGCTGATCCGCGCGGGCGGGCCGGACCTGGACGCGGCGTGCGAGGCCGTGGCCGTGGCCGTATTCGAGCAGGACAAGGTCAATGCGCGGGACCGGAATTTCCGGGAGGCGGGCCGCCGGACATCGGAATTTCGCCAGGGTTACTGACCCGGGCGCAAAAAAGACAAAACCCCCTTCCGGACGGCCGGAAGGGGGCTTTTTTTGTTTTCGATCAGGCCGCGCCGCCCGGTGGCAGGGCCTTGAAATCGGCCTGTTCGCAGACCTGGTCCGCGCCGTCCACGCGGAAGTAATGCATGGCGCTTTGCAGGGTCGTGGCCTGCCCGGCCAGTTCCTCGGCGGTGGAGGCCATTTCCTCGGAGGCCATGGCGTTCTGCTGGATGACCGTGTCCAGCTGGCCCATGGCCCGTTCGATCTGGCTGACCCCGTGGTTCTGTTCGGAGCAGACCTTGGACACGTCCTTGATCAGCTCGGCGGTCTTGGCGATCTCCGGGGTGAGCCGGGCGAACAGGTCGCCGGTCTGTTCGGCCACCTGCACGCTGGAGGCGGACAGCTCGCTGATTTCCTGGGCCGTGGTTCCGCTGCGTTCGGCCAGCTTGCGGACCTCGGCCGCGACCACGGCGAAGCCCTTGCCGTGCTCTCCGGCCCGGGCCGCCTCGATGGCCGCGTTGAGGGCCAGCAGGTTGGTCTGCCGGGCGATCTCCTCGATGAAGGATATCTTGTCCGCGATCTCGCGCATGGCCTCGACCGTGCGGCGCACGGACTCCTCGCCGGTGAGGATTTCGCGGTTGGTCTGGTCCGCGATCTCGCTGGTCTTTTCCGCATTGTCCGCGTTCTTGCGGATGGAGGCGACGATTTCGGCCAGGGACGAGGACACCTCTTCGATGGAGGCGGCCTGTTCCTCGGTGGCCTGGGACAGGGTCTCGGACGAGGCCGAGAGCTCCTCGCTGCCCGCGGCCACGTTGTCCGTTGCGCACTGGACCTCGGCGACCACGCCGCGCAGCCGGTCGGCCATGTTGAGCATGGACCTGAGCACGCCCCGGTCGCGGTCCCCGGGCTTGTCCATGGTCAGGTCGCCGTCGGACACCCGGACGGCCATGCCCGCGATGTCGGAGGGTTCCCCGCCCAGGGTCCTGGTCACCGACCGGGCGCTGAGCATGCCCGCAACCACGCCGAGCACGGCCAGCAGCAGGGCGATGCCCAGGACCAGGAGGATCATGTCGAAGATGCGCTTGTCCAGATTGGCCTGTTTGGCGGCGATCTCGGCGTCGATGTTGTCCACGTAGACGCCCATGCCCAGGACCCA
The DNA here is from genome assembly GCF_001874525.1 of Pseudodesulfovibrio hydrargyri. Taxonomy (NCBI): domain Bacteria; kingdom Pseudomonadati; phylum Thermodesulfobacteriota; class Desulfovibrionia; order Desulfovibrionales; family Desulfovibrionaceae; genus Pseudodesulfovibrio; species Pseudodesulfovibrio hydrargyri. Next base: position 1,645,576 of record NZ_LKAQ01000004.1, on the reverse strand, counting down.
GCCCCAGGGCTTGAACAGCTTGACGAAGGACAGCTTGGGGAAATCCCCCTGCTTGCCGGGCTTGGTCCAGAAATAGTCCACGAACCCCTGGCCGTCGGCCTTGGCGACCTTGGCCATCTCCGCGAAGAACGGCTTGCCCTTGCTGTCCAGTTCGCGGCTGACGTCCTTGCCGTCCAAGGCGGGATCGATGGGGTGCATGACCATGGTCGGAGCGAGGTCGGTGATCCAGAAATAATTGCCGTCCGTGAGCCGCATCTTGGAGACCTGGCGCAGGGCCTCCTTCTTCATGGCCTGGGTGATGTCCTCGATCCAGTCCCCGGTGCCGACGACCCATCCGGCCTCGGGTATCAGGCGGACGTAGGATATCTTGAGCTTGGGCTCCTCCTCGCCCGGCTTGGGCCACCAGTAGGCGACCACGCCCTGGCCGTGCTCTTTGGCCACGTCGCTCATGCTCGCGATGATCGGGAAGCCTTTCTTGTCCTTGAGCCCGGACATATCCTTGTCCCGCAGCGCGTCGGACGGGTGGGCCAGAATGATGTTGTCGAGGTTCTGCACCCAGACGTAATTGTCCCCGTCAAAGCGGGCGGGCTCGACGAGACGGCGCAGCCCCCGGAGCAGGCTGGCCCGGTCCAGACGGTCCGCGTTGGCGTCGTAGTATGCCTTGACCTGGCCGTATACCGCGTCCACCACGCGTTTCAGGTCCTCCTGCCTGTCGCGCTTCAAGCCCTCCACGTCCTGGGAACGGTCATAATAGCTTTTCAGCGTTCCCTCGGCCATCTGGACCGCGTCCTCGAGGTTCAGGCGGGCGTCCGCCATCCGTTCTTTGCGGAAATCCCGCATCTGGTCATCGGCATACCCCCTCAATCCCTGTATGGACAGTAGACTCAGCGCCACTATGACCACCACCACGGTGGCCACCTGCATCAACGTCATTCTCGTTCTCAAGCGCATTGCTATCCCCCTAGCGGACCCTGACGTTAGGCCTATCGGCCATCCTGTAAGTATCGAATGCCTCATGTTTCGTGAACAACTTGATAATTACTATTATAAATGTCGATGGCAGGCCTTACACCGGCCGACCGCGCCGGGCAACGCATTGAACATCGTCGCCAAAGAGGATAAAACCACCCGCATGACCACCAACGCCAGCCGTACGGAGATTCCATGCACCGTATTTTCACCGCCCTGCTTCTCGCCCTGCTCCTGACCGTCCCCGCCCTGGCGGACGACGCCGTGGTCACGGGCACGGGCGACCCGGCCAGGGACGTGGCCAACGTGCAGGCCGCGCTGGACAAGGGCGGCACGGTCCGGCTGCGCGGCCATTTTGACTTCGGCGCGGACGGACGGGTCAAGATCACGAGGAACGTACGCATCCTGGGCGGATTGGACGGATCGGGCGAACCGGTGACGACCATCACGGGCGGTGACTGGACCTTCTACTCCCCCCTGCCCGTGGACACCGCGCCGCCGGGCAAGGACGGGCCGCTCATCGTGGTCCGCGACCTGCGCTTCGACGGGGCCACCGGCACGCCCCTGCACTTCGCCTATGCGGGCGGGCTGGAAGTCGGCGGCTGCGTGGTCACCGACGTGGCCCCGAAGGACGCGGCCATTTCCTGGAGCCAGGGCGACTCCCTGCCGTTCCAGGCCGGGATCGTGGTCGGCAACCGGCTGGTCCACCCCAAGGGCGGGCTCAAGGGCGCGGTCACGGGCACGGTGCTCATCGAGGGCAACCGGCTGGAGATGATCAACGACCACCCGGAGGAGACCGCCGGATACGGCGTGCTCGCGGACTGGACCACAGGCGCGGAACTGACCATCCGCGACAACGAGATCGAGCGCACCTCGCGCAACGGCATCGAGGTTCTGGACAACGAACTGGACGGCAAGGGCAAGGGATTCATCCGCATCGAGTCCAACCGCATCGTCACGGACGACGAAGGGATCGCCTATCCCAACAAATTCGGCCCAAATGGCATCGTCGCGGGCTGGTATTTCGACACCAGTGGGGGTGTCGATTTTTCGCGGAACAGCCGAGCCGTCATCACCGGCAACCGCATCGAGGCGCGCGGCGAGGAGTCCATCGGCCTGATGCTCTACGCCAACGACCTGGCGGCCACCTGCAACGACATCGTCCTGGCCGGAGGCCGGGGCGCGCGCGGCGTGGTCCAGACCGGCTCGCGCGGATTCTTTGCCAACAACAGGGTGCGCGGCCGGGCCAACTACGCCCTGTTCTGCTACCCCTTCGAGGCCCTGACCGCCACGGCCAACACATTTGCCTGGACCGAGCTCGGCCTGTTCACCGGGCTCAAGGGCCAGATCCTGCTCGGCGGCCGGGTCAACATGGTGGTCGGTACGGTCCCGTCCCTCATCGACCACGGCCAGGGCAATATCGTAGTGGATAGCCCTCCCTGCACCCTGCCCGAGGCGGACCCCGAAAACTGATCCCGGCCCGCGCCCCGCCCGCTTACAGCCCGCCCCGTCCCGGCGGCTTCCGGACGGACGCCCCTTGCCGTTGCCCCGCCCGCCCCGCACTCCCTTCTTGACCCGAGCGCCTTCTTCATATAGTTGTATGTACACACAATAGAGAAACCCATGAAAACACCCTCACTCTATCTGCAAAACTGCCTGTTCTTCACGGCCAACGCCCTGGCCCGGTCGGTCACGCGCCTGGCCGAGAAGGCTTTCCGCGACACGGGACTGTCTCCGTCCCTGGCCTTTGCCGTCATGCTGGTCAACGACCAGCCGGGCATCACGGTCAAGGAGCTGGCCGAACACCTGCACCTGGCCCCGTCCACCCTGACCCGGTTCACGGACAAGCTGGTCTATCAGGACCTGGTGGAGCGCAAACAGGAAGGCAAGCTGACCCGCGTCTACCCCACGGACCGGGCGCGGGAGGCCCAGGCGGCGATCGAAAAGGCCTGGACCCGGCTGCACGAGGACTACTCCGCCGTACTCGGCCGCGAGGCGGGAGACGCCCTGGCCCGCGAGACCTTTGCCGCGCACCAGCGCCTCGAAGACCTGAGCTGACCCTGAGGCCGGACACCCAGCGTCCGGCTTTTTTCGACGAAAACACTTGTATGTACATACAATCCAAGAAGGAGCGCACCATGTCTGAACGGATCAACATCGGCAACAACGCCTTCATCCTGCCCGAGCCGCAGACCATCCTCGGGACCATGCTCGACGGCAAACCCAACTTCATGGCCATGGCCTGGGTCACCCGGGTCAACTACGACCCGTGCACCATGGCCATGGCGGTCAACAAGAAGCACGCCAGCCACCGGGCCATTCTCGAAACCGGCCAGTACTCCATCAACATCCCGTCCGTGGACATGGTCGCCGTGACCGACTACGCGGGGCTGGCCTCGGGCAACCGGACCGACAAGTCCGGCCTGTTCGAGGTCCACTTCGGCGAACTGGAGAACGCGCCGCTCATCCGCGCCTGCCCCCTGGCCATGGAGTTCCGGCTCGTCGAACGGTTTTCCATGTCCAACGACACCCTGTTCATCGGCGAGCTGGCCGCGGCCTGGACCGAGGAGCGCTTTCTGACCGACGGGCACGTGGACGTGGAAAAGGTCCGGCCCTTCACCCTGACCATGCCCGACAACCGATACTGGGCCGTGGGCGAACAGGTCGGCAGGGCCTGGCACGACGGCAAGGCGCTGCGCGAGTCCTCCAAGGACTGAACGGGTTAAGCCCCATCACGAAAAAAACGAAATCCCATGTTGACAGGGCCGCACTCCCTTTGTATTAATTGAAAACGATTTTCAATTTCAAACAAAGGGAGTGCAATTATGTGCGCGGCATTGATAGGCGGAATGGATCGGTTGAAGCAGGAATACGTGACGGAAGCCAAACGCAGCGGGATCAAGCTGAAACACTTCACCGGCAAGGAACGGAAGATATCCAAGGCCCTGGGCCAGGTGGATTTCGTGGTCATGTTCACCAACAAGGTGTCCCACAAGGCGCGCAAGGACGTGCTCGACGCCGTGCGCGGCAAGGACGTGCCGGTCTACATGCACCACTCCTGCGGCGTGTCCACCCTGCGCAAGCAGCTGGACGAGGTGGTCGGCTAGGCTGTCGCTCCGGGCCGTTCCCAGCCCCGGATCAGGTTGATGACCTTCTCGGTCAGGCCGTGGAATTCCGGCTTGGTGACCTGCTCGTCCGCCATGACCGCCTTGCCCTTGTGCAGCACGGATTTGGAGATGAGCGACGAGAACAGAACCACGGGCAGGACCTTGAGGACCGGGTCCTCCTTGACCTTGCGGGTCAGGGTGTAGCCGTCCATCTGCGGCATCTCCACGTCCGAGACCACGGCGTCCAGGTAGTCCAGCGGGCTTTTGCCCTCTGACGCGCATTTGGCCTTGATCCCCTCCAGGACGGCCCACGCCTCGGCCCCGTCCCGGGCCATGGTCACCTCGAAATTGGCCTGGGTGAAATTGCTTTCGAGCAGCTGACGGACCGAGGTGGAGTCGTCCGCCACCAGCGCCCGGTAGCGTTCGTCCGAAACCACGCTGCTCAGGTTCGCCTGGGTCTGGCCCGACTCGTCCAGGTCGGCCAGGACCTGCTCCAGGTCGAGCATGAGCACGAACCGGTCCTTGATCTTGACCGTGCCGGTGATGCAGTTGGTCTCCATGGACGACACGTACTTGCTCGGCGGCTCCACGTCGGCCCAGAAGACCCGGTGGATCTGCGTCACCCCGGAAACGAGAAAGCCCGTGATCATGGCGTTGAACTCGGTGACGATGATCGGCTCGTTCTCGGCGGGCGAACGATCAATGTCCAGCCATACGCTCAGGTCCACCACCGGCAGGATCAGGTCGCGCAACGGGATCGTGCCCAGAAAACTCGGGTGCACCGCGGCCTCGGATCCCTCCAGCCCTTCCGGGGCCTCGACGACCTCCAACACCTTGGCCACGTTCACGCCGAAATACTGCCGCACCACCCCGTCCGGGGTGACCTCGTCAATAAAGAACTCAATGATCTCAAGCTCATTGGTCCCTGTTTCCAACAGAATGTCCGTCTGACTCATTCGTCCTCCTCCGGCACGGTTGCGGCCATACCCTCACCTAGCACGCACCCGGCCCGATATGAATGATAATTTGTATTTCGACCGACGCGGCGCTTCCGACGGCCGGGGCCTGGTCCCGCCCCCCGCTGGGGCGCTGCCCCTGGCCCCCTCCCAAACTTTTGGGGTGTTTTCGGCAGAGACCTGCGGGCGCGGCAGGAGAGGCGCTTTGGACTGAAACATGGAAAGGCGCTTTTCCTGGTGTTGCCGCCATCCGCGAGGCGGCGCCAAAAGTTTGGGAAAAGGAGGGAATGGGGCCCGGAGGCAAAAAAAGGTGCGGGCGCGCGTTGCGCGTCCGCACCTTTTTTCCGCATGCGCAGCGTCTAGGACGAGGCGGCGTCGGCGCAGGCGGGTTGGGTCAGGCTGAGGGTATCCCATTGGACGGGTTCCTCGTGTTTGACCGAGCGGTTGAGCGCGGCGCCGAGGACCTCGTCCCAGTGGACCGGGGAGACGCCCACGCGCGGGCAGCGGGTGGTCAGGTCGGCCTCGGTGAGGATGTGCCCGGCGGGCAGGTCGCGGGAGAAGACGATGCATTTGCGCAGCTTCTTGGCCGCAGCCTGTTCGTCGGGGAAAACGACCTTGCCCTTGACCTGGACGGCCTTTTCGACTTCGCGGATCATGGTCACCATGGCGGCCAGCTGCGCGGGTTCGAGGGAGGCCTGGTGGTCGGTTCCCTTGAGGGTCTTGTCCAGGGTGAAATGGCGTTCGACCACGCATGCGCCCAGGGCGGCGGCGGCCACGCTGGGGCCGATGCCCTTTTCGTGCCCGGAATAACCGACCGGCACGCCGTAGCGTTCGCGCAGGGCGTCCATGACGGGCAGGCCGATGTGTTCCTCGGGGCACGGATAGGTGGAGTTGCAATGCAGGAGAATGACGTCGTCATGGACGGTGCGGATTTCGGACATGGCCACGTCGATGTCGTCCAGGCCGCTCATGCCGGTGGACAGGATGACCGGAATCTCGGCCTTGGCGTACTTGCGCACCAGGGGCACGTTGACCAGTTCGGCGGAGCTGATCTTGAGCAGTTCCACGTCCAGGTCCAGAATCTGGGCCAGGCTCGGGTCGTCCCAGGCCGAGGCGAAGAAGACCAGGCCCAGGGACTCGGAGTACGCCTTGAGCCGGGCCATCTGGTCGATGGACAGCTCGAGCGCGGCACGGTGTTCGCCGTAGGTCGGGCCGAAGCTGTTGGGGCCGGTGTAGGGGGCGGCCCGCCCCTGGCGGGTGAGCAGCGCCTCGCTGTCCCGTTTCTGGAACTTGACCCCCTGGACCCCGGCGGCGGCGGCCTCGTCGATCATCTTCCTGGCGATGTCGAATTCGCCCTGGTGGTTGTTGCCGATTTCCGCGACCACGAAGCAGGGATGGCCCTTGCCGATGGTGACGCCCGAACGCAATGTGACGGATTGAATCTGTTTCATAATCAGAATCTCACAATTTGAAATCCGCGCTTTTCGGAATAGGGCTTGACCTGTTCATAGATCTCGCTCTGCTTGCCAAAGGAGGTGATGACCACGGCGTCGCAGTCCACCTGATCCAGGACATGCGGTGCGGAAACCACGTGTCCGTTGAAAATCTGCCCCTGTTTCTCGGAGTCGTTGTCGAGCAGGGCCTTGACCCTGAAGCGGGTGCCGCGCAGGGCGGACAGGACCACCTCGCAGGTCTCGGACGCGCCGAACAGCGCCAGGTCCCGCTTGCCCTCCTCCTCCAGGTCCTTGAGCTTGTCGAGCACGAACTCCTTGATGGTGGAATAGAGCCGGACGGTCTCCGAGGAATAGTCCGAGAACATCCGTTGCCGCGAGCGGCGGCCCTGTTCCGTCAGGGTATAGTTGTAGCTCTTGCCGTTGACCGGGAGGAACTCGACCAGCCCTTCGGCCTGCAACTGTTTGAGGTACTGGTTGACCATGGCACCCGACAGATGCAGCCGCCTTCCCAGTTCGTACTGGGACAGACTGGAATCCCTGGACAGGGCGTCCAGGATGGCCAGGACACGGGTGCTCTTGCTCGGCCTGAGGTAGCACCCCTCGGTTATCAGCATTCCGGTCACCACATTTTCAGCGTGTTCTGCCATGCAACTTCTCGGTCATTCGTTCGGTCAATGATTCATCCGTTCGAGATGGCGTCCGGCTCTGCCGAGTGTTTCACTCTAGGCACAGGCACCACCCCTGTCAACTCGGCCCCGGCCGGGCACTCCGGCCTCAAGGCACCGTTTCCGTCAAGGTCCGCCCGCCTTGATCAATCGTTGACGTATTGAATAATCGGCGCTTTCCGGCCCCAACTTTAGCCAACGGGCAACGATTTCCCCCTGAAAGGGATGTGCGGGAGTAACTGCAAGGAGTTTGCCAAGGTGTCCGAGCGCCCTTCCGGCCGCGCTGAAGTGGCATACAACAGACCGGCAATACTACTGTTTATTTTCCCGGCTATCGGCTCTCCAAGCCGAGACGGCGCGCGTCACGCGCGGGCAAGCGAAAATCGTCAAAACTTCGACTGCGCCGGGGAAACTCGCCATATTGACCCCGTGACCGGCCTATTATACCTTCGCCGCACATTTTCACCACCGAACCCCTTGAAGGACCCCTGAGATGGAGCAACTCGACCGTCCCTGGCTCAAATCCTATGATCCGGATGTGCCGCCGACCCTGGATTACGACAAAATTCCGCTGTTCAAGTTCCTGGACAGGGCCGCGCGCAAGTGGCCCCAGCGCAAGGCCATCGTTTTCCGCAACTGGTCGATCACCTACGCCAAGCTCAAGGCCCGGACCGAGGTGGTCGCGGCCAATCTGCGCGCGGCGGGCATTCGCAAGGGGGACCGGGTGGCGCTGATGCTGCCCAACCTGCCCCAGACCATCATCGCCTTCTGGGGCGTGCTCCGGGCCGGGGCCGTGGGGGTCATGACCAACCCCCTGTACATGGAGACCGAGATCATCCACCAGTTCAACGACGCCGGGGTGCGCTGCTGCATCACCCTGGACCTGCTCTGGCCCAAGCTCGAGAAGCTCCGCGACTCCCTGCCGGTGGAAAGGTACTTCGTGACCACCATCGGCGAGGGGCTGAAATTTCCCCTGAACGTGCTCTACGGGCTGCAGGCCAGAAAGAACGGCTCCACGCCCAAGGTGCCTTACGACGGCCGGACCGTGTTCCCGTTCAAGGCCCTGACCAAGGGACGCGAGCGGTTCACCAACGAGCGGGTGGTGGCCGACGACACGGCCCTGCTGCAATACACCGGCGGGACCACCGGCGTGGCCAAGGGGTGTATCCTGACCCATTTCAACATCGGCGCGAACATGCAGCAATGCCAGTCCATGATGCACACCCTGGGCAAGAAGCAGGAGACCTTCCTCGGCATCCTGCCCTATTTCCATATATATGGGCTGACCACCTGCCTGGCCTGGCCGACCAGCCTGGGCGCGACACTGGCCCCGTTCCCGCGCTACGTGCCCCTGGACGTGCTCAAGGGCATCCACAAGCTCAGGCCCACGGTCTTTCCCGGAGCGCCCGCCCTGTACATTTCGCTGCTCCAGCAAAAAGACATCGACAAGTACGACCTCAAGTCCATCGAGGTCTGCGTGTCCGGGTCCGCGCCCATGCCCGTGGAGTACATGGAGCAATTCCTGGAGCGTTCGGGCACGTCCATCACCGAGGGGTACGGATTGACCGAGGCCTCGCCCGTGACCCACTTCAACCCCCTGGAGGGCAAGAGCAAGAACGGCTCCATCGGCCTGCCCTTCCCGGACACGGACGCCAAGATCGTGGACATGGAGGTGGGCGGCGAGCCCCTGCCCCCGGGCAAGCGCGGCGAGTTGGTCATCCGGGGCCCGCAGGTCATGAAGGGGTACTACAACCGGCCCGACGCCACGGCCGACGTGCTGCGCAACGGCTGGCTGTACACCGGCGACATCGCCACCATGGACGAGGAAGGCTATTTCTACATCGTGGACCGCAAGAAGGACCTGATCATCTCCGGCGGGTACAACATCTACCCCCGCGAGATCGACGAGGTCCTGCACAGCCACCCCAAGATCAAGGAGGCCGTGTCCGTGGGCATCCCCCACGAGGCGCGCGGCGAGATCGTCAAGGCGTACGTGGTGGTCCAGGACGGCGAGACGCTGGAGCGCTGCGACGTCATTTCGTTCTGCCGCGAGAAGCTGGCCAACTACAAGGTTCCGCGCCAGGTGGAATTCCGCACCGAACTGCCCAAGACCATGGTCGGCAAGGTCCTGCGCCGCGCCCTGCGCGAGGAGGAGGAAGCCAAGGCCGAGGCCAAGCGGAACCGCCGGGCCGGGAAGAAGGCGGCCGAAGCCGAGGACACCTGCGAATAACCGCAGGACGCGGCCCCGCGCACAGCCCGGAACAAAGGGCCGGTTCCCGTCGGGAACCGGCCTTTTTTGCGCCCCGCGGACGCCTGTCCCCGACGCCTTTATTCGGCGCGATTTGCGGTCCGGCGAGACTCCAAGCGTTTTCTCACATTAATGAAAAATTTTATTCCCCTAAAAATTTCTTTTTGAGAAATTTCGCGCTGTTTTTATCAAGAACTGCGCAATTTATTCAACCATACCGCCGGATTTGCAAAAATGTATTAACGAAAACCGCTTCCTCTCACCCCCCTTTTGGTGTATGAATCAACACTGTTTGAATCAGCAACCATAATTCCTATGAGAGGAGGAGTAATGAAACTGAGTTTGCACAAGATGGGCCTGCTGGCTCTCGCGTTCGTCCTGAGCTTCCTGATGATCGTTCCGGCCTTTGCCGCCGACACCATCAAGATCGGCTTCAACCTGCCCCTGACGGGCGACATCCCCGAGGTCGGCGACGGTTCCAAGAAGGCCGCCGAGATGTACCTCAAGGATATCAACGACGCTGGCGGCCTCGAGGTCGGCGGCAAGAAGTACATGCTCGAGTTCGTCTACATGGACAACGAGTCCAAGGCCGAATCCGCGGTCAACGCGGCCCTCAAGCTGATCGAGCAGGAGAATGTTGTCGCCATCATCGGCCCCAACTCCTCCAAGCAGGCCGTGCCCGCCGGCGGTACCTGCAACGACAACCGCACCCCGATGATCACCCCGTGGTCCACCAACCCGGACACCACCAAGGACCGTCCTTGGGTCTTCCGCGCCGCCTTCCTGGATCCGTTCCAGGGCCCGGTCGCGGCCGACTTCGCCTCCGAAAAGTTCGGCGCCAAGACTTCCGCCGTTCTGTTCGACGTGTCCAACGACTACTCCAAGGGTCTGGCCGAAATCTTCAAGGCCGCCTGGGAGAAGAAGGGGTTGGGCCCGGTCGTGGCCTTCGAATCCCACGGCACCAAGGACCAGGACTTCTCCGCGCAGTTGACCACCATCATCAAGGCCAACCCGGACTTCATCTTCGTTCCCGACAACTACAACCAGGTCGCCCTGATCGTTCAGCAGGCTCGTGACCTCGGCTACCAGGGGCCGTTCATGGGCTCCGACGCCTGGGGCACCCCCGACCTGATCAAGCTCTGCGGCGAGCAGTGCTACGGCAACTTCTTCTCCACCCACTACGCGGCCGCCGGTGCCACCGGCGCCACCAAGGTCTTCATCGACCGCTACGAGAAGGCCTACGGTTCCACCCCGGCCGACTACGCGGCCCTGACCTGGGACTCCATCGGCCTGCTCGTTCAGGGCATCCAGAACGCCGGCAAGGTTGATTCCAACCCGCGCAAGGAGCGCCAGCTCATCCGCGACGGCCTGGCCGCCATCAAGTCCTTCGACGGCATCACCGGCAAGTCCAAGTTCGACGAACAGGGCGACCCGATCAAGTGCGCCGTGGTGGTCAAGATCTCCGACCAGGGCGAATTCGTCTTCGAGCAGTCCGTCTGCCCGTAGACCTATTGCATACACCGGCTTAGGTGAGCGGGGGCCATCGGCCCCCGCTCTTGTATACACCTTCTGGTGCCGGGGGCGCCCAGCGGCCCGAAATCCTCAGAAATTTCCCAGGGAAGGCTATCGTGGACTTCATCATTCAAAACATCATCAACGCCCTGCAGTGGGGAAGCTTCTACGCGCTCATCGCGCTGGGCTACACCCTGGTGTACGGCGTGCTGCGCCTGATCAACTTCGCCCACGGCGATATATTCATGGTCGGCGCCTACATCGCGTTTTTCGTGGCCGGGTTCCTGCTCGGCCCGGCGCTCGGACTGTCGCCCATGGCGACCTTCCTGCTCGCCGTGCCGCTGACCATGTTCCTGACCGCCTGCGTGGGCGTCACCCTCGAGCGCGTGGCCTACCGGCCGCTGCGCCGCAAGGGCGCGCACCGGCTCTACGTGGTCATCACCGCGCTCATGTGCGGGTTGATCCTCGAATACTCCAACCTGGCCGTGCTCGGCGCCAGCCGGTTGAAGTTTCCGGAGCTGGTCCAGAAGAGCATCTGGGACATCGGCGGCGTGACCGTGACGAACCTCAAGGTCATCGTCATCTTCGCGGCCATCGCGGTCTTCATCATCCTCAATTTCATCGTCACCAAGACCAAGATCGGCATGGCCATGCGCGGCATCTCGTACGACAAGTTCGCCATCCCGCTCATGGGCATCCCCATCGACCAGGTCATCGTCTTCACCTTCATCCTGGGTTCCGGCTTCGCGGGCCTGGCCGGGCTGCTGTTCGCCATGTCCTATCCGGTGCTCGAGCCGTTCATGGGCATGCTCATCGGCTGGAAGGCGTTCATCGCCGCGGTCGTCGGCGGCATCGGCGACATCCGGGGCGCGTTCTACGGCGGCTTTCTGCTCGGCTTCATCGAGGTCGGAGTGGTCACCGTGTTCCCGTCCACCTACCGGGACCTGTTCGCCTTCACCATCCTGCTGATCATTCTCTGGATGAAACCGACCGGACTGTTCGGCATGCCGCAGTCCACCAAGATCTAGTCGGGGAGCCAAGCGCATGCAGAAATACTCATTCAACATCCTGATCGCGTTCGCGGCCGTGGTCCTCCTGGTCCTGGCCCAGTACCGCATCCTCGACAACTACATCCAGGCGGTCATCATGTTCGGCGGCATCAACATCATGATGTCCACCTCGCTGAACCTGGTGAACGGCAACATGGGCGAATTCACCTGCGGCCACGCGGCCTTCATGTGCGTGGGCGCGTATGTCGCCTCCATCCTGTCCGTGGTCTGCTTCGGCTCCAAGTTCGGCGACCCGCTGTTCCCGGCCGGGGCGTCCTACTTCGTCTTCCCGGTCATCATCCTGATCGGCGGCGTCATGGCGGCCCTGTCCTCCATCCTGGTGGCCCTGCCCTCGTTCAAGACCCGCGACGACTACCTGGCGATCATCACCATCGCGGTCAACTACATGGTCATCTCGGGCATCGAGAACATGGACTGGATCGGCGGATCGCGCGGCTTCCAGGGCATGAAGGACACGGTCTGGGCCATGGTCGACGCCACCCCGTCGTGGCTGGCCGGCGACAACGACTTCCCCTGGGTCCTGCTCTACGTCATCCTGTTCACCATCTTCGACATCTGGGTCATTCGCCGGTTCATCACCTCGACCTACGGCAAGGGCGTGGACGCCGTGTGCCAGGACGAGACCGCGGCCGAGATCATGTCGGTCAACACCAACAAGATCAAAACCGTGAACTTCATGATCTCGGCCGGGCTGGCCGGTTGCGCGGGCGGCCTGTTCGCCCACGTGGTCGGCTACGTCAACCCGCAGTCGTTCAACATCCTCAAGTCCACCGAGGCCATGGTCATGGTCTACCTGGGCGGCATGGGCTCGCTCTCGGGCGCGGTCATCTCGGCGGTGGTCTTCACCTTCCTGCTCGAGATCCTGCGCTCCCAGGCGCTCATCGACTTCCTGCTGGCCCCGGCCACCTTCGTGTTCCCGGATTGGGAGCCGTCGGCGGGCGTCATCAAGTGGGTCATGATCCCTCTGCTCCTGGTCCTGATCATGCAGTTCAGGCCCGAGGGCATCATGGGCAACAAGGAGCTGTCGGACGTGTTCCCGAAGCTCAAAAAATACTACACGTTCAAATAGGGGGCTGTTCATGTCACTGCTCAAAATAGACAGCCTCACCCAACGCTTCGGCGGCCTCCAAGCCGTCAGCGAGTTCTCGGTGGACATGCAGGGCGGCGAACTGATGGGGCTGATCGGCCCCAACGGCGCGGGCAAGACCACCATCTTCAACCTCATCTCCGGCTTCTACCAGCCCACCGAGGGGACCATCACCTTCGACGGCAAGCCCACGGCCGGGCTCAAGCCCCACCAGGTCACCTCCATGGGCATCGCCCGGACCTTCCAGAACATCCGCCTGTGGCACGACATGACCGTGCTGGACAACATCCGTATCGCCCAGCATTACCGGCTGGGCTACTCGGTCCTGGATTCGGTCATCCGCGGCAAGAAATACCGCGCCCGCGAGGCGCGCATCCTGGAGATCGCCGAGGAACTGCTCGAGGCCATGTCCCTGACCGAGGTGGCCATGGAGTACCCCAAGAACCTGCCCTATGGGCTGCAGCGCCGGGTGGAGATCGCCCGGGCCATGTCCATCCGGCCCAAGCTCCTGCTGCTCGACGAACCGGCCGCGGGCCTGAACTCCAAGGACGTGGAGGACCTGATCACCCTGGTCAAGGGCATCCACGAGCGCTTCGACATCACCATCTTCATGATCGAGCACCAGATGAAGGTCGTCACCTCGCTGTGCCAGTGGATCAAGGTCATCGACTTCGGCTCCACCATAGCCGAGGGCACCCCCGAAGACATCCAGAGCAACCCGGCCGTCATCAAGGCCTATCTTGGAGACGACAACATATGACTACTCCCTTACTCGAAGTCGAAAACCTGTACGTCAAGTACGGCAACATCGAAGCCCTGCACGGCATCTCCTTCACCGTGGGCGAGGGCGAGATCGTCACCCTCATCGGCGCCAACGGCGCGGGCAAGTCGACCACGCTCATGTCCATCGCCCAGTTGCCGCCGCCCGAGGCCCCCAAGGTCATCAAGGGCGACATCCGCTTCAAGGGCCGGTCCATCCTGGGCATGTCCGCGGACAAGGTCGTCTCTGACCTGCACATGGCCCTGGTCCCGGAGGGACGGCACATCTTCGGCAACCTGACCGTGGAGGAGAACCTCAAGATCGCCACCTACTCCCGCAAGGACGGACAGGCGGAGATCGACCGCGACTACAAGCGCGTCTACACCCTGTTCCCGCGCCTGGACGAACGCAAGAAGCAGCGCTCCGAGTCCCTGTCTGGCGGCGAGCAGCAGATGCTGGCCGTGGGCCGCGCCATCCTGTCCGGCTGCCGGGTGATCATGCTCGACGAGCCGTCCATGGGGCTGGCCCCCCTGCTCATGTACGACATGTTCCGCACCCTCAGGGAGCTGAACGAGGAGGGCATGACCATCCTGCTCATCGAGCAGAACGCCAACCTGGCGCTCAAATTCGCCCACCGGGGCTACGTCATCGATACCGGCGAGATCGTGGCCCAGGGCTCGTCCGCCGAGCTCATGGAAAACCCGGAGGTCAAGAAGGCGTACCTCGGCGGCTAAGCCCCGCGCAACACGCAACAAAAAAGGGCCGCCCGGCGAGGGTGGCCCTTTTTTCGCGCCGGATTCCGCTCTCCGGGCGGTGAACCGGCAACATTCACCCACGATTGGCACGGCTTGTGCTGTTCGCTGAACAAGGGAAAAACATTCCTCATGGACAACGGCAACAGCGGGAGTAAGCATGTCGACCACATCCATCGGAACCGACCTGATCACCAACACCTATACGCTGCTTCGCGCCTCGGTCGAGGAGAAACAGCTTCGCGAGCAGGCCAAGAAACTGGACGAGGAGAGCGCCAATAGCGCCGGGTCCACGGGCCTGGCATCGGAAATTTCGTCCATCCTGGACCAGATTCCCAAGGGCGACGACAACCGCATCTCCTTCCAGGAGGTCCAGGACTACCGGGAGAAGCTCGGCGACAAGTGGGATATCGAGGTCATGGCCGACCTGGAGAAGCTCGGCGTGGACGTTTCCAAGGAGTTCGCCATGACCTACGACCCGGACACGGGCAAGGTCACGGTTCCGGCCTCCACCAAAGACGCCGAGATCATTAACAAATATTTCGAGGACAACCCGGACAAGGTCAAGGAGTTCCGCGACATCATCCAGCTGGGCAAACTGACCTCCACGGCCGCCACCCAGCTCTCCCAGAGCCAGATGATGACCAGCATGCAGCAGCAGTCCCTGGCCTGGTGGTACGCGGACAACACCAATCCGACCAGCTGGTTTGAGGGCGGCGGCCTCCTGGCCATGGGCGGGAGCAGCGCCTCCTATACCGGCCTGAACCTGATGGTCTAGCCGGTCCGGCCCCCCACACGGCAAAAAAGGCGCGTCCTGCGGCAGGGCGCGCCTTTTCTCATTTCCGGTCAGCGCTCCCGTCCGTGGGCCGGGAAGCGCGGGCGGCCGCTATTCGACCACGGTAGCCTTGTTGATGACCACCGGCTCAAGCGGGACGTCGTCGTGATAGCCGTGACGGCCGGTGTCCACGTCCTTGATCTTGTCCACGGTGTCCTGGCCCTCCACGACCTTCCCGAACACGGCGTAGCCCCAGCCCTGGGGGGTCTCGGAGGAGAAGTTCAGGAAGCCGTTGTCCTTGACGTTGATGAAGAACTGGGACGAGGCGGAATGCGGGTCCATGGTCCGGGCCATGGCCAGGGTGTACTTGTCGTTGGTCAGGCCGTTGTTGGCCTCGTTCTCGATGGGCGCGCGGGTCGCCTTTTCCTTCATGTCCGGGTCCATGCCGCCGCCCTGGATCATGAAGTTGGAGATCACACGGTGGAAGATCAGGCCGTCATAGAAGCCCTCTTCCACATACTGCTGGAAGTTGGCCGCGCTCTTGGGGGCCTTGTCGAAATCGAGTTCGATGACGATGTCGCCCATGCTGGTTTCCATCTTGATCATGAATACGCTCCTTTGTGCCGGGTCGCCCCCGGCGTGATGTCGTTCGGGGGGTATCCCCTTACCAGAGCCCGGTGCGCCTGGCAAATGAGGCCGCCGGGCGGGCCCTATTGCCCGGTCCCGGCCTGGCCGGTCCCCGCGTCCCGGGCCGAAGGGCCCCGGACGCCGGGATCGTAGAACATGCCCAGCCCCTCGTTGGGCGCGGCCTGCTGCCGCACCAGGGCCGGATTGTCGGCCTGGAAGGTCAGCAGAGAGCCGAGCTTGAGGATGTTCCTCTCGATGACCAGTTCGGCCTGGGGCTCGACGATCTCCGTCTGCTTGGCGGTGCGCGGGTTCTCCGGGCTGAAGTTGACGGGCGGCGGCCCGTCGACGAAACCCGTGGCCAGATAGGCCAGGGCCATCCCGGCCATGACCGGCTTGAGCACCCGGATCATGCCCCCCCAGGTCCACCGGAACATGCGCCCTACCCCTTGATGACCTTGACGATCGTTTCCTGATCCTCGGCGGTCAGGTAGGGATGCATGGGCAGGGCGAAGATGCGCGAGGCGGCGTCTTCGGACACCGGGAAGTCGCCCATGACGTAGCCCAGATCGGCGAACGCCTTCTGCAGGTGCAGCGGCTTGGGATAGTAGATGCCCGACGGAATGGACGCCTCGGCCAGCCGTCCCATGACCTCGGTGCGCTGCTCGGTGTCCCGGGCCAGCACGCAGTACTGCGCCCAGACCGAGACATTGCCCTCGGGCACGGACGGCGGGGTCAGCCCGTCCACCTCGGACAGGAGTTCGGCGTAGCGTGCGGTCACTTCCTGGCGCTTCTCGATCTCGCCGGGGAAGAGGCCGAACTTGGCCAGGAGCACGGCGGCCTGCATGGAGTCCATGCGCGCGGTCAACCCCAGGCGGTCGTTGTCGTACTTGTCCGTGACGCTCATGCCGTGCACCCGGATGGAGACCAGAAGCTGGTGCAGTTCCTCGTTGTTGACGAAGACCATGCCGCCGTCGCCGTAGCAGCCCAGCGGCTTGGCCGGGAAGAACGAGGTACAGGCCAGATCGCCCAGGGAACACACCTGCCTGCCCTTGTAGACGGCCCCGAAGGACTGGGCCGCGTCCACCACGAGAAACAGGCCGGAGTTGTGGGCCAGGGGCTCGATGGCGTCGTAGTCGGCGGGCTGGCCGAAGATATCCACGGCGATGACGCCGCGCGCGGTCAGATCCTTGCGGTTCTCCCGGACGTAACGGATCTTGCGCCGCAGGTCGTCGGGGTCGAGGTTGAAGGTCACGGGGTCGATGTCCACGAAGACCGGGGTCGCTCCGAGCAGGGCGACCACCTCGGCGGTGGCGATGAAGGTGAACGGCGTGGTGAAGATGGCGTCGCCCGGGCCCACGCCCAGGGCCATGAGGGACATGAGCAGGGCGTCGGTGCCCGACGAGCAGCTCACGGCATGGGACACGCCTGCGTAGTCGGCCAGCGTGGCCTCGAGCTCGCGGATCTCCGGGCCCATGACGTAGGCGCCGTGTTCCAGGACGCCTTCGATATTCGCCTTGATCTGGTTTTCGATCAGCCTGTACTGCGTTTTGAGGTCGATAAAGGGTATACTCATTCTAAATACTCGCTTGTAGGAGTGGGTGTTTGTGTGGCGGCAGTGTCTCACGAAAGACCGTGCCGAGACAAGGGGTTTACCGCTCCCCACCCCGGCGGGCGGCGGCCGCGGCCACGAACCGCTCGGCCCAGCCGGGCACGGCCAGGGCGTGGATGTGGTTGTATCCGGCCCAGGTGTTCTTGTGCAGGAAGCCGTCGCGGCCGAGCGCGCTGCCCTGGCCGCGGATCATGCGTAGGCCGTGGCGCAGATCGGCCGCGCCGTCGGACACGCACATGGAGTAGTGAAATTCGTGGCCCAGGACGCGCTCGCCCCGGGGGAAGAAGACCGAGTCCTCAACCACCTCGGCCTCGGTGTAGCCCAGCCCCTGCGGACGGGGGCAGAACGACGTGGTCAGGGGGAAAACACCGGCCATGCGGTGGCTCTCGCCGTTGATCTCGAGCAGGTCGCACAGGACCATGAACCCGCCGCATTCGGCGTAAACGGGCATACCGGACTCGGCCAGGGAGCGGAGGTAGCGCAGCGCGGGCCGGTTGGCCGCGATCTTCTCGGCAAAAACCTCGGGGAACCCGCCGCCCAGGTACAACCCGTCTATCTCGGGCCAGGGCTCCCCGTCGAGCAGGCTCAGGCGGACCAGTTCGGCCCCGGCGTGCTCCAGGGCCTCCAGGTTCTCGGGGTAGTAGAACCACAGGGCCGCGTCGTGCACATAGCCGATGCGCGCCGACTTTTCAGCCGGGGGGCCGGGAAATACGGGACCGGGCCTGGGCCCGAAGTCCGGAGCCGCGTGCGCGGCCTTGAGGATGGCGTCCAGGTCCAGCCACTCGGCGGCCGCGTCGGCCAGTCGGTCCAGGTGGGCCGAGCCGTCGTATTCCTGGTCGGACATGAGCCCCATGTGCCGCTCGGGGATGGGGTTCTTCATCTTGGGGAGCATGCCCAGCACAGGCACGTCGCAATAGGTCTCCATGGACCGGCGCAGCACGTCGCGGTGCCGCTCGCCCGCGGTGCGATTGAGGATGACCCCGGCCAGATTCAGCCCCGGCTCGAATCCGGCGCATCCCTGGACGATGGCGGCCACGGTGCGGGTCATCTTGGTGCAGTCGATGGCCAGGACGACCGGGCAGTCGAGCATGCGGGCCAGCTCGGCGCTGGAGCAGCTGCCCCGCTCGTCCATGCCGTCGAACAGCCCCCGGTTGCCCTCGATGAGGCTCACGTCCGCACCCAGGGAGCGGTGGAAGAACAAGGAGCGGATGATCTCGCGGGAATGGAAAAAGGGGTCCAGGTTGGAGCATGTCCGGCCCGCGGCCAGGGCGAGCCACTGGGCGTCGATGTAGTCAGGGCCCTTCTTGAACGGGGCCACCACCCGCCCCCGGCGCGTGAACGCGCGGGCGCAGGCCAGGGAGACGATGGTCTTGCCGGTGCCGCCGGACAGTCCGGCCAGAAGTATGCGCGGGATGGAATCGGACACGATGAAAACCGGGCTTAACGAACCAAGAAAGCCTTGCCCGTCATCCTGGGGACGAGGGCAAGGCTTGTAAACCGATCAGAAACGAAGATTAATCTTCGCCCTCGGAGTGGGCCTGCTTGCCGACACCGGCCAGGCCGTACATGGTGGTGGACCCGGAGGACCAGAACACCATTTTTTCTTCCTGAACCAGTTCGGTCAGGAGTTTTTTGACAGCGCGGCTCTTCTCATCCGGGAAGAGTTTGGTGAAGTCGTTGAAGTAGAACTTGGTCTTCGACGCGGACTTCTCTTCGCAGAACTTAAGGATTTCAGCCTTTCCGGCTTCGGGATCGAGTGCCATGACGGACTCCTTATTGTTGCATAAAGACGGGGTACGGCGGAGTCGCCGTACCCCGGGTCTTCGTTATCTTACCACTTGAACTGCGTGGTCTGGCGCCAGGTGTAGTACGCCGGATCACGGAAGTCATCGATCAGGTGCTCGCTGAAGGGCAGGTCGCATTTCTCGAAGAAACGCTCCCAACCGATGCGGTTCGCCCAGTCGCCCAGACGCTCGTACTTGTTGGCGTCCTTGGCGTAGGTGTCGAGGATCTTCTTGATGGTCTTGGTCAGCGTGGGCCAGCGAGGCGGCTCGTTGGGCACGAAGGGAACCACGACCTTGGAGAAGGCGGGCTTGGTGATGCGGTTGGAGATCTTGCCGCCGACCATGATGGCGATACCGTCGCCCTCGCCGTCGGACAGGGGCAGGGACGGGCACATGGTGTAGCAGTTGCCGCAGAACATGCAGCGCTCTTCCTTAATGGCGACGGTCTTGTAGGTCTCGCCGTCGAGCTCGACCTTGGACGGACGGACTGCGCCGGTGGGGCAGGCGGCCACGGCCAGGGGAATCTCGCACAGGTTGTCGAGGAACTTGTGGTCGATGAGGGGCGGTTTGCGGTGAATGCCGAGAATGGCGATATCGGAGCAGTGCACCGCGCCGCACATGTTCAGGCAGCAGGCCATGGAGATGCGCACCGGAGCGGGCAGCTTCATGTCGGTGAAGTCGTCGAAGACGACGTCCATGGTGGCCTTGACGGTACCGGAAGCGTCGGTGGCCGGGGTGTGGCAGTGGACCCAGCCCTGGGTGTGGACGATGTTCGTCACACCGGCGCCGGTGCCGCCGACCGGGAACTTGTAGGCTCCGCCGGGGAACTTCTGGTCGTTCAGGAAGGCCTTCAGTTCCTTGGCGGCCTCTTCGGTCTCGACCTGGAACTCGAGGTTGTTGCGGGTGGTGAAACGGACGTAGCCGCCGGAGAACTTGTCGGCGATGTCGCAGATTTCACGAATATGAGTGACGGACATCAGACGGGCGGTACCGGCGCGGACGGTGTAGGTCTTGTCGCCGGACAGGGCCACGTGCAGCAGGATGCCGGGCTCGATGATCTCGTGGTAGTCCCACTTACCAAAGTTTTCTTTGATAACCGGGGGCAGATACTCGCCGAAGTGACGGGGTCCGATGTCGGAAACCCGACCTTCCATCGGTTTGTCGGGATTGTACCCAGAAGAAATAAAAGCCATATTGATACACTCCTCTTTTTAGCGCTGGTGGCGCTTGCGGAAATCGTTGATATCGCGTTCCCAACCACCTTCGACATCTTCGGCTTTCCAGAAGATGTAGGGGTTGTGGCGAGGCTCCTGGACCTGGCGGGCATCGACCGGGACACCGGCGGCGTCGATCAGGGCGGCCATGCCCAGACGCTTCATGGTCTCACCGATGCGCTCGCGGTTCTTGCCTTCTTCCATCCACCAATCCCAGATGTTTTCGACGATGTCCTTGATGGCCTGGTAATCGTCGTCCTTGTTGACTTCGATGAAAGGCACGAGCAGGGAGCCCATCTGCGGGCCGTCGAGGATCGGGGCCTTGGCGCCGCACAGGATCGAACAGCCGCGTTCGTCGCCGATCTTCAGGGCGCGGGGCATGGTGTTGATGCAGTGCATGCAGCGGACGCATTCCTTGTTGTCGATGGTCAGCTTGCCATCGTAGGAGATGCACTTGGACGGGCACAGGTCAACGACTTCCTTCTGGATGTCGAACGCGCCCCAGTCGCGGCCCGCGTGGGCGCCGGCGTTGGGAGCGATCTCACCGCCGACGTAGGCGGCGACGACTTCCTGGTTGATCTTGATCTCATCTTTCCAGGTGCCGATGAAGGAGAGGTCGGAACGAGCGATGGCGGCAACGCAACCGTTGGGGCAACCGTCGAACTTGAACTTGAACTTGTAGGGGAACGCCGGGCGGTGGAGCTCGTCCTGGTATTCCTGGGTCAGGTTGTAGCACAGCTCCTGAGAGTCGTAACAGGCGTACTCACAGCGGGACATGCCGAGGCAGGTGGCCGGGGTGCGCAGGTTGGAGCCGGAGCCGCCGAGGTCGATCTCGAGGTCGTGGGTCAGTTCCCAGAAGATTTCCTCGAGCTGCGGGGTGGTGGTGCCCAGGAACACGATGTCGCCGGTGGCGCCGTGCATGTTGGTCAGGCCGGAACCGCGAAGGTCCCAGATCTTGACCAGGTTGCGCAGCAGCTCGGTGTTGTACCACTTGCCGTTGGGCTGGGCCACGCGGACAGTGTGGAAGTGAGCGACGCCGGGGAACATCTGGGGCTGGTCACAGTAACGGCCGATGACGCCGCCGCCGTAACCGAAAACGCCGACGATGCCGCCGTGTTTCCAGTGGGTTTCACCGTCGGTGTACGACATTTCGAGAACACCCAGCAAATCATCGGGACAATCGACGGGGATCTGGTAATCCAGGCCCTGCTCGTTCTTGGCTCGAGCGTCAGCCTCCTGTTTAATGTCGGATACGAAGCTGGGCCACGGGCCGCTTTCCAGCTGATCCAACAGAGGAGTTTTGTGTTTCGCCATTCCCTTAACCTCCATTGTTTGATTAAGATGTTGCCATCAACCATTTTTGCGCCCGGCCCGGCAAATGGTGAAAAAAAATCACCCGGAGCCGGAACGCCTTACCTACTTAACGCAACCACCTGGAATAACGGCAATTGCGCCAATATTCACAAGGTATGCAGGGCTGATAATGTACTGGTCCATTTGGTTTTTTGTCAACCGAAATATCCAAGAAACCATTGTCAACCCACGGTTTGCGGACTCAACGGAAAACCCGATTTTGGGATCGTTTGCCACCCCCGGCCTTGCCTTCACGGCCGAGCCGGAGTATCGGACCCTTGGCACAGGATATGGACCGCCATAAGCGTTACCGCAAAAGGGTATGAGGAGCAACACAAACTTGCAAATTCCAAACACTAATGGGCCGCATTGCCGGTGTTGCGGGAAGTGCTGCCGCGAGGGCGGCCCCGCCCTCCACGCGCAGGACCTGCCGCTCGTCCAGGACGGCACCATCCCACTGGCCGATATCGTCACCCTGCGCGTCGGGGAATGGGTCTTTGACCAGCCTCGGCAGGAGATCGTGCCGCTGACGGCCGAGATGCTCAAGATCAAGGGCCGGGACAGCACCTGGACCTGCCTCTACCTGAGCCCGGAGAGCAATCTCTGCTCCGTGTACGAGGCCCGGCCCGCCGAATGCGAGGCCCTGTTCTGCGAGGACACCGGGCCGCTCCTGGCAATGTACGGCGAGGACCGCCTGTCCCGCGCCGACCTGCTGCCCGAGGGCCATCCCCTGCTCGAACTCATGGCCGAGCACGACCGCCGCTGCCCGCCGCCGCGCATGGAGGACCTGGCCAAGGCGGCCCGCGAGGGTGACCGTGAGGCCGGGGAGGCGCTCAAGGAGATGGTCGTCTACGACATGGAGATGCGCCGCCTGGTGCCGCAAAAAACCGGCATGCCCGCCGAACTGAACGAGTTTCTCTTCGGCAGGCCCCTGCGCGTGCTGCTCGGGGCCATGAACATCAAGGTCTACGACACGGGCGACACGGTCCGCTTCAACTTTCAAGCTTAGGAGAACACGCCATGAAGGACGAACGCGGCGTCTACTACACCCCTTCCCTGCAGCACCCCGAGGTACGCATGTACGTGCGCGACAACGAGGGGGAAATCGAATTCCGGCTCTACAACCCGAACGAGCCGGTCATCTGGGAAAAGCACCAGTGGGTCCCCTACGGGGCCATCGAGGCGGCCGCGGCCATGTTCCGCGAAAAGAACACGGACCGGAATCCCCTGGCCCTCTACGACCTGAACATCGCCCGCAAGCTGCTCGACAATTAACCCACTGAATACAAACGGTAAATAACCAGCTTTCCGAACCGCCCGGCAGGACCGGGCGGTTCTATTTTTGCGAATGGGAATTTTTCCCAGAAAAGGGAGGCAACAACAGGACGTTCCCCTATTGTTTTTGCCCTGAAAGTATGAGCGTATGAACACCGTCAACGCCAATAATTGTTTTCCCGGCAATCCCCGCCGGGAACTCCCCCCGAAAGGCTCCAATCACCGCCATGGAGCCTTTCTTTTTGCCTTCTTTTGCGCGCGGCTTCCGATAGCGGCGCATCCGCACATTTTCCGAGGGGGTGTTTCATCCTCACGTAGGAGGACTACGCTGCGGTGAAACACCCTCCCGGCAAATGCACGGCTGCACCACTCTCGAAAGCCTGACACCGTGCGGCGCGAGAGCCGCTGTCGGATGCTGCGCATCCGAGTCGCTCCAAAGTTTGGGGGGAGGCTATCGAGCGACTTTGCGGTCCGAGACGCTATCGCCCTCTCAAGAAAAACAACTCCTTCCCCGCGCACTCATCCCGCCGCAGGCGGATACAAAAAGTTTAGGAGGGAAAGGGGGATGGGGGGTCCGGGGAAGGGGAAGGAAGCCTTTCAAAGGGTTCCCTTTCCCCTTCCCCCGGCCGCCGGAGGCATCCGCCCTACCCTGCTGCGCGGGCGCAGGCGGGGCAGAGGCCTTCGAGATGGAGGTCGACGTGGCTGACGGCCAGGTTGAGGGCGTTGGCAACGGCGGTTTCGTCGAAGTGGAGTTTTTCGTTGGCGATGCACTGGACGCGGCCGCAGCCGGTGCAGTGAAAGTGGCTGTGGTTGCTGCCCACGCAGTAGTGCTGAACGCGCTCATTGGTGCTGAAGCGGTTGACCGCGCCCTTTTCGGCCAGCAGGTCGAGGATGCGGTAGACCGTGACCCGGTTGATGCGGTGCTCGCGCAGGATTCGGGCGTGGACCTCGGCGGCGGTCATGGGCCGTTGCCCGGCGGCCACGGCGGACAGGACCAGGATGCGGTTGAGGGTCGGTTCCAGGCCGGTCCGCTCCAGGAACTCCCGGGCGGCCTCGGCCGTGTCGTGCTGTGTCATGGCGACCTCCGGAGTGTTGAATCAGCGCAGGGCCTGGCCAAAGGCGTCGGCCGCGTGCAGCAGGTTGTCCTTCCAGTCCTCGGCCAGGGGGTCGAGGGGCACGACCCTGGCGTCGAGTTCCGAGGCGATGACGTCGGCGCTGCGCCGGGAGAACTGGGGCTGGACAAAGACCACGCTCACGCCCAGCTCCCGGCCGTGATCGATGATCTCGGCCAGGTGCCGGGGACTCGGCTCGCTGCCGCCCGCCTCGATGGCCACCTGGGTCAGCCCGTAGCGCCTAGCGAAATAACCCCAGGACGGATGGAAGACCATGAAGGACCGCTTGTCGTCAGGCAAGGCGGCCAGGCGCTGGGCGATGGACGCGTCCAACCGATCCAGTTCCTTGAGGAACGCGGCTAGGTTGGCCTCATACGCGGCCTTGTGCGCGGGATCGGCCGTGACCAGCCCGGCGCAGGTGTTCCGGGCAATGGTCTTGCCCCGCACCGGGTCGAGCCAGATGTGCGGGTCGAGGATGCCGTGTCCCTCGTCCCCGTGCTCCTCATGCGCGGCCTCGTGTTCGGCCCCCTCGTCGTGATGGTGTTCGGCCATGGGGATCTTGTCCACGCCCTCCTGGGTCCGGACCACGAGCATGGCGCGGTTGGCGTCGGCCAGCCTGGGCAGCCAGACGTCCTCCAGGTTGACGCCGATGGCGAAATAGACCTGTGCCTTGGTCAGGGCGGTCATCTGCCTCGGCGAGGGCTCGTACATGTGCGGGTTGGCCCCGGGCAGGACCAGGACGCCCACATCCACCAGGTCGCCGCCGATGCGCTCCACGAAATATTTCTGCGGCAGGATGGACACGAACGCCCGCACCTTGCCGTCCGCCAGGGCGGGCCCGGCCCAGGCCACCAGCAGCCCGAGCACCACGAATAGCGCCCTTTTCATCAGATTGAATACTGTCATGCCAACCTCCAGGGGTTGCGTTGCGGCCTTGCCGGAACAGGCAAACCGATTACACGATGCAACACGGTTGCACGTGTGTCAACACCGCCGAGAGACACCCGCACCGCACCGGCAACGACAAGGCCCGGCCCGGAGAAACTCCGGGCCGGGCCTTCCGAATTGCAGGCGTTTGACGGCGAAGGCTACTTGAGCAGGGCGGCCGCACCCGCCTTGGCAATGACCTCGTCCTCGTCCACGGAACCGCCGGACACGCCGATGGCGCCGACGATGACGTTGTTCTTGTCCACGAGCAGCACGCCGCCCGCAAACAGGATCAGGCCGTCGTTGCTGGCCTCGATGCCGTACAGGGGCTGGCCCGGCACGGACGCGGCGCCCAGGGTGCGGGTGGACATGTTGAAGTAGCGGGCCGTGACGGCCTTCTTGATGGAAATGTCGATGCTGCCGAGGAAGGCGTCTTCCTGGCGGTAGAAGGCCTTGAGGTTGCCGCCGGCGTCGACCACGGCGATGTTCACGGGCACCTTGGTCTCAACGGCCTTTTTCAGGGCTGCGTCGAGGACGACACGGGCCTGGACCAGGGTGATGTCGCCGGGCATGGTCTTGACCGGACCCTCGGCGAGGGCGGGCAGGGCAAAGAGCGCGACGGCCAGGGCAAGCATGGTGGAAAGCACGATTTTTCGCATAAAAAAACTCCTCCTAAAGACGTGCCGCCTTCCCCGGCCCCACACTGGCGCCATTGGGTAATAGCGGCGAATTCAAGAGGAAATTACGCCCGCGCAATAAAAAAAGCAATGTTGGAACACGGAAAGACGGAGTCGGTGGAAAGCGTTGCGGACCCGGCCGTTGCGCCCGAAGGACACGGGAATGCCGGGCCCTGCCCGGCATTCCCTTATCAGGCTGTCCACTCCAGGGGGGCCGACCCCGGGGGCGGCAAAGGCCGCCGCCCGAGGCCGGTGGAGGTTTGCGATTTGGTCTAATAGCCCTGCTTCTTTTCCCGGGCGCCGCCGACCGGCTTGAAGGGAGCCAGGGCCGCGTCCAGGGCTTCGACATAGGACACGGTGTCCACGGCCACGGCCACGAAGTTGGCGCCCCACTCGATGCACTTGCGGGCCGCGACCGGGTCCGTGCACAGGGTCCCGGCGGCCTTGCCCGCCGCGCGGATACGCTTCAGGCAGTCCTCGATGGCGGTCTGCACCTCGGGATGGCCCGCGTCGTCCGGGTGGCCCATGGAGGCGGACAGGTCGGCCGGACCGACGAACACGCCGTCCACGCCCTCGACGGCCAGGATCTCGTCCAGGTTGCCCAGGGCCTCGCGACTCTCCACCTGGACCAGCAGGCAGAGCTCGGCCTCGGCCTTGGCCATGTAGTCGGCCATACGGCCCCAGCGGGACGCCCGGGCGACGCTCGCCCCGACCCCGCGCTGGCCGTTGGGCGGATAGCGCAGGGCCGAGACCACGCGTCTGGCGTCCTCGGCGGTGTCCACCATGGGCACCAGCACGGTCTGCGCGCCCACGTCCAGGACCTGCTTGAGCAGGGCCGTGTCCCCTTCCAGGGGCCGGACGATGGGATGGGCCGGATAGGGCGCCACGGCCTGCAACTGGCCGAGCACCGTCTGGATCGTGTTCGGGGCGTGTTCGCCGTCGATGAGCAGCCAATCGTAATCGGCTCCGGCCGCCAGTTCGGCCATGTAGGGGGATGCGGTGCTCAGCCACAGGCCGTACTGCACCTCCTCCCCCTTGGCGATAGCCTCTTTGAATCTGTTCTTGGGTACCATTTTCTATCTCGTTTGTTGTGGACCCGCGGCTCAGCTCTCGCTGGGCACGGGTTGGGGAGCCTTCTTCGTGCGCAGGGCCAGGATGGCCGCGGAACCGCACACGGTGATGATCGCGAGCGTGATCAGACCGGCCATGTGGTTGCCGAAGAAGATGTCTGCCTGGGCCTTGATGTTCGGGGCCAGAAAGCCGCCGAACGCGCCGAACATGTTGGTGAAGCCGATGCCCGCGGCCAGGGCCGCGCCGGACAGGATGCCGGTGGGCATGGTCCAGAAGACGGGCTGCACGGCGATGAACCCGGCGGCCGCGAAGCACAGGGCCACGATGGCCACGCCCGGAGAGGCGAAGGCCGAGACGCCCAGTCCGAGACCGGCCGCGAGCAGGGTCATGGCCGCGGTGATCCGCCGCTCGCCGGTGCGGTCCGAGTACCGGGGGATGTAGTAGGTGCCGAACAGCGCGGCCACCCACGGGATGGCGGCCACGAGCGAGACCTTGAAGCCGACCGTGGTGCCCATGAGCGCACCCACCTGGGTGGGCAGGTAGAAGACCAGGCCGTACACGCTGATCTGGATGATCATGTAGATGATGGCCAGGTGCCACACGGGCCAGCGCTTGATGGCGTCGCTGATCTTCGAGGTCGCCTTGGTGCTCTCCTCCGCCTTGAGCGTCTCGGCCAGCAGCCGACGCTCCTCGGGAGCGAGGAAACGGGCCTCCTCCGGAGTGTTGTCCAGGTACAGGAAGGTCGCGAAACCGGCGATCAGGGCGAGTGCCCCCTCGATGACGAACATCCAGTACCAGCCCGGATGGCCCAGGAAGCCGTGCATCTCGAGCAGCGCGCCGGACAGGGGCGAGCCCAGGGTCAGGGCCAGGGGCGCGCCCATGTAGAACAGCCCCATGATGCCCGCGCGGCTGCGCTGGGGGAACCACTGGGAAGTCAGGTAGATCATGCCCGGGAAGAAGCCCGCCTCGGCCGCGCCGAGCAGGCTGCGCACGAGCAGGAATTTCCACTCGGAGTCGGCGTAGCCCATGGAGGCGGACAGGACGCCCCAGACGAGGGTCGTGCCGCCGATCCAGGCGCGGGCCCCGAACTTGCGCATGAGCAGGTTGGCGGGTACGCCCAGGAAGGCGTAGGCCACGAAGAATATCCCGGCGCCCAGGGCGAAGGCCCCGTCGCCCAACCCGGTGTCCAGTTGGTAGGACGCCTTGGCGAAGCCGATGTTCGCCCGGTCGAGGAAGGCCAGGATATAGAGCATCAACATGAAGGGAATGAGGCGCAGGCGGGTTTTATTGACAACCTGCTCCAAGTTTGTTGACATGTTTATTCTCCTATTGCGTGATACCATTTTGCGTTGGGAGAGTGGGCTGCCGGGCTGCCACCTGGTGGCCCATGTTCGTTGCGGAGGACGTCCCGCCGCCCGCAACGATCCTTATTCCAGACTCCATCACCGCTTCTAGTGCGTGTGAGGCCGGACCAGGTCGCACTCGCGGTTCAGCTCCACGCCGAAACCGGGCTTGTCCAGGGTTTCCTTGGTGATCCGCCCGTTCTCGGGCACCGGCTCGTTGACCAGCAGCGGGTGGAACTGGGGCCTGACCTCGAGGCAGTCCGGGCTGGTCATCAGGTACTCGCTGAACGGCGTGTTGGTGAAGGTGATCACCGCGTGGTGCGAATAGACCGAGGAGCCGTGGGGCACGACCAACTGGCCGCGGGACTTGGCGATGGCCGCGATCTCGGTCAGGGTGGTCAGGCCGCCGCACCAGCCGACGTCCGGCTGCATGATGTCCACGCCGGTCTCGGACAGGGTGGCGAAGGACTGGATGGTTCCGTGGTGCTCGCCGGTGGTGACCATCATCCCGGCCGGGGCCTGGCGCTTGAGCTCGCGGTAGCTGTCGTACTGCTGCGGGGGGAAGCACTCCTCGATCCACTTCAGGTTGTAGGGGGCGCAGGCGTGGGCCAGCTTGACCGCGTAGTTCACGTCCTGGCTCATCCAGCAGTCGAGCATCAGCCAGAAGTCCGGGCCGCACTTCTCGCGGTACTCCGCGACCATGGCCGCGTCCTTGCGGATGCCCTCGTCGCCGTCGTGCGGGCCCCAGTGGGTCGGCATCTTGCCGCCGATGAAGCCCATCTCCTTGGCCGCGTCCGGACGCGCGCCCGTGGCGTAGAACCGGATCTCGTCGCGCACCGCGCCGCCGAGCAGCTTGTAGACCGGCGTGTCGAGCACCTTGCCGAACAGGTCCCACAGGGCCAGGTCCACGCAGGAGATGGTGTTCATGACGATGCCGCCGGAACCGGCGTAGTACATGGTCGCATTGACCATCTGGTCGTGGATCAGCTTGATGTCGCTGACGCAGCGCCCTTCGATGAACCGGTTGAGGTGTTTCTCGACCATGAAGCAGCCCATCTCGCCGCCGGTGGAGATGGCGAAGCCGGTCACGCCGTTGTCCGCCTCCACCTCGACGATCAGCGTGCCCAGCACGTTGATGCCGAAGGACTGGCGGGACTGCTCGTACGCCTTGTACTTGCTCATGGGCGTGGCGATGTGGTCGTCGATCCAGTGCCCTCCGGCCTGGTCGTGGTAATCGCCGCCGCCCCCGGCGGCCTTGGCCGTGGCGCCGCCGCAGTAGTAGGCCCTGATTTCCTTGATCTTCGGAAGAATCATCTTGGTCCTCCATTGTAACAGGTTGTCCGGACCGGGGGCCCGTCCGGCGCGCACCGCGCGCGCCTAGGATTCCGTCCAGCCCAAATCTCTTGAAATGTCCCGGGCGCAGGCCTGCACCCGCTCGGCCACGGACGCCACCATGGCGTCGCCCAGCTGCATGGACGTCCCGACCACGGAGATGGCCCCGGCCACGCCGCCGGCCCCGTCGAACACGGGCGCGGCCACGCAGCGCACCGCCGAGACGTCCTCGCCGTTGTCAAATCCCCAGCCCTCCCGCCGGATCTTGGCCAGTTCCTCTTCCAGGGCCTCGGCCGAAACGATGGTGGTCGGGGTGACCGGCCTGAAATCCGTGCCCGCTATGATCGCCTTGCGCACGGCCTCGGGCTGCCAGGCCAACAGGCACTTGCCCACGCCGGAACGGTGCAGGGACAACCGCTTGCCCACGTAGGAACGCACGCTGATGGTGCTCTGGGACTCGACCTTGAGAATGTAGTAGGCCGCGTCCCCGTCGAAGATGCCCAGATGACAGAGCAGGCCGGTGCGGTTCATCAGCGCCTCCAGGTGCGGCCTGGCCGTGTCGCGGATGTCCAGCTGCCCCGAGGCGCGCTCGCCCAGGGCGATGAGCCGCACCCACAGCCGGTAGTTGCCCCGATCGTCCTGCGAGACCAGCCCGAGCTGCTGCATCTCCTTGAGCAGGAGGTACGCCGTGCTCTTGGGGATGCCCGAATGCTCGATGAGTTCCGAAGCGGGCGCGGCCCCGTTCTCGGAGAGGTACTCCATAATCGCCATGGCCCGTTGCAGGGTCGACATCTTATTTTTTTCCAAAATACTGGACTCCATTCCTAAATGTTGTACAAGCCTAGACCTCCTGAAATGCCCTGTCAAGAGGGGGCGGCTCCGGACATCGAACAATTTCGCGCAGGCTGGAAGGCGGGTGCTCCGTTCAACACCGGCAGGCCGTCGCGGACAACGCCACCCGTGAGCCGTCCCACCCGCATTGGCGGCTTGATGGAAACCGCCCTGGACGCGGCCGGAATGATTATAATCCCTTTGTGCAAAATGCGGCACACAACTTGCTCATGAGCATTCGTTCATTTCGACCGGCAGGACGGCTGCCTCATTTCTTCAAGTTTGAACTCCTGCAAGGGAGAGGATCCCGTGAAACTCAATCTCAGAACAAAAGTACTCGGAGCGATTACCGCTTCGCTCCTCCTGACAGGGCTGGTGATCTTCGGATTCGTGGCCGCCAAGGTCAACGACGCCTCCCACCTGTCGTTTTCCAACTCCATGAAACTCAGTCTTTCCCAGGCCTCCATCAACATCGTCCAGTTCGTGGACGGGCTCAAGGCCAACTGCCTGCGCTTCGCCCTGGATCCGGACGCCTCCAAGGTCAACGAGATCACCACCAGCTATTACGACAAGGACAAACCGTCCAAAAGCAACGTCGGGCCCGACGACGCCGTGGGCAAGATCTGGGAGGAAAAACTGCGCCGGTTCAAGAAGACCAATCCTGAAGGCACGGGGGTGCTTCTGGGCAAAGACGGGTCCATGGTCCTGGGCATGGAGATCCAAATGCCTCCCCACGCCGACAACCGGGAAAAGTCCTGGTATAAAAACGTGATGAAGAACCCGGACGAGGTCCTCACGACCAGGGCGTACATCACCTCCCTGGGCAACGCCGCCTTTGCCGTGGCCAAGGCGATCACCTTCCAGGGACAGACCTTGGGGGCTATCGGAATCGCGGTCAGGCTGGACAGCATCACCGAGACCCTGGACTCCTACCGCTTCGGCGAAACCGGCTACATGCTGCTCGTGCAAAAAGACGGCATCATCCTGGCCGATCCGGCCATGCCGGCCAACGTCAACAAGAACGCCAACGACCTTGCGGACAAGGGCTACAGGGAGTTTCTCGCCATGACCGAGCCGAACTCGATTTCCCTGGCCGGCGCGCAATGGATGACCGACTTCAGGGACGTCCCGGGCACCGACTGGCGTCTGGTCACCCTCGTCAAGGAATCGGAAGTGATGGGACCGGTCTACGGCACGCTGCGCGACATCAGCATCATCACCGTCATCAGCGTCATCCTGATCACGCTGGGCATCGGGCTCTTCATGAATCGGCAGCTCATCGCCCCGTTGATGCGGATAGTGGGGGTCCTGAACAAGGTTTCCGAGGGTGACTACACCCACGACATCCGGACCAACCGGACCGATGAAATCGGCCAGACGCTCCTGGCCCTGAACAGCATGTCCCAAAAAGTGGCGCAAGTGATCGGCCAGGTGATGGACGGCAGCGCCCGCGTCTCCAACGGCAGCAACGAGTTGGCCTCCGCCTCCCAATCCATTTCCTCAGGAAGCACCGAACAAGCCGCATCCATCGAGGAAGTGTCCGCCTCCATGGAGCAGATGACCGCCAACATCCAGCAGAACGCCAGCAACGCGCAGGAGACGGCATCGCTGGCCACCCATGCGGCCACCCAGGCCCGGTCCGGCGGCGAGGCGGTCGCCGAGACCGTTGTCGCCATGCGCCAGATCGCGGAAAAGATCGGCGTCATCGAGGAAATCGCCCGGCAGACGAACCTGTTGGCCCTGAACGCGGCCATCGAGGCTGCCAGGGCGGGAGAACACGGCAAGGGGTTCGCGGTGGTCGCCGCCGAGGTCCGCAAACTGGCTGAAAAAAGCGGCCATTCCGCAGCCGACATCAGCGAGCTTTCCAACAAGAGCCTGTCCATCGCCGAGAGCGCGGGCGATATGTTGAAGGGGCTTGTCCCGGAAATCACCCGGACGGCCGACCTGGTCCAGGAGATATCCGTGGCTTCCCAGGAACAGGCCGAGGGGGCCTCCCAGGTGAACCAGGCGCTGCACCAACTCGACCAGGTGGTGCAGCAGAACGCCAGCGCCTCCGAGGAGGTCGCCGCCACCTCCCAAACCCTGAACAGGGAAGCGGGACTGCTCGGCGATGCCGTGGCCTTTTTCAAGGTCCGGGCGACCGGGCGGCCGGAACTGCCGCGAGCGACTCCGGCCAATCTCCCCCTCCCCTCGTACGGGGACGACCTCGATTTCGAGCGGTTCTAGCGGTCCCGCGGACCGCCCCTTCCCCGGCTCCGCATCCGCTGGAGCCGGGGAAGAGGCCCCACCGGGCGAGATAATCATCTCCCCGCTCCCTCTCCTCAGGCATGTCCGACGGCATGCAACCTTTCGCACAGGTGTACGGAAATCCGCACATTCGCCCTCTGGATTCCGGCCACATAAAGACCGCGCGTTTCCGTGCCGGACGCCTTCAGCGCCATCTTCCCCTTGATAGCCGGGCATTCCCAAAGTATAGGCATGGCGGCGGCCCCGTCTTGCCCCGACGAATGAACGCGCGCAGCCAGGGACGCCCCTGGCCATGCCCCCGCAACCGGAGAATCGCACCCCAAGGAGACCTCAGCCAATGGACACCCAGACCGCCGACAAACTGGCAACCTTCCTCGACACCTGGACAGCGGACCCCAACCAGACCAAGGACTGCTTCACGGCCCTCAAGGCGCACCTCGAAGGGCTGGACGGCATCAAGCTCGACTTCGTGCCCCGGCCCGGCATAACCTATTCCCTGCGCGCCGCCCACGAGAACCAGAGCAAACGCAGCCTCTTCGCCATGGTCGACGTCATCGACGACGACCCCGCCGACCGCTGGCTGTCGGTCTGCTTCTACAACGACCTGGTGGACGATCCCCAGGAACTGGGCGACGAGGTCCCCGGCGGCCTGATGGGCGAGGACGCCAAATGCTTCGACCTCTACGAGGGCGACGACGACATGGTCCGGTACATAAAGGAAAGGCTCAGGGCGGCCTGCCTCGCCGCCGCCAAAAAGTAGCGCCCGGCAGCCCGCCGCGCACGGCCGCTTTGACCCACTGATAAAAAGAAAGGGCGTTAGAGGTATAACCTCTAACGCCCCGTTTTCATTCCTGGTACCAGGGGAGGGACTCGAACCCTCACAGTATCGCTACCGGCGGATTTTGAGTCCGCTGCGTCTACCAATTCCGCCACCCTGGCGTGGGAGAGGTTATCTCATAGGGCAGGGGCGCGGTCTCTGTCAATGATCTTGTCCCGGCTACGGGACGGCTGCCGTCCACCGGGGGGTCGGGATCCCTGTTTGCCGGGAAAACGTCCACTATGCTGGAATTGGCATATTTCTCTTCCGGAGGGGTTGTTTCAGGCCGTCACTTCTGTCAATCTATGAACCATTCCTATGTGCCATCAGGCGGTGCGCCGTTTCCTGGCGGCAAGGGTATTCTTACCGGATGGCGCGTTAACACACTTGTTATTCAGGAGGTTTTTTTTGATGAAATCATACCAGCAGTACATCAACGGCGAATTCCGCGACGCGGTTTCCGGGGAACAGTTCGAGGTCATCAACCCGTTCACCGAGAAGGTCGTGTCCATGGCTCCCAAGGGCAATGCCGAGGACGCGGCCCTGGCGCTGGAAGCCGCCACCGCCGCCCAGAAGGCCTGGGCCGCCAAGCCCTGCTCCGAGCGCGCCGTGTACCTGACCAAGATGGCCGAGGCCATCCGGGCCAACCGCGTGATGCTCGCCGAGACCCTGGCCGAGGAGCAGGCCAAGGTCATGCCGCTGGCCCAGGTGGAGATCGACGCCACCGCCGCCTATTTCGACTATTACGCCGGGTGGTCCAACAAGTACGAGGGCGAGGTCATCCAGAGCGACCGGCCCACCGAGAACATCCTCCTGTACCGCCAGCCCGTGGGCGTGGTGGTCGGCATCTGCCCCTGGAACTTCCCGTTCTTCGTCATGGCCCGCAAGGTCGCCCCGTCCATCCTGACCGGCTGCACCATCATCCTCAAGCCGAGCAGCGACACCCCGAACACCACCTTCGAGTTCGCCAAGCTCATCGCCGGCATCGGCCTGCCCAAGGGCGTGCTCAACTTCGTGTCCGGCGGCGGCTCGACCCTGGGCGATGCCCTGGTGCGCAGCCCGGAGGTCGGCCTGATCACCCTGACCGGCAGCGTGGAGACCGGCCAGCGGATCATCTCCGCCACGGCCGAGAACATCACCAAGACCTCGCTCGAACTGGGCGGCAAGGCCCCGGTCATCGTCTGCGCCGACTGCGACATGGACCTGACCGTCAAGGCCGTGGTCGCATCAAGGGTCATCTTCTCCGGCCAGGTCTGCAACTGCGCCGAGCGCGTCTACGTCGAGTCCCCGGTCTACGACGAGTTCATGGAGCGCATGACCAAGGCCATGAGCGAAGTGACCTATGGTGATCCCTTTGCCAAGACCCCGCCCGACATGTCCTCCCAGATCAACGCGGCCCAACTCGACAAGATCGCGGCCATGGTCGACAGGGCCAAGGCCGAAGGCGCCGAGGTCCTGGTCGGCGGCAAGCGCGCCGAGGGACAGCCCTCGGGCTACTTCTACGAACCCACCCTGCTGGCCGGATGCACCCAGGATATGGAGATCATCCGCAAGGAAATCTTCGGACCGGCCCTGCCCGTGGTCAAGGTCGACGATTTCGACGAGGCCATCGAGCTGTCCAACGACTGCGAATACGGCCTGACCTCGTCCATCTTCACCTCCAACATGAGCAAGACGATGCGCGCCATCAACGAGCTCAGGTTCGGCGAGACCTACGTCAACCGCGAACACTTCGAAGCCATCCAGGGCTTCCACGCGGGCTGGCGCAAGTCCGGCATCGGCGGCGCGGACGGCAAGCACGGCCTGTACGAGTACCTGCAGACCCACGTGGCCTACATCCAGTACTAAACGCGACGACGTCATTATCTATAAAATAAAAGGACCGGCCGCTGATGCGGCCGGTCCTTTTATTTAAGAATGCCTCCGGCGGCCAGAGGGGAAACTTTTGGAAAAGTTTCCCCTCTGGACTCCCCTTCAAAACTTTTTGGTGCCGCTTCGCGGGGCGAGTGAGCACAAAATCAGTGCCTCTTTTGCCAATTTCTCTTGTCCGCCATACAGGCCCGTAGAAGAACAAGGCCTAACTTTACCCTCGTGTGCGCGCATGCGCATACAAAAAGTTTCGGACGGGGTGAGGTGGGATGGGGGGGCCGGGGGCGCATATTTCTTGTCACACGGGCGGGTTGGTGGTAGCTCCCCGGTACGTTACCGGTTTGTTCACGAGTGAGGATATGTTCATGCTGCCCGTCGGATCCATTGTCAACGCCTGCGCCATCATCGGCGGTTCACTGATCGGCTGCTTTCTGCAATCCCGT
The DNA here is from genome assembly GCF_001874525.1 of Pseudodesulfovibrio hydrargyri. Taxonomy (NCBI): domain Bacteria; kingdom Pseudomonadati; phylum Thermodesulfobacteriota; class Desulfovibrionia; order Desulfovibrionales; family Desulfovibrionaceae; genus Pseudodesulfovibrio; species Pseudodesulfovibrio hydrargyri. The sequence continues at coordinate 1,609,690 of NZ_LKAQ01000004.1, read as the reverse complement.
TTTCCGGACCGCATCCGGACCATCGTGTTCCAGGGGCTGGGGCTGTGCGTCCTGCTCATCGGCGTGCAGATGGCGCTCAAGGTGGAGAACATCCTGATCGTCATCTTCGCGGTGCTGCTCGGCGGCATCACCGGGGAATGGCTGCGGCTGAACACCCTGCTGGACCGGCTGGGCAACCGCTTCAAGAAGCTGGTGCGCTCCAAGAACGCCACCTTCACGGACGGGCTGGTGACCACCTCCCTGCTCTTCTGCATCGGGGCCATGGCCATTGTCGGCTCGCTGGAGGAAGGCATCCACGGCGACGCCACAATCATCTACACCAAATCCATCCTGGACGGTTTCGCGGCCATCGCCTTCGCCGCCACCTACGGCACCGGGGTCATTTTTTCGTTCATTCCGGTCCTGCTGTACCAGGGGTCCATCACCCTGGGCGCGTCGTTCTTCCAGCAGTACTTCTCGGACCTGATGATCGCCCAGATCACCGGCTGCGGCGGCCTGCTCATCGTGGGTATCGCCATCAACCTCCTGGAACTGACCGAAATCCGCCTGGCCAACCTGCTCCCCTCCCTGGTCTACGTGATCCTGCTGACCTGCTTCTTCGGCTAGCCCCGCCCTTCCCCGCTCATCCTCCCCTTGACAAATCGCGCGCGGCTCATTAGTTATCATGATAACCATGTTCCCACGCACAAATGAAACCATGGAGGAAACCATGCTCCGCGACATAACCAAGGAGCGCTCGGCGCTCGTATTCATCGAATTCCAGCAGGAGTGGTTGGCCGACGACGGCATCCTGCAACAGCGGCTCATCAAGGACCGCGAACCGTTCCGGGCGGCGGTCGAAAACGGGGCGCGGATCATCGCATCCGCCAGAGCCAACGGCTGGACCGTGGTCCACGCGGGCCTCGACCTGAGCGCGGACCCCGGCTACCTGCTCTTCAACGGCGGCCACGACGTCCTGGGATTGCGCCAGGCCATCCCCCGGGCCGGGACCTGGCAGGACAAGGGGGCCGGGCGGGCCGCGCCCTTCGCCCCGCTGGACGGCGAATTCGTGGTCGCCGGCCGGTCCGGGGCCAGCGTGCTCAAGAATTCCACCCTGGACCCGTTTTTGCGCAACCGGAGGATCGACACCCTCTTCCTCATGGGCTTCGCCACCCACGTCTGCGTGGAATCCTCCCTGCGCGAGGCCCACGACATGGGCTACAACGCCTACCTGGTGGAGGACGCCTGCGCGGCCTTCGAGCGCGCCCAGCACGAGCACGTGCGCAAACACGTGGTCCACCACTTCGGCGCGGAGACCGACACCGCCGAACTGACCGCGTTCATGGAGGGCTGACCGTGTTTTTCCTCAAGGAACTGCCCACCAGGGAGACCCTGGAACGCTACCACAAACGGTTCCCCGGCATGCGGCCCGAGGTCATCGAAGAGGCTCTGCACCTGATGAAGAAAGGCAGCCTGCTCATCCGCCGCCTCGACGAGTACTTCACCGGCCAGGGGTTGTCGCAGCTGCGCTACCTGATCCTGGTGGTCATCGACCGCCAGCCGGATCGGGACGAGATGACCGTCACCGAGCTGGCCGCCAACCTCGACGTGTCCAAGCCGGTCATGACCCGCACCCTCAAGGGGCTGATCGAGGACGGGTACATCGACATCGCGGTCCACGACAAGGACCGGCGCGTCAAGCTGGTCCGGCTGACCGATAAGGCCCGCGCCAAGCTGGCTGCCATCCTGCCCGGCTACTACGAGACCATCCAGGCGGCCATGGAACAGCTGGAGGCGGACCGTGCCTAGCCCCCTATTCGCGCTCAAGGTCTGGCTGTGCGTCTGGCCCCTGGTCACCCTGCTGACCGCCTGCCTGCGCGGGCTGGCCCGGGAGCTGCCGCTGATCATGCAGACCATGGCCGTCAGCGGGATTCTCGTCCCGCTCATGGTCTACGTCATCATACCGTTCCTGAATACCCGCGGGACACGCCCCAAAGGAGGCAACCAATGACCATACAGCGGACCAACGTCCCGGAACTGCCCGCTCCGCTGGGCCCTTACGTCCACGCCGTGCGCCACGGCGATACCCTGTACCTGTCCGGGCTCACGGCCCACGGCGGCGACGCCCAGGACGGGCCCATCGAGGAACAGGCCCGCGAGATATTCCGGCGGATCGGACTGATCGCCTCGGCCCACGGCACCGGCCTGGAGAACCTGCTCAAGGTCACGGCCTTCGTCACGGAGATGGATCGGGTGGACCCGCTTCGCGCGGCCCTGTTCGACGTCTACGGCGACAACCTGCCCGCCAGCTCCCTGGTCCGGGTGGCCGGGCTGTTCGCCGACGGCCTCAGGATCGAGGTCGAGGCGGTCCTGGCCGTGGACGGCTAGCCCGCGCCGACCTCCCCCGACCATGAAAAAAGGCCCGCCTGACAACAGGCGGGCCTTTTGCGTGCTGAATGCAAGCGGCCTATTCGGCGGGCTTTCCGGCGGGCTTCTTCTTTCCGGCGCACCCGCCGCAGCCCATTGTCTTCTTGACCAGCTCGTCGGGCTCCACGGTGCCGATCTCGGCTTCGGACTCGATGTGACCCTTTTCCATGGCGAAGGCGATGCAGTCCTCGAGAATTTGCTGGCAGTGTTCGGTGGGGATGAACTCGCCGAGCATGGCCAGCTGAAACTCGGGACGGTCAAAGGGCTCGGCCCATTCCTTTTCGCGCAGGTACATCCACGGCCCGATGCCGGGCGTGTCGATGGGCGGCGTGGTGGACCGCAGGGAGACCTCCCAGTGAGTGTACTGGCTGACATCGTCCAGGGTCTCCTCCGGGGTGCAGCTGTGCACCTCGCTGGCCTGGAACGAGACAAACAGCTTGAACCCCACGGCCAGTTCCTTGAACACGCGGCCGAACTCCTCGGTCCGGTAGGCCTCGACAAGATATTCCCTAAAATCTTTAGCCATTACACACTCCTTTAACCGTGAACAGGAAATCAGCGGCATACTTACTCAATTCCATCTTTAAGGCAAGCGGCTTCCGAGGACGAATTGGCGGTAGGGAGCCGCTGTCGGGTGCTGCGCACCCGAGTCACTCCAGGAGAGGGAGATCGGCGAGGGACTTCGAGCAATGCTGAGCAAAATCAAAACGGTGCGGACCGCCCCGCGAAGCGGATAGAAAAAGTTTAGGAGGGTGAGAGGGGGTTGGGGGGTCCAGGGGGGAAGGGGAGAGAGGGAAGCCCTTTTCCAAAGGGTGCCCTCTCTCCCCCTTCCCCCCTGGCCGCCGGAGGCATCTTCCTAGCCCAGCAGGGCGAGGACGAGGGGCATGGTCAGGGCGGAGAGGACGGTCTGGGCGGTGATGATCAGGGCCATGACTTCGTGGTCGCCGCCCATCTGGCGAGCGAGGATAAAGGCGGAGACCGAGACCGGGATGGCGGTGTAGATGAGCGCGGTGGTCACGGCCGGGCCGCTCACGCCGAGCAGGCGGGCGCAGCCGTAGGCGGCCAGGGGCAGGGCCACGAGGTGGGCCAGGGAGGCCAGGGCCACGGGCAGGGTGGACGCGCCGATGCCGTGGAAGCGCAATCCCGCGCCCACGGCGAGCAGGCCGAGCGGCAGGGCGGCCTTGCCGAGGATGGTCAGCAGGTCGAGGAGCACGCCGGGCAGGGGAACATCGAGCACGCTGAGGGCCATGCCGGCCACGCAGGCCAGGATAAGCGGGTTCTTGACCAGTTGGAGCCCGACCCGGCCCAGCCCGCCGCCGTGCCTGCCGTGGCGCGACAGGACCAGGACGCAGAGCACGTTGACCAGGGGGATGAGGGTCAGCAGGGCCACGGCGGACAGGGTCATCCAGTCCGGGCCGAGCAGCCCGGCCGCGGCGGACAGCCCCACGTAGGTGTTGGGCCGGATGGCGCCCTGGAAGACCGAGGTAAAGACCGGGCCGTCCAGCCGGAACGTGGTCCGGGTGAAGACCAGGAACGCGCCCAGCAGGCAGACCGCGCCGACCAGGGTCAGGGAGAGCCCCATGGACGTGGCGTCGAACTGCCGCCCGGACAGGCCGCTGACGAGCATGGCCGGGAAGAGCACGTAGTAGGTCAGCCGCTCGGACACCGGCCAGAACCCCACGCCCGGGAAGTCGAGGCGGTACAGGATGAAGCCGATGAGGATGAGCCCGAAGATGGGCAGGATGGCGAGGATGACCGGTGACATGGACGGGACGGTACGCCCGGATGCGAGGCTATGGCAAGGAAAACGGGGGGCTTCCGCCAGGGCGGCCCCCGCCCTGGCTATTCGGGTATGGTCTCCATGGACGCCCATTTGGGCTCGTGCAGCGGCAGGACGTAGTCGGCCATGTCGCGGGCCTTGAGCAGGATGTCGTAGGCTTCGTAGGGGCCGGTGTTGGTGCCCGGGGGGATGACCTCCATCTCCATGGCCCGGACCTCCTTGGGCGGATCCAGATTTTCGAGGATGGTGCAGAAGCCGCAGATGAGCACCGAACCCTTGTCGGTCTCGATCTTCACGGACATGCCGCCCGGGGTGTGGGCCGGGGTGTGGATCATGGTGATGCCGGGCAGGACCTCGGTGTCCTTGTTCACGGTCACGATCTGGCCGTTCTCCTTCGCGTCGTCCACGTAGTCCTCCAGGTAGCGGAAGTCGAGGGGATGCGGGTTGTAGACCGACTCCATCTCCTTCTCGTGCACGTAGATGGTCGCGTTGGGACACTTGTAGTCGTTCTCGCAGTGGTCGTTGTGCAGGTGGGTATGGATGATGATGTCTATGTCCTCCGGCTTGAGGCCGTACTTGGCCAGCCCTTCCTCGAAGGTATATATCCTGCCGCCGATGGCCTTTTCGCGGTCCTCGGAAACGATGGGCTGCATCTCGCCGGTGTCCACCAGGATGTTCTTGTCGCCGCCCTCGATGTACCAGGTGTAGATGGGGATGGTGTACGGGGTGCCGTAATCGTGCTGATAGGTCATCATGCCCTTGTCGAAGACCTTGGTTCCCATGACGATCGGGTGAACTTTGTACGAACTCATGATTCACGCTTCCTGTTGTGTTTGTCTCTAAGTATGAATGGACGTTGGCCGTGTCAAGGGCGGCCGACGGTCGGCAAGGCCCGCCGGGCCGAGGTATGGCGGGGAAAATCGGCCACCGTCCGGGCCGGCGGATTCCGATGGTGCCGCCGGGCCGGGTCAAGAAAATTCCGGGAGAGGTATTATTAATATTATACACACCTTGACCCCTTAACTCTTCCTCGGGTACGTACTTGCAATGCGGGGATTTGCCGCCGTGCGGGCCCCAATCGGATACACACAGGTCTTCTCCTTTTATTGCGAATAATTGGAGCGAACTTGAAAACAGATACAGAGACCCTCATTTTTTAAGGAGAGAGAGCATGGACGTCGAACTGGCCAAGCCCTTCATCAAAGCCGCCATAGATGTCTTATCCACCATGGCGTTTATCAAACCCGAAGTGGGCAAGCCCTACGTGAAGCGAAACAATGTCGCGGCCGGCGACGTATCCGGCATGGTCGGCATCACCGGCGAGAAGAACGGCAGCGTTTCGCTTTCGTTCTCCAAGGGATGTGCCGTGGCCATCGTCAAGAACATGCTCGGCGACGAGATCGAGGACATCATGCAGGACGTCAAGGACGCCGTGGGCGAGTTGACGAACATGATATCCGGCCAGGCGCGCGCCGGTCTGGCCGAGCGCGGGCTGGTCTTCCAGGGCTCCACGCCCACCGTGGTCATGGGAGACAACCACACCATCTCGCACATGGCTAAGGCCCCGATCATGGCCATCCCCTTCAAGACCAAGGACGGGGATTTCACCATCGAGTTCTGCTTCGAGTAGGCCCCGGCCTTCCCCAACAACACGCGGAGACGCCATGTCACCATTAGAGAACTTCAGAGATAAGGAATTCCTGGATCAGATCACGATCCTCAATGAGATTTCCGGGAGCAAGGACTCCGAGGCCCTCCCCGGCCTTGTCGACCTGCTCAAGGACCCTGTCGGCGACACCTCCATCGACTACATGGTGGTCAACGCCCTGAACGCGGTCCTGTCGAGCAACGAGGACAAGGTCATCGAGGGGCTCAAGGACCCGCACGAGGGATTCAACATTTTATGCATCCGCGTGGCCGGGGAATACGGCCTCAAGGGCGCGGTGCAGTCACTGGTGGATCTGGCCCTGGCCGAGGAGGACCTCGACCGGCTGATGGAGATCCTGACCTCGCTGGCGCGCATCGGCGACGAGGCGGCCATACCCGTGTTCCGGCAGTTCCTGAACCACCAGGACCCGTTCATCCAATCCTCCTGCATCGAGGCCCTGGGCAAGCTCGGCGACCACCAGTCCATCGAGGAATTCAAGAAGATCATCATCGAGAGCGAGGCGGACGACCGCTTCGAGGTCTGCGACATCACCACCTGGAAGGCCGTGGACGGACTGGCCCGCAACGCCAGCGAGGACACCATATCCTTCCTGGTCAGGACCCTGCACCACAAGAACCCCACGGTGCGCCGGATCATCACCGACGCGCTGATCAACGTGGGCTCTTTCAGCATCCCCATGCTGCTGGAGGCCTTCGAGACCGGGGACACGGACACCAAGATTCTGGCCGCCAACGTGCTGGGCTTTTTGCGCGACAAGATCGGCGCGGACGGCCTGGTGGCCGCCTTCGACAAGGGCCAGGCCGACGACGCCAACGTCCGCTACGCCGTGTACGAGGCCCTGGGCCGCATCGGCACCATGAAGGGCATCATCTGCCTGGTGGACGGACTGTCCGAGACCGATGAGCTGATCCTCATGGCCGTGATCGGCGGGCTGGAGCAGCACATCAATCCGGGCATGCTCTCGACCCTGACCAAGCTCATCTCGGCGGCGGACGAACAGTCCTTCCGGCTGGCCAAGGCGGTCATCAATTCCCGGGCCATCTCCATTTTCGATCACCTGTACGAAAACCAGGGCGCGGGGGACATCCTCGTGGACGCCCTGGCCGAGTCCCGCGACCCGGAGATCGTGGAGGAATTCCGGGACGCCCTGGCCGAGATCGGCGGCATCCGCGCGGAACAGGATCTGGACCGGTTGCCGGTCCTGACCGTGTCCACGCGCAAGGCCCTGGCCGCGGACGACTCGCGCTCCATGTGCGCCATGCACCGGGCCATCCTCACGGACCTCGGCTTCGAGCCCTTCGTGGCCGCCAACGGCGAGGAGGCCTACGAGTTCATTGAGCAGGGCGAGACCTTTGAGGTCATCATCACGGACATGAACATGCCGATCATGGACGGCATGGAGCTGGTCGGCAAGATCCGCTCCACTCCCGGCCTGGAGGAAGTGCCGATCATCATGGTCACCACCGAGTCCGAGGCTTCCCAACAGGGGCTGGCCTCCAAGACCGGCGTGTCCGCCTTCATCACCAAGCCGTTCAAGCCGGACGACCTCAAGGCCAAGATCCTGGAAGTCACCAGCTAGAACTCCAACCATATCGGAATAAAAAGGGCCTCGGTACGAGGCCTTTTTTTATGTCCGGCGCGCGGAGAAAACATCACGCCAAAGGCGCAGAATAGGGATGCAAGGCCAGAGGCGAAGTCACCCGAAGAGCGCCGCGCAGCGGCTTACACCAGCTGCTTTTCCACCAAGGCGCAGCCTACACCGCGCACCGCAGCGGGCGCAGGAAGTCGGTGACCATGTCGGCCACCTCCGGGGAGTAGAGCATCCAGACGTGGCCCATGGGGGCGCAGACGCGCTCGTCCCAGCCGGGGCGGCCGGTGCGCAGCAGGTCCAGGGGGATGACGTAGTCGTCGGCCATGGTGTAGACGGCCAGCTTGGGGCAGTCCGGGTCCGGGGCTTCGGCCACGGCCTCGGGGATGGTCCGGCCCGGAATGAGCCCCCGGGCCATGCGGTTGCCGCCCAGCCAGGCCAGTTCGCTGCCGCCGTGGGGCGAGCCCAGGGTGACGAGGGCGGCCACCTTGTCGCGGAACCGGGGGTCGCCCGCCGCGCAGCGGCAGAGCAGCCCGCCCAGGCTGTGGCCGATGAGGATGATCCTGCCGTCCGGGGAGCCGGCCAGGAGCGTGTCGAGCCGTTTCTTCAGCCCGGCCAGGGCGTGGTCGAAATCCTTGGTGAAGCTGTTGTAGCCGAAGGTGTGCAGGTTCTCGAACCCGGACCGGCGAAGCCTGCGGGCGAAGACCAGCCAGGCCGTGCGGTTGTGGTACAGGCCGTGGACCATGAGTACGGGCGTGCCCGTGGGCGCGGCGGGCCGCTCGGGCAGGGCCAGGAAGATGATGCTCGGCAGGGCGACCACGTCGGCGGCCATGGCCGTGACCACGCCGCGCGCCACGGCCGACCCCAGGCCGCCGGCCTCCTCGCGGATGAGCCCGAGCCGCCCGGCCAGGGCGTTGGACAGCAGGAAGATGCCGTAGCGCAGCAGGGTGAACAGGGTCAGTCCCAGGACGACGTAGAGGAAGACTCTGACGGGCATGACGCACCATGACGCCGGGCCGGGCCGGTGTCAACCCGGCGGGGAATGCGCGCCCCCTTGCCTTGATTCCGCACGCGGTGTAACCAGGGCCGACATTCCAAGGAGTACCCAAGTGACAACCACACTCTGCCTCGACATCGGCAGCGGCACGCAGGACGTGCTGCTGTACTCCCCGGACAGGGAGATAGAAAACTGTCCCAAGTTCGTCCTCCCCTCCCCGGCCCTGCAGATCGGCCGCCGCATCGACAGGCTGCGTATGCGCGGCGAGCCCATCTGGCTGCACGGCAGCAACATGGGCGGCGGCGTGACCCGGTTCATCAACGCCCATCTCAAGGCCGGGCTCAAGGTGGCCACGAGCGAGGGCGCGGCCTACACCATGGCCGACGACCTGACGCGGGTGACCGACATGGGCATCGATATGGCCGAGGCGTGTCCGGACGGCTTCACCCCGGTCCGGCTGACCGACTTCGACGAAACGTGGTGGCGCCGCTTCTTCGACGCCGCCGAACTGCCCTGGCCCGACCGCATCGCGGCCTGCGCCCAGGACCACGGCTTCCACCCCGGCCAGTCCAACCGCATGGGCCGGTTCAAGCTGTGGCAGACCATGCTCGGCGAGGGCGAGGGCCGCCCCGAGGCCCTGGTCTACCGCACGCCGCCCGCCATGCTCACCCGCCTTACGGACCTGCAGCGGGACATCGGCGGCGGGCCCGTGGCCGACACCGGCGCGGCCGCCGTGCTCGGCGCGCTGTACGTGGACGGGATCGAGCGACTGAGTTTCGAGCGCGGCATCACGTTGGTCAACATCGGCAATTCGCACCTGATCGCCTTTCTGCTCTACGCCGGGCGCATCCACGGCGTGTACGAACAGCACACCGGATGCGTGGACGGCGAAAAGCTGTGGGCCGATCTGGCGGCCTTCCGCAGCGGCTGCCTTTCGTTCGAACAGGTCTTCGACGACAAGGGCCACGGCTGCCTCTGCCTGGACCTGCCCGCCGAGGCGGACGGGTTCGCGCCCACCTTCGTCATCGGCCCGCGCCGGGCCATGCTGGAGGGATATGACGTGGACTTCCCCTCCCCGGGCGGCGACATGATGCTGGCCGGCTGTTTCGGACTGATAAAGGGCCTCGCCATGGAGCGGTAAAACCGGACATGAGGGAGGCCCCCCTTCCCGCCGCCCGACGCAGCCCCGCCCGAAGCCGGGCCGAACCGTTGACGCGGCGATCCGCCCATTTTGTCTCCGGCGTACCCGGGCTATCGCCAAAATTCCCCATGCCCCCTAGGCAGACCGGTTCGCCCGTGGTATTCATCCGACGTGCCCTTTCCCCAATGCAAACAGGAGCCGACCATGATGCCCAAACATCCCGTTCTCCCCATTCTCCCCCTGTTGCTCGCGCTGGCCCTGCCCTGGGCCGCTATCCCCGCGTCCGCCGGATGGGGCGACACCCTCAAGGCCGCCGGTGACGCCGGAGCCAAGGCCGCCGGGCTGTCCGTAACCCCGTCCCAGATCGAGGGGGCCTTCCGCGAACTGCTCTCGCTGGGCGCTGACTCCGCCGTGAAATCCCTGTCCCAGGACGGCGGATTCTCCCGGCTGGCGGCCACTTCCCTGTCCCTTCCGGACAGCTACCGAAAGGTTGCCGAAACCGTGGCCCCGGACCTGCTCGCCAACCTGAACACGGCGGCCGAAGCGGCTGTCCCGGCCATCGGCGAGTTGTTCCAAAAGACCATCAAGACCATGGAGTTCGCCAATCCAACCGGGCTGCTCTCGGGCAGAAACGACGCCGTGACCAGCTATTTCGAACAGAGCGCGCGGCCCGGCCTGACCGAGAACGCGGCCCCGCTGATCCGATCCGCCCTGGAAGAGTCCGGAGCGGGCACGGCCGTCAGCGCCGCGCAAAAGCTTTCCGCCCTGACCGGAACGGACTTCGATCCGGTGGGCTACCTGACCGACAAAACCCTGGACTCCATGTTCCTGTACATGGCCAAGACCGAACAGGACGTCCGCTCGGGCGACATGGCCGTGACCAGCGAACTTCTGCAAAAAGTCTTCTAGGAGCAAGACCATGAACAAGACACTCAAGATAGGACTGATAATCATCGGGGCCCTGGTGGCCCTGTTCATCGCGGCCTGCATCGTCCTGGTGCTGACGGTCGACCCCAACGACTACAAGCCCCAGATAGCCGAAGCGGTGAAGGAACAGACCGGCCGCGAATTGAAGTTCGAGGGCGACATCTCCTTCAACTTCTTCCCCTGGCTCGGGCTTGAGGTCGGGCCCATGGCCCTGGGCAACGCCCCGGGCTTCTCGCCGTCCGAGATGGTCCGCATCAAGCGCGCCGAGGCCTCCATCCGGATCATGCCCCTGCTCTCCGGCGACGTGGCCGTGGGCACCGTGGTCCTGGACGGCCTGACCCTGAACCTGGCCAGGAACAAGCGGGGCGTGGCCAACTGGGACGACCTGGCCAAGGGCGGCGACTCCGGCAAGGGCGAGGCCGAGACCGCCACCGGATCGGAGACGCCCGCCAAGTCCGGCCAGCCCAAATCCCTGTCCGTGCAGGGCGTGGAGATCACGAACGCCAACATCGTCTACGACGACATGCAGGCGGGTTCCAAGACCTCGGTCAACGACCTGAGCCTGGTCATCGGCGAGGTCGGCGACAAGATCCGCTTCCCGTTCGAACTCAAGTTCCACCTCATGCTCGACAACCCCAAGGTCGACACCCGCCCGGCCCTGACCGGATTCGCCCGATTCGACCAGGAGGCGGGGAGCATCGAGGTCGACGACATGAAATTCTCCCTGCTCAACCTCGAACTGACCGGCCTGCTCTTCGCCAGGAGCAAGGACGATGAGACCTCGTTCTCGGCCGAGATCAAGCTGGCCCAGGCCTCGGTGCGCGAGCTCATGAAGCAGCTGGGCATGACCCCGCCCGAAACCAGCGATCCCAAGGTCCTCGAAAACCTGACCGCCGACCTCAAGGTCAACGGCTCGGACAGCGAGGCCACCCTGGAATCCCTGACCGTCAAGCTCGACCAGACACTGATCACCGCAGAGGGCGCGGTCAAGAACTTCAAGAAGCCCGCCGTGACCGTCAACGTCAACGTGGACGGCATCGACGCGGACCGCTACCTGCCGCCCAAATCCGGGTCCAAGGCCGAATCCGAGGCCGCCCCGGCCGAGCCCGCCTCCGCGCAGTCCGCTCCGGCCGGGGAACCCGACCTGAGCGCGCTCAAGGACCTGGATATCAAGGCCCGGTTGACCGTGGGCAAGCTCAAGGCCGTGAACCTGACCATCACCGACATCCTGGCCGCGGTCACCGCCCGCAACGGCCAGGTCACCGCCGATCCGGTGTCCCTGAAGCTCTATGACGGCGAATACACCGGCCGGGGCACACTGAACGCCGACAGGCCCGTGGCCGCATGGACCGAAAAGGGCCAGCTCAAGAACGTCCAGGCCGGGCCGCTGCTCAAGGACCTGACCGGCAAGGAGCAGTTGACCGGCACGGCCAACGCCCAGTACGACCTCACGGGCGCGGGGCTGACCCCGGACAACATCAAGAAGTCCGTCACCGGCACCGCGTCCTTCGCCTTCACCGACGGCGCGATCCACGGCGTGAACGTGGCCAAGATGCTCCGCGACACGTGGAACCGCCTCAAGGGCCGCCCCGTGTCCGCCGACGAACCGGCCAAGACCGACTTCGCCGAACTGCTCGGCTCCGCCGCCCTGACCAACGGGCACATCGTCAACAAAGACCTGCTCATGAAGTCCCCGCTGCTGCGCGTCAACGGCCAGGGCTGGGCCGACCTGCCCAGGAACACCACGGACTACACCGCCACGGTCACCGTGGTCGGCACCCTGGAAGGCCAGGACGGCAAATCCATCGAGGAGCTCAAGGGCTTGCCCCTGCCCGTCAACGTCAAGGGCAGCCTGGACGCCCCGTCCATCTCCCTGGACATCAAGGCCATGGGCGAGGCCCTGTTCAAGGGCACCTTCAAGCAGGGCGCCAAGGGCATCGAGGAGACCCTCAAAAAGGGCCTTTTGGGCGGCTCCGGGCAGTCCGGCTCCACCGGGACCACCACCGACTCCAAGACCACGGACAAGCCCGTGAACCCGCTCAGGCGGCTGTTCCAATAGGCGCGCCTCCGGAGGGAGGGAAGAGGGAAGTCCTCGAAAAAGGGTTCTTCCTCTTCCCTTCCCCCGGGCCCCCATCCCCTCTCCCCCTCCCCTTCCAAACTTTTTGGCTCTGCCTCGCGGGGTTGGAACGCGACGGGGCGGTCCGCTTCACCCGAGAATGGCAGACTCTCTTTTTTCATTTTTATTGGAGCAACGCAGGTGCGCGGCTCCCGGCAGCGGCCCTCGTCCAAGGCGCTTTCCTGTATTCGGAACAGGCTTCCGTCACCCAATCTCCACCCTCCCGAAACAACTGTTTCGCGCCCATTCCTTATACAATGTGGAAATATTTTTAGGAGGCACTTTCATGCTGCGCTATCTCTTTCTGACCGCTTTACTGCTCCTGTCCGCCGTGCAGGCCGCACAGGCCGACGACGTCACCGTGGAAAAATACGACATAGAGATTCCCAAGGAATTCATGGTCCCCTATACCGGGCAGTACGCCGCCCGATTCCCGGACGGATTCACCATCGGCCTGGGCTCGGGCATGACCTACGTGGGCCGGGCCGCCGACGGCTCGCGCGTGTTCTACGCCATCACCGACCGGGGCCCCAACGCCGACGCGCCCAAGTATGAGCTGAACGGCAAGGCCACGGCCAGCAAGATGTTCCCGGCCCCCGGCTTCTCGCCCTCCTTCGGGGCCATCCGGGTCAAGGACGGCCACGCCGTGCTCGCCTCCCTGATCACCATCAAGGACGCCAGGGGCCGGGCCGTCTCCGGCCGGGCCATCCCCATCGGCTCCGTGGGCGCCACCGGCGAAGTGCCCCTGGACGACTCCCTCAGGAAACTGCCCTTCGACACCGAGGGGCTGGACACCGAGGGCATCGCCATCGACAGCAGGGACAAGCGCTACCTGTGGATCTGCGACGAGTACGGCCCGTTCATCGCCAAGATCGACGGCTACACAGGCAGGATCGTCAAGAAGTACGTTCCGGGCAAGGAACTGCCCATGATCGTCACCACCCGCCAGCCCAACCGCGGCATGGAGGGCATCGCCGTGACGCCGAGCGGCAAGGTCCTGGCCGCCGTCCAGTCCGTCTGCGACGTGGACGGCAACATCAAGAAGTCCAAGGCCACCTTCATCCGCCTGGTACTCCTCGACCCGGACACCGGCGCGGTCAAACAGTACGCCTACCCACACGACATCCAGAATTACGCCATCTCGGCCCACGCCATGATCGGCGACCTGCACGCCATATCCGACACCAAGTTCCTCCTGGTGGAACGGGGCAAGAACGCCGACGGCAAGGGACGCATCCCCATCTACCTCATCGACCTGGCCGACGCCTCCGACATCTCGAACATCAAGGCCGGGGATGGCAAGGAGCTGGAGACCGTGGCCGACCGCAACGAGGCCGAGGCACTGGGCGTGCAGTACGTCAAGAAGACCAAGCTCCTCGACATCAAGGAGTACGGCTGGAAGCCGGCCAAGGCCGAGGGCGTGGCCCTGCTGCCCGACATGCGGACCATCGCCGTGACCTCGGACAACGACTTCGGCATGACCTTCAAGGTCGTGGATCCGGTCAACGACGCGGACGGCAAGCCCGTGACCAAGGCCGCGGCCTACACCGTGGACCCGTCCGGCCAGGTCAAATACAAGGGCAAGCCGGTGAACACCCACATCGAACTGTCCGACACCGGCACCAGCTCCAAGCTCTGGCTCTTCCATCTGCCCAAGCGGGTGAGCGAATACTAAGCCCCATCCCGGACCGGGCGGGGATTCACCTCTCATCCCTGCCCGGTCAGCCATCCCCTGTCGATTGCGCCTCTCGCAGGGCGGAAGCATACAAAAGGCCCCCGGCTCGATGGAGCCGGGGGCCTTGTTTCGCGTCCGCGCGCACGTATCCGGGCGGGCCTAAAACCGCAGAGACAGGCAGGTCAGCCCGCCGTCCAGCTTGCGGAACTCGGAGACGTCGATGACCGTGGTCTCGACGCCGGTGGCCCGGACCTGGGCCAGGGTCTTTGGAAAACCCTCGGGCACGATGACCGTGCCGTTTATGTACAGGCAGTTGCGGGCGTACGCCTCGTCGTCTTCGACCACCACGCGTTTGAAGCGGGCGAGCTCGGGCAGGGCGTCGCAGCAGGGCGAGACCAGGATGGTGTCGTTGCCGATGTAGTTCACGTCGGTCTTGAAATGCAGGCTGGGGCAGCAGGTGATGGTCACGGTGTCGTAGCCGTGCGGCCTGACCGCGTCGGCCAGGGCGGCGGCCCCGGCGGCATTGGTCCGGTCGGACAATCCCACGTAGAAGGTCTTTTCCACCAGGAGCACGTCGCCGCCTTCGATGAGCGCGGGCGGAACGATCCTGACCACCGGCTTGTGCCTGGCCAGCTCGGGCTCGATGGTCAGTTGCTCCCCCTGGCGCGACGGCGCTCCCAGCGGGGTGAGCACGGCCACCTCGGCACAAACCACGGCGGTGTCCTCCACGAAGCAGCAGTCCGGAAAGCCGGGCGCGGCCCCAAGCACGGTCACGTCCAGCCCCAGGTCGGCCAGGGTCCGGCAATAGACGTCGTGCTGCTCCAGGGCCAGCTCAAAGTCCGGCTTGCCGAGATTCTGGGAAGTGATGCCGTCGACCATCTCGGGACCGGGGCGGCGGGTTATGGCGCGAGTGAACATAATGGCTTTCATCTCCTTTATTGTGCGTCCGCCCGTGAATTTGCGGATTCCGGTCTGTTGCGTCAAGCGAATCATGGCGGAATTTCGCCGGATATTTCAACCGTTAGTAAAATATGTTTACTATATTCTTCATTTTGTATTATGCGAATAACAAATACATGACGCGCACGGACATAATCCGAGACGCAATGGAGGCTAGCCAATGCCGGACGAGAAACAGCGCTGCGACCTGTCGGGAACCCCTGCCGACAAACGATGCATCTTTTGGCTGCTGGCCTTCTTCCTGGCCATGGCCTTGATCCTGCCCGGAGGGTTCGTCTACAGCTGGATATCGCTCCAGGAGGCCATCGAGGATGCGGGTGCCAGCCACCTGCTGAACAACGTGGTGGCGACCATCGGGGGCGATTCCTTGTTTGCCGTCAAAAGGGTCGAGGTGCCTGCCGAAACCAAAACCACGGTCGGCGCACCCGGTGCCGCTGCCGAGGACTCTACCATGCCCGAGGCCGGTGCTGCGAAACCGGATGCGGTTCAGGTAAAGGCCTCGAAGAAATACATACTGCTCATATCGGACTCCTTTGCCGTGCTGATCGTCTTCATCAGCGGGGCGTTCGGGGGATTCATCCACGCCTCGCGCTCCTTCTACTACCACGTCCACAAGGGCGATCTGCAAAAATCCAACGCCATCGAGCTGATGCTCCGGCCCCTCACCGGCGGGACTTTGGCCCTGATCTTCTACCTGGTGCTTCGGGCCGGACTGAGCCAATCCCCGTCCCAACCCGATGAAAGCGGCGGCAGCATCATCTTCTATACCGCCGTGGGGGCCATCGTCGGCATGTTCACGGACCAGACCGTGGCCAAACTCAAGAAGATTGCCGAAGCCATACTGACCTCGCCGGAAGAGCCGGAAAAGGACAAGGAGAAGGCCGATGCGACCGGGTAGACCGTACCTCCGCACATTTCCGATGCTGCTCCTGGCATGCTGTCTGGCGCTTCCGCTCTCCGGATGCACCGAGGAAAAGGCGAACGCTCTGCAGGTCGCGGCCAAACAATTCAGGAACGAATCGCTTTCGGCCCTGGATCTCTATGAATCCTTCACCATCTCGACCATCCGGGGGACTCGGGAAAACCAGGACGAAACCGTCGCCTTCCTGGTCGGAAAGCTGAAGGAGCATGGCAAAAAAGTAGACCTCCCCATATTCAACGCGCTCCTGAACTATGGTCATGAAAGCGACGCCGCCGTCGAACCTCTCAAAGAGGAGTTCAGCGAGCTCAAAAAATATTACACGCTCTTTGCTTCCATATTCGATTCGGTCCAGCGCGGCCATTACTTCAACAAGGAGGCCGTTGCCAGGGCCGAGCACGTTTCCATCAAGCTGACCCTGCAACTCATTCAGTACGCCGAGACACTCAAGGAACATTCCGGATACATGTTCACGGCGGATCGGGCCCGCGCACTGGATCGGCTGAACAAGGCCCTTGAAAGCAACAACGACGCGGACCTGCGGAGCGCCGTGGAGGATATCCTGTCCATCCGCAACCGGGAGGACACGGCAAAAGCCGCCGTGATAACGCAGCTGTTGAAAGCCGCCGAGGCGGGCCGCATCGTGACCGAATCCATCAAGGACTACGGCAACCTGACGGCCAACGACATCCTCAACAACATCACGGACGGCTTGAATGTGTTCGCCGGGCTCAACATAGCCGGCGTGGACACGGACGGGCTTATCGCCAAATACGCCGACTACGCGCAAAGCGTCCGGAGCGACCCGTATTGGGGTCCGGTTCTCGACATGCCAATCAATTAAGGAGTAACCCATGGACAACGATTCAATCATGCTCGAAGAGTTGGGCACGTCGGTCATCCTCATGCAGCAGAGATACCGAAACGCCCCATTGGCGGATTGGCCCGACATCCAGGGCAAGCTCCAGGAGGCCATGGCGCAGTATGTCCTCTACCAAGCCTTCCTGCTGAAACAAGGGACCATCTCCACCGCCCAGGACATTGCTGCGATGCAGGACATCAAAAAGGAAATAGACCAGGCGGCCGAGACGCAAAAGCTCGTTGCGGCCATCTCCCGGTTCGCCGTATTCATTGCGTCCAAGGTGATCTGAGGCAACCCCTCACGGCCTCTCCCGGGCGTGCATCTGTCCCAACGAAAAAAGCCCTCAGTCATACGACTGAGGGCTTTTAGGAAACATTCCTTGGCGGCGACCTACTTTCCCACACGCTACCATGCAGTATCATCGGCGATGGAGGGCTTAACTACCGGGTTCGGAATGGGACCGGGTGTACCCCCTCCTCCTTGGCCACCAAGAAAATTTTGGCGAACCGGAGTTCGGAATATATTAGTAAATAGGGGAAGAGAGAATTCCTTTAATTGTTAAATAAGCCGCACGATCTATTAGTACTGGTCAGCTGAACAACTCACGTTGCTTACACCTCCAGCCTATCAACCTTGTAGTCTTCAAGGGATCTTCAGGGACATATAGTCCAGGGAGAACTAATCTTAAGGCTGGCTTCCCGCTTAGATGCTTTCAGCGGTTATCCGTTCCGAACTTAGCTACCCTGCAGTGCCACTGGCGTGACAACAGGAACACCATAGGTTCGTCCACCCCGGTCCTCTCGTACTAGGGGCAGACCCTCTTCAATTCTCCTACGCCCACGGAGGATAGGGACCAAACTGTCTCACGACGTTTTAAACCCAGCTCGCGTACCACTTTAAACGGCGAACAGCCGTACCCTTGGGACCTGCTTCAGCCCCAGGATGTGATGAGCCGACATCGAGGTGCCAAACCGCGTCGTCGATGTGAACTCTTGGACGCGATCAGCCTGTTATCCCCGGCGTACCTTTTATCCTATGAGCGATGGCCCTTCCATTCGGAACCACCGGATCACTAAGACCAACTTTCGTTCCTGCTCGAGATGTCTCTCTCACAGTCAAGCTCCCTTATGCCTTTGCACTCAACGGCTGGTTTCCAATCAGCCTGAGGGAACCTTTGCAAGCCTCCGTTACTTTTTAGGAGGCGACCGCCCCAGTCAAACTACCCACCAGACACTGTCTCCACACCGGATAACGGTCATGGATTAGATACCTAAGTAATAAAGGGTGGTATTTCAAGGTTGACTCCACGCACTCTGGCGAGCACGCTTCAAAGTCTCCCACCTATCCTACACATTATTAATCAAATACCAATGTCAAGCTGCAGTAAAGGTGCACAGGGTCTTTCCGTCCTTCCGCGGGTACCCGGCATTTTCACCGGGAATTCAATTTCACTGAGTCTCTGGTTGAGACAGCGGGGAGA
>NZ_LKAQ01000004.1:1411170-1586170 GCF_001874525.1 Pseudodesulfovibrio hydrargyri | reverse complement strand
CTCTTCCCCAAGATGCCCAAGACCTTCGACATCTACTACTACAACCCCGACGGCCAGGGCTGGAATCTGCGCACCTTCACCTACGGCCGGGACATCAAGAGCGCCTTCAACCAGTAGAACGCGCCGAATCAGTACAGCCGGGGCAGAATCCAGCTCAACCAGCCGGTCATGAGCAGCGCGCCCAGGACATTGAGCGCCAGCCCCAGGCCGAGCATGACCTTCAGGGACGCGCTCTTCATCTCGCCGAAGGCCAGGGCGTTGGAGGTGGTGGCGATGGGAGTCATGAAGGCGCAGGTGGAGGCCACGCCCACCGCGATCATCAGCGGCAGCGGGTCCATGCCGTGCCCCTTGGCCGCGTAGAAGGCGATGGTGAAGAAGGCGGCCACCACCGCGGTGTTGGACAAAATCTCGGTCAGGAAGATGACCGCCGTGATGGTCAGCAGGAAGAGCAGGCGCGGGTCCATATCGCCCTCGAGCAATCTGCCCGCCAGGACCACGGTCCGGTGGTCCAGCCCGGTCCAGTGGACCACCCCGACCAGCCCGGCCAGGGCCAGGATGAAGATCAGCCCCCGGCGCGGCACGGACTTGAGCAGCCCCCGCCCGGTGAGCAGCGGCCCGGACCGCCCTCCTCCGGCCGGCGCGCCGCGCACGAAGAGCAGGTACAGGAACAGCCCGGCAAAGCCCATGCTGACCACGGGCGACACGGCCGCGAACCCGGCCACGTTCTCCCGGGCCACCGCCTCGATCACAAAATAGCCCATGTACAGCCAGAACAGCCTCGCCCCGTAGCGCTGGCGGGCGTCGGCCCCGGACCGGACCGGCCCGGACACGTCGATGACCGCGCCGCGCGCCGACCTCGGCAACCCCAGCCCGGCGGCCACGAACCAGGCGACGAAGACGAAGGCCGCCACCAGGGGCACGGACCACAGGAACCAATTGAAGAAGTTCAGGTTGTCGCGCCCGGCCACCTCGAACAGGTCCAGGGCCGCGAAGAGCACGGCGTTGGCGGGCGAGCCGATCATGGAGCCCATGCCGCCGATGGCCGCGCCGTAGATGGCCGAGCACATGAGCACCGTGGTCATGCCGGTCACGCCCCGGGCCGCGAAGTCGCGGTCCAGCCTTTTCAGCACCGGGATCAGCGTCAGCACCGTGATGGTGTTGGGGATGAACGAGGATAGCGCGGCCGAGGCCGCGATGATGTAAAACAGAACCCGGCGCGGATGCCCCTTGCTGCGCCTGAGCGCCCAGGCCACGAACCCGTCGGTGATCCGCGTGGCGGCCATGAGCTGGTACACCAGGTACCCGCACACGAAGAGCAGGATCAGGGGCAGGCGGCCCCACAGGTAGGCGGTCACGTCCGTCAGCGGTTCCACAAAGTCTCCAGGGTATGGGTTCGGCCTGTTGCAATGGACCGTTTTCACACAAGAATGTCAACAGGATCGCTGTCTTCTTTTCCGGGTGGCAGTCCCCACGGCTTTACGCTATCATCGTCCCCTCAAGACAAGGAGTTTCAATAAGTGGCCGAATTCGTTCATCTTCACGTCCATACTGAATACAGCCTGCTCGACGGCGCCATCCGCATCGGGGACCTGCTTTCCCGGGCCAAGGACCTGGGCATGCCTGCGGTGGCCATCACCGACCACGGGTCCATGTATGGGGCCGTGGTCTTCTACATGGCGGCCAGGGAACTGGGCATCAAGCCGATCATCGGCTGCGAGGTGTACGTGGCCCCGGGCGACGTGGACGAGGTGGACGCGCACCATAGGAAGGAAAAGGGCGGCGGCTACCACCTGGTCCTGCTGGCCAAGAACCAGCGCGGCTACAAAAACCTGATCAAGATCGTGTCCGAGGGGTACCTGAACGGCTTCTACTACAAGCCGCGCGTGTGCAAGAACCTGCTGAAGCAGTACTCCGAGGGGCTCATCGCCCTGTCCGCCTGCCTGGCGGGCGAGGTGCCCCGCAAGCTCATGAACGAGGGGCTCGAGGCGGGGGTGGACATGGCCCGGACCTACGAGTCCATCTTCCCCGGCAATTTCTACCTGGAACTCCAGGACAACGGCATCGGCAAGCAGAACCGGCTCAATGAACTGCTCATCAAGTGCGCCGAGGAGACCGGCCTGCCCCTGGTGGCCACCAACGACTGCCACTACCTGACCGCCGAGGACTACGAGGCCCACGACACCCTGCTGTGCATCCAGACCCAGACCACGGTGGACGCGGAAAAGCGCTTCCGCATGGAGACCAAGGAACTCTATTTCAAGACCCCGGAGGAGATGGAAAAGTCGTTCGCCCACGTGCCCGAGGCCATCTCCAACACCCAGCGCATCGCCGAGCAGTGCAACCTCGAGATCGAGCTGGGCAACTACTATTTCCCGGAGTACGAACTGCCCGAGGGCGTGTCCATGAACGAGGAGTTCGACCGGTTGTGCCGGGAGGGCCTCAAGCGCCGCCTGAACACCATCACCTATGAGGTGGACGAGGAGAAATACTGGAAGCGGCTGGACTACGAGCTCGGGGTCATCAAGGAGATGGGCTTCCCGGCCTACTTCCTCATCGTCCAGGACTTCATCAACTGGGCCAAGGACCACCGCATCCCGGTGGGACCCGGCCGAGGCTCGGCCGCCGGGTCCATCGTGGCCTGGTCGCTCAAGATCACCAACCTCGACCCGCTCCCCTACGACCTGCTGTTCGAGCGCTTCCTGAACGTGGAGCGCGTGTCCATGCCCGATATCGACGTGGACTTCTGCGAGCGCCGACGCCTGGAGGTGGTCAAGTACTGCGCCCAGAAGTACGGCCACGACCGGGTCTCCCAGATCACCACCTTCGGGACCATGAAGACCAAGGCGGTGATCAAGGACGTGGGCCGCGCCCTGGGCATGACCTTCGGCGAGACCGACCGCATCGCCAAGCTCATCCCGGACGACCCGGCCGTCATGGCCAAGCTGCTCGGCGTGGAAAAGGCCAAGATCACCGTGCCCAACGCGGTCAAGGCCGTGACCGAGCTGGACGACATGGTCGCCACCGACCCCAGGGTGGCCAAGCTCATCGACATTTCGACGCGCCTCGAAGGGCTGTGCCGCCACGCCTCGACCCACGCGGCGGGCGTGGTCATCTCCAACAAGCCCATGACCGAATACCTTCCTCTCTACAAAGGGAAGAAGGGTGAAATCGTGACCCAGTTCGACATGAAGAAGGTCGAGAAGGTCGGCCTGATCAAGTTCGACTTCCTGGGGCTTAGGACCATGACGGTCATCGAGGACTGCCTGGACATCATCCGCGAGCAGGGCAAGAAGGCCCCGGACCTGGACACCCTGCACCTGGACGACCCGGACACCTTCGCCATCTTCGCCAAGGGCGACACGGACGGCATCTTCCAGGTGGAGTCGTCGGGCATGCGCAAGTACCTGCGCATGCTGCGCCCGGACTGCTTCGAGGACATCGTCGCCATGCTCGCCCTGTACCGGCCGGGCCCCTTGGGCATGATCGGCTCCCACGGCGTGTCCATGGTCGACGAATTCATCATGCGCAAACACGGCGAGATCGAAGTCACCTACCCGCACCCGTCGCTGGAGGAGACCCTCAAGCCGACCTACGGGGTCATGGTCTACCAGGAGCAGGTCATGGCCACGGCCATGGTCATCGCCAACTACAGCTTGGGCGAAGGCGACCTGCTGCGCCGGGCCATGGGCAAGAAGATCGCCGAGGAGATGGCCAAGCAGCGCTCCCGCTTCCTGGAGGGCGCGCGCGAGAACGAGATCGACGACGCGGTGGCCAACGACATCTTCGATACCATGGAGAAGTTCGCGGCCTACGGCTTCAACAAGTCGCACTCCGCGGCCTACGCGCTGATCTCCTACCACACCGCCTATCTCAAGGCCCATTTCCCGGTGGAGTTCATGGCCGCCCTGATGTCCACGGAAATGAACAACACCGAAAAGATCATCATGTACGTCAACGCCTGCCGCGACATGGACATCAAGGTCCGCCAGCCGGACATCAACGCGGGCCATGCGCGCTTTTCGGTCAAGGACGGGGAGATCCTGTTCGCCATGGCGGCCATCAAGAACGTGGGCGAGGAGGCGATCAACGAGATCGCGGCCGAGCGCGAGGAAAACGGGCCGTACGAGAACATCTTCGACTTCTGCGAGCGGGTGAACCTGCGCCGGGTGACCAAGCGGGTCCTCGAATCGCTGATCAAGGCGGGCGCGCTGGACTGCTTCTCCTGCTCCCGGGCGGCCCTGCTCGAGGATCTGGACAAGGCCGTGGCGCTGGGCCAGAAAAAGGCCAAGGAAAAGGAGTCCGGCATGCTCAACATGCTGGACATGCTCGGCGGCGGCGAGAAGAAGGAATCCCCCCACACGCCGACCTGCTCCCTGTGCGAGGAGTTCGACGACCGCGAGAAGCTGACCCTGGAAAAGGAGGTCCTCGGCTTCTTCCTGTCCGGGCACCCGCTGCTGGCCTACCGCCACGACATGCAGCGGCTGCGCACCGTGTCCCTGGAGGAGTGCAAGACCATCCCCAACGGCACCGAGGTCCGGGTGGCCGTGATCATCCCGGACTACAAGCAGTTCATCACCCGCAAGGGCGACCCCATGGCCTTCTGCAACGCCGAGGATCTGACCACCTACGGCGAGATCACCATGCTGCCCAACGTCTACGCCGAGGCGCGCGAACTGCTCGACGCGGACCGCCCCCTGCTGGTCCAGGGCAAGATCGACCAGCGCGACGACCAGCCCGGCCCCGAGGACGCGCCCAAGTCCGCCAAGATCCTGGCCGACAAGGTCCTGTTCCTGGCCGACGCGGCCCAGGGCTCGGACCAGCCGGTCAGCCTGTGGATAGGGGAGAAGAACGCGGTGGACCCGCACCTCAACGCGCTCAAGGTCATCCTCCAGCGCTACCCCGGCAACACCAGCGTGAACCTCGGCATCATCACCCGCGAGTCCGTGGTCAACCTGCGGCTGGGCAACGGCTGGAAGGTCTACCCGGGCCGCGATTTCTGGAAGGAAGTGGAGGCCTGGCAGAACGGCGACGCCAAGGCCTACCGCGCCGAGGCCGAGGCCGAACTCCTGTAATCCGCCCCGCTCCCGGTTCCTCCGGGCTGTCGAAAATTCTTACAGCCTTATTCCCGCAAGACCGACCTGTTTAAAAGAACAGGTCGGTCTTGTACTGGGACAGGTCTGGCAAGATGCCCCGAAGACCCGTCCTGCATGGGCTTTGCGCATCACTTCCCCATGACCCCACACCGCAACTCACTACATCCGTCAATATTTTCAATAGATTTAATCTATGTCATGGCAACAGTGTAAAGTTTCTTGAAATGTCGGAAAACTTCACACCTCCGCCCCTGTCTTGGCGATGAAATTCTCCAATAAAATCAGCTTATCTTATAGGGTATGCATATTGCATCGTCACAGTGCGGCATAATGACCAAGCGCGTTCCGCGTCTGCGTCATTGCATACTCAAGGATGGACACCATGAAGAGATATATATTGCCCCTCATTCTTATCGTCGGCATATTCATCGCCGCCCGGCCCGAACGGGCCGAGGCCTTGATCCTGCCCGACCTGGACACGGCCGTGGACACCGGACTGGCCCGCCAGTACGGCGACTTCTATTCCTATTCGCTGCCCATACTCAACTACGTGGCCTCCGGGTTCACCGACACGGTATTCAACTCGGGCGACCCGTATTACGTGGATTCCGCTCCCGGCCAGCTTGCGGACAACATCGTCATCATGACGGGCACCACGGCGGATGCCGTCAACACGGCGGGGTTTGAAAACGCCTACGACGTACCGAACAACTTCACCCCCTACTCCACAGTGACTTACGCCGATCCCGCGGTGAACAACGGCATCTACGCCGATTCCGGCACCTCGTGGGAGGCGAACATCTCCGCACTCGTGGCCTACCTGGACGGCAGCCTGCCCGTCTTCTACTTCAACAACAACGAGACCGGGAGCGGCCAGGATCTCTACATCACCGCGTCACTCTCCATCTGGAACGATTCGACCTCGACCGTCTACGGCACCTACGACCTCGTCGATCCCTCCACTCCGGACAATTACGTGCTCTCCGGAGGCGACGTCGAGTTCGACGGCGAAGTCTTCGCGCACAATCTCGGGGCCAAGAAGGCGGCCTACGCCGTCCTCATTCCCGAGCTCAACGACTTCCTGGACGACTGGACCGGCCTCGGCGACAGCCAATACGACATGCTCTCCCTGGAGATCAGCATGTACGGCCTGGACAACGGCTACGAACAGGCGTTCATCGGCCGGGGCGAATACGCGGCCGGGACCGTGCCCGAACCGGCCACATGGCTGCTGCTGGGCCTCGGCCTGCTCGGCCTGCCCCTGGCCCGGCGGTTGCGCCGCCGCTAGGCAGGACCGCTCTCCACGCACCTTGCGGCCCCGCTCCGGCGGGGCCTTTTTTTGTCGGGTTGACAAAACGCGCCGGGCTCGCCCACCATGCACCATCGACCGAGCCCCGAAGCACCCCGCTTCCGCACGCAACCCCACAGGAAAGGACGCATGAGCCGAGTCAACGAACTGCTGCAGAGGATCGAGGAACTCCAGGCCGAACTGGAACAGGAACTGCGCGCCAAGCGCGAGGACCTGGAATTCACCATCAGGCAACGCAAAGTCAGCTTCACCCGCGAGGTC
Organism: Pseudodesulfovibrio hydrargyri; assembly: GCF_001874525.1. Lineage (NCBI taxonomy): Bacteria > Pseudomonadati > Thermodesulfobacteriota > Desulfovibrionia > Desulfovibrionales > Desulfovibrionaceae > Pseudodesulfovibrio > Pseudodesulfovibrio hydrargyri. The sequence goes on along the minus strand of NZ_LKAQ01000004.1, from coordinate 1,579,507 downwards.
AGGGAAAAGCAGCGCGAGTTCCTGAAGAAGTGGCTGGACTACGTCTACGACTCCGGCCCGCTGATCATCCTGACCATCCCGATCATCTGGGGGGCGTTGATCCCCTGCGTGGTCCTGGACGTCGCGGTCACCGTGTACCAGTTCATCTGCTTCCCGATCTACGGCATCCCCTTTGCCCGGCGGCGCGACTACGTGGTCATCGACCGCCAGCACCTCGGCTACCTGAACTGGCTCGAAAAGCTGAACTGCATGTACTGCGGCTACTTCAACGGCGTCATGAGCTACGTCCGCGAGGTCGCCGCGCGCACAGAACAATACTGGTGCCCGGTGCGCCACGCCCGCCCGGTCAAGTCCGTGCACGCCCACTACCGGACCTTCTTCGAATACGGCGACGCCCAGGGCTACCGCGAAGGGTTGGAACCGGCCCGCGAAAAGCTGGCCCGCAAGCTGCGCGAGGACCTGCTGGGCAAGAAGAAATAGCGGGGACGGTTTTGCCCGCCCCGGACCGCCGGACACCGTCGGCCGAACCGATCAACCACGAGAGAGAAAATGGATTCCCTTGAAGAACTCAACGAGCGGCACCGCAGATTCGTCAACGACCGCAACTGGCAGAAGCACCAGACGCCCAAGAACCTGGTCATGGCCCTGACCGGCGAGGTCGGGGAGCTGGTCGAGCTGTTCCAGTGGCTGACCCCGGAGGAGAGCCGGGAGATCTCGGGCAAGCGCAAACAGGCCGTGGCCGAGGAGATGGCCGATGTGCTCATCTACCTGGTCCGGCTGGCCGACGAGACGGGCATCGACCTGGTTGCGGCCGCCCACGAAAAATGCGAGATCAACGAGAGAAAGTATCCGGCCGAGGCGTTCCAGGGGAACGGCATGCGGCCGCACGAATACAAGGAGTCCAGATAATGCCCGGCAAGTGGAAACTGACCATCGCCCAGGAATTTTCGGCCTCGCACCAGTTGCGCAACTATTGCGGCAAGTGCGAGAACATGCACGGCCACAACTTCGGCGTGGAGGTGGTGGTCGAGGGCGACACTCTGGACCCCGAGGTCCAGTACCTGGTGGATTTCAAGACGCTCAAGGGGATGACCAAGAGTGTGCTGGAAAGGCTCGACCACACCCACCTGAACGAGGTGGAGTGCTTCAAGGAGATCAACCCCTCCTCCGAGAACCTGGCCATGTTCATCTACCGCAACCTCAAGGCGGGCATGCCGGAGAACGTCTCCCTGGTGGAGGTCTCGGTCTCGGAGAACAACACGTCCAAGGCCACCTACTGGGAAGAATGATGGCCGGAAATCAAGACGGAAAACAGGGCGACGAACGCGGCCGGATCAACGGCATGTCCTACGGGAAGATCATGACTTCCCTGCTCATCCCCAAGGACGCCCGGACCAGCCCCCGGCGCATCCTGAGCGGCATCGCCTTCCTGGCCTTTGTCTGCTTCTTCGTGTTCGGCACCCTGTACCGGGGCTGCGCCAACCAAAACGGCGCGGACAACGGCCCGGCCGGCGTGGAGCGGACCGCCCCGGCCGCGCCGCGAACGCCTGCCCCGGGCGGCGAGGGCTAGCCGTGCGCGTGGTCATCCAGCGGGTTTCCGACGCCCGCGTCCTGGTCAACGACGGTGTGGTCGGCGAGATCGACACCGGCCTGCTCGTGCTCGTGGGCTTCGGCGCGGCGGACAAGGCGGACTTCCCCGAGACCCCGGCCTGGCGCAAGATGCTCGACAAGCTCTTCAACCTGCGCATTTTCCCGGACGACGACGGCAAGCTGAACCTGTCGCTTACGGACATCAGGGGCGACCTGATGCTCGTCTCCCAGTTCACGCTCTACGCGGACTGCAGGAAGGGACGGCGGCCCTCGTTCACCGACGCCTGCCACCCCTACGTGGCCGAATCCCTGTTCGAGCGGTTCACGGAGGACGCCCGCAAGCTCGCCCCGGCCGGTTTCGCCACGGGCCGCTTCGGGGCCGAGATGCACCTGGACTTCACCAACTGGGGACCGGTGACCATCATCCTCGATTCCGACGAGCTCTAAAGCGGCTTGCCTCCGGGCCGACCCTTGCCTACACTGCCGCCATGTCCGTCAAGACCAAGCTCATCACCGCCCTGACTCTGATCCTGCTGGTCGCCTTCCTGGCCACCAGCCTGATAAACTACGCCTTCACCCGCGCCACTGTCAGGGAAGAGTTGCTCAACTCCTCCCTGCCCCTGACCGGCAAGAACATCTATTCCGAAGTCCACGCGGACATGCTCCGGCCCATCCTGGTCTCCACCTCCATGGCCAACGACGCCTTTCTCAAGCACTGGATCGAATCCGGGGAAAGCGACCTCGGAGCCATCACCCGCTACCTGGCCGACCTGCGCGACAAGTACGGATTCCTGACCACATTCTTCGTCTCGGCCAAAAGCGACAACTACTATTATCAGGAAGGCATCCTGAAGAAGATCGGCCCGCGCGACCCGCACGACGTGTGGTACTACGCCTTTGTGCGCAAGAACGTGGAGTTCGCCCTGGACGTGGACACCAACGAGGCCGAGGGCGGCAAGCTGACCATCTTCGTCAACTTCCGGGTGGTGGACCAGGACGGCAGACTCCTGGGCGTGGCCGGGGTGGGCGTGAACATCGACCGGGTCACCGGCCTGCTGGAAAAGGCCCGCCACGACTATAACCGCGAGGTCTACCTGGTGGACCAGGACGGGCTGGTCCAGGTTCACCGCGACAAGTCCCGCATCGAACGCTACTATATCACCAAGGCCGGGGGCATCCGCGACGTGGCCCCGGCCATCCTCGTGCCCCGCGACGATTCGCGCAGCTTCCAGTACGACTGGGACGGCGAGCACTACCTTTTGTCCACCCGGTACATCCCGGAACTGAAGTGGTTCCTCATCGTGGAGCAGAGCGAGTCCTCGGCCCTGGCCTCGGCCCGCAACAACCTCGTGCGCACCGTGATCATCGGCCTGCTCGCCTCCATCCTGATCATCGTGCTCTGCTCCATCACCATCAACCACTACCAGGGCCGCCTGGAGAAGCTGGCCAAGACAGACCCGCTCACCGGGGCGGCCAACCGCCGCGCCCTGGACGAGGCCTTCGGGCAGTTCGCCTACAAGGCGGTCCGCTACGGCACGCCGTTCTCGGCGGTCATCCTCGACCTGAACAAGTTCAAGGCCATCAACGACGAATACGGCCACCTGGTAGGAGACGACGTGCTCAGGGACGTGGCCGCCACCACCCGGCGGATCATCCGCCCCACGGACATCCTGGCCCGCTGGGGAGGGGACGAGTTCCTGATCCTCATGGACGGCGGAACCGGAGAGGCCGGGGCCCTGACCGAGCGCGTGTCCCGCGCCCTGTCGGACGAGGAAAGGGGCATCCCGATCACATTCAGCCACGGCCTGGCCGGGTTCCGGGAGGGAGACACCCTGGAGTCCATGACCCACCGGGCGGACCAGGCCATGTACCGGGCCAAGGCCCGCGAAGGCCGGGACCTGTAGACAAAATCCCAACCGGCCGATAGAAAAGGGAATCATGCAAGCATCCCCGACCAGTTGGCCCAGATTCCGGGGCGCGGCCCCGCGCATCCTGCTGCTCACCAGCCAGTATTTCCTCATCGGCGAGCTTGCGGCCGCCTGCGAACGCCTGGGCGTGGAGCACCTGCTCCTGGACTTCGGGGCAAAGGAAATGGACCTCGACGAGTTCGTGGCCGCCATGACCGAGGCATTCGAGACCTTCCGCCCGGACTTCGTCCTGACCGTGAACCACCTGGGCGTGGACCGCGAGGGCGTCCTCGCTTCCCTGCTGAACAAATACGACCTGCCCCTGGCCTCCTGGTTCGTGGACAACCCGCATCTCATCCTCGGGGTGTACAAGCACCTTTTCGAACCACGCGCCGCCCTGTTCACCTGGGACCTGGACACCGTCGCCCCGCTCTCGGACATGGGTTTCGAGCACGTCTTTTACCTGCCCCTGGGCGCGGACCCGACCCGGCTCGTGCCCCACCGCGCCGAGCCCGTCAAGGAGTGGCGCGCGCCCATCTCATTCGTGGGCAACTCCATGCTGACCAAGACCCTGATGCGCGCCCGGGCGGCCAACCCTTCCGAACACCTCTTCCGGGCGGCCATGGAGGTGGCCAAGGCGTTCGCGCGATCCGACGCGCAGCAGGCCGGGCTGTTCATGGCCGAGCATTTCCCCGAGGTCCGCGCCGCGTACAAGGGATTCGGCGACCCCGGGCGCGAACTGGCCTTCGAGACCTTCGTCACCTGGCAGGCCACCCTGCTCTACCGCCTGGACTGCGTGGCCCGCATCCTGCCGTTTTCCCCGCTCATCGTGGGCGACACAGGCTGGCAGGAACTGCTCTCCGCGCAGTCGGGCTGGCGCTACCACCCGGAACTGTCCTATTACGACGACCTGCCCGACTTCTATCCCTTGAGCGAGATCAACTTCAACTGCACCAGCCAGCAGATGAAGGGCGCGGTCAACCAGCGGGTCTTCGACGTGCCCTGCTGCAACGCCTTCCTGCTCACGGACCGCCGCCGCCAGATGGAGGACCTGTTCGAGCCCGGGACCGAGATCGTCTGCTACGCGAGCCCGGACGACATTCCCGAGCTGGTCGGGCGCTATCTGGCCGATCCGGCGGCCCGCGCCCGGGTGGCCGCCGCGGCGCGCAAACGGGTCCTGGCCGAGCACACCTACGACCACCGCATGACCCTGCTCATGGAGACCATGCGCAAGACCTTCGGGTAGGATATGCCCGACAAGCCCATCCTCATACTCCAGATGCAGCGCATGGGGGACCTGATCCTCTCCTTCCCGCTGATGCTCTGGCTGGCCCGCCGCCACCCCGGCCACCCCATCTTCGTGGCCGCGGAACAAAATTTCTACGAGCCGCTCATGCGTCTCTCCCCGGCGGCCACCTATTTCCCGTGGTCCGGGATCGCCCACCTGGAAAAGCACGACTACGAGCTGGTCCTTAACCTGTCCATCCAGGAGAAGGCCGCCGCGCTCGCGGGCAGAGTCAGGGCCGAGACCAAGCTCGGGCCGGTCCAGTCCGAGGACGGCACCCGGCGGGTGCACGGCGACTGGCAGCTCTACCGGACCTCTTTAGTGCGCAACAACCTGTACAACCGCTTCCACTGGGGGGAGCTGAACGGCCTGGACGCCGTGCCGTTTACGGACATCGCGGCCACCCGGTTCTCCCTGCCCCGGACCCTGCCCGGCTCCAACAAGGTGGGGTTGTTCCTCGGAGCAAGCGACGCGGCCAAGCGCCCGACCGCCGCGTTCTGGGCCGGGCTGGTGGACGAACTCCATGGGCGCGGCCTGCGTTCGGTGCTTTTCGGCGGCCCGGCGGAAAAGGATCTCGGGGCCGAGGTGGCCAGACTGGCCAAGGGACCGGCCCTGAACCTGTGCGGCGCACTGGGCCTGGACGAATTCGGGGCCGTGGGCCAGACGCTGGGGTTGTTCATCACCCCGGACACCGGGCCCATGCACCTGGCCGCCTGGACCGGGCTCAAATGCCTGAACCTGTCCATGGGCAACGTCAACCCGTGGGAGACCGGACCCATATCCCCGGGCCACTACGTGCTTCGGGCCGACCTGCCCTGCGCCAGGGGATGCTGGCAGTGCACCCAGGACTCCCTGCTCTGCCACGAGCCGTTCAAGCCGGGCCGGGTGGCCGGGCTGGCCAAACGGCTGGCCGGCGGCGCGGACAGCGACCGGCTGGCCCGCCTGGACCTGCCCGGACTGACCCTGTTCGAGACCGGCCGGTCCGAACTCGGCCTATATCATTTACATAGGCTCGACCAAGTCGCGCCCGACGCCGAGCGACTCGCCTCGCGCTTCTGGCAGGCCCTGTTCGGCGGACTCTTCGGGCTGTGGGAGGACCGCGCGGCCGCCGAAGCATGGGCCGGGCTCGCCCAGGGCGCGCCCGGCGCGGCCGAAAGCCTGCTCGCCCACATCCCGGAGATGGGCCGTCAGTTCAAGCACGGCCTGCGCTCCGGCACGGTCCTGGACCCGTCCTTCTGGGCCGACAGCCCGGCCATGGCCCGGCCGTTCACCGGTTTTGCCCACATGTACCTGGAAAACAAGGATTACTCTCGTCAGGCCTGGGCCCACGTCCTGGCCCTGCTGGAGCGCCTGGTAAGCGCTTCCGCCTAGCTCCCCCCTGGCCGGACCACACCGGACCGGTCATTTCTTCCCCCTTCTGAACGGACTTAACTGCTCGATATAAAGACTTTTTCCCATTGGCACGCCTTTTGATTGGATATGTGCCGGAGGAGAAAAGTATGCAAAATATTCCCGGCACCGCCGCAGAAGCAGCTTCCGAAGCCGCCAGACTGATCAAGCTGGCCACCTCGTCCAAGGGCAAGGGCGCCAACCAGTCCGCGATCGCCGACGCCAAGGACGACAAGCGCACCCGGTTCGCCGATCTGTTCAACGAGCACACCGAGATGGTCGAGGACGAACTGTCCATGACCCCGGTGACCAGCGAGCAGCAGATGCTCGACTCCGCCCCCGGCATCATGGAAGACGAAGAAGAGAAAAAGACCGTCAACGCGGCCGGCACCGCGGCCCCCAAGGCGGACCCAGCGGCCGAGGACGAGGAAAAGAACCTCGAAACCCGCATGACCGGCGAGGATCTGGACGGCGTCCGGGACGACCTCAAGGAATACGGCATGTCCGACGAGGAGATCGCGGCCATCGAGGACAAGGTCAATTCCGAGGAGGGCATGACCTGGGGCCAGTTCGTTTCCACCGTGGCCAAGAAGATCGCCGCCTCCAGGAAGACCGAGATGAACGACGAGCAGAAGGCCTCGCTGGCCGGGTTCTTCGGCAAGCTCGGCTTCACCACGCAGGAGAGCTCCAAGCTCATCGAGCAGATGAAGAAGGGCAACTTCGACCAGGTCATGAAGCAGGTCGAGGCCAAGGTGGCGGCCATGCCCGCCGACCAGCAGGCCATGTTCACCAAGGACGAGGTCGAGGCCTTCGTCTCCTCCATGGGGCTGTCCAAGGAATTCGTCACCCGCATCCAGGAACTCTTTTCGACCAACACCCTGCCCAAGGAAATGAAGCAGGCCTTCACCCTGATCAACCAGGAGCTGGCGGGGCTGGACAAGAAGGACCAGAAGCTGGTCAAGGCCGTGGGCAAGGCGTTCGCCTCGATCATGGGCGACGCCCACAAGGCCACCTCGGCGGCCATGCAGGTCGATCAGGCCGTGGACCTCAAGCCGCGCGTGGCCGAGGAAAAGGGCGACGCCGACGTGCGCGACGAGCTGGCCCAGGCCTTCCGCGAGCGCAAGGACGCCCAGTCCGAAAACACGGTCCGCCGCCAGGCCCGGCAGTCCGCCGCCGACAAGGCGGGGATCAAGACCGATTCCACGGTCCAGGACCAGGCCGCGGACAAGGGCCTGGACCCCGAGGCCGAGCACGACCGCAAGTGGGGCAACTTCTTCGACAAGGTCCGCGAGGACGGCTCGCAGGCCAAGGATTCTTCAGCCAAGGTAAAGACCGAGGCAACCGCTTCCACGACCAAGACCGCCCTCTCCGAGCAGGCCACGGCAGGCAACTCCACGACCAAGGCGTGGGAAAAAGTTTCCGCTCCCAAGGTCATGAAGCAGGTCGACCAGGCCGTGCTCAAGACCCTGAACAACGGGGGCAAGCAACTCACTTTGCAGCTCACCCCCGAGAACCTGGGCAAGCTGTCCATCGTCCTCTCGGTGCACGGCAAGGAGGTCAGCGCGAGCATCCGCGCGGAGAACGCCGACGCCCACAAGATCATCTCGGACAACCTTCATATCATTAAGCAATCTTTGGAATCTCAAGGCCTGAAGGTGGACAAGCTGGATGTCCAGACCGGGCTCGCCGACAACCAGAGCTTCCACAACTGGTTCGGAGAAAGCGAGCACAACCTGTCCCGCGAGCGGGAGGCCATGATCGCCATGCGCAATCACATGCGCTCCATGCGCGCCCAGGATTCGGGCGCGATGGCCCGGGAAGTGCAATCCGTCGGAGAACGGGTAATTACTTCCGATCAAGGCTTGCACCTTATCGCCTAAACGAGGTCTACCATGCCGTATACAGATACCACAGGCATCTATCTCGGAAAGCAGGAGGAGCGGCTCGCCGCCTCCAACTCGCCGACCGAGCACGACACCAGCCTGGACCAGGACGCCTTCCTGTCCATCCTGGTGGCCCAGCTCACGCACCAGGACCCCCTCAACCCCATGGAGGACACCGACATGACCTCCCAGTTGGCGGAGTTCTCGAGCCTGGAGCAGCTGACCAACATCAACAGCGGCATCGCCACGCTGAACGAGACCATGAGCCAGAACGACATCCTCACCGCCGTCAGTTTCATCGGCAAGGAGGTCAAGGCCGAGGGCTACAAGGTCAGCCTGAACGAGGGCAACGCCTCGACCATCTACTACGGCTTCGGCGAGACGGTCTCCGGCATCCTGATGAACATCTACGACGACGAAGGGGCCATCGTCCGCACCGTGGAGCTCGGCAGCAAGGAAGCCGGGACGTACCAGTACACCTGGGACGGCAAGGACGAGAACGGCAACGAGTTGCCCGACGGCCAGTACGGCGTGGGCATCCTCGGCATCGACCTGACCGGCGACTACGTCATGGTCCAGACCGAAATCTCCGGCAAGGTCGACGGTGTGGTCACCGAAAACGGCACCCAGTACCTGCGCCTGGAGGACGGCCGGTTCATCAACATGCTCAACGTCAAGGAAGTCGTCAATCCCGACGCATCCTCGGTGGTCGACTCCGAAGACACCTCCGGTGAGGGCAACGGGGACGGCGCCACCGGCGGGACCGAGGGCAGCGACCAGGCCGAAGGCGGCGACGAAGGTGAAGGCGAAGGCGACACCGAGGCCGAAGCGTAGCCGAAGAACGATTATTTCACCTGGGGCCGAGGGCGGTCCCGGGCTCTTGGAGAAGAGATTAGGAGGTTATTATGGGTTTAGGAGCATCACTGTATTCGGGTATCACCGGCCTTACGGTACACTCGGAACGCATGACGGTCATCGGCAACAACCTGGCCAACGTGAACACCACGGGGTTCAAGGGCGCCATGATGCAGTTCGAGGACCTCGCCAGCGCCGACTTCGCCACGGTCAACGGCGTGGGCCAGGTGGGACGGGGCGTGCGCGTGTCCACCATCTACTCGGACTGGGGCCAGGGCGCCTTCGAGTCGTCCACCGAGGCCACGGACATGGCCATCTCCGGCGACGGGCTCTTCGTGGTCTCCCCGTTGGGCGAGGACATGAAATACTACAGCAGGGCGGGCAACTTCCGCTTCGACAACGACGGCTACCTGGTGGACCCGCACGGCTACGTTCTCCAGGGATGGGAGATCGAGCGCACCACCACCACGGTGACCACGACCACCTCGACCACCACGAATGAAAACAGGTCCGCGCGGATCATCGGCACGCCGACCAACATCCGCATGGAGAACTTCCAGTCCGAGCCCAACGCGACCACCAACGTGTCCATCGTCACCAACCTGGACCCCACGGCCGCGGACGGCTCCACCAGCTCGGCCAATCCCTATTTCGCGATGTTCAACAACTGGGACGGCACGGCCGAGACGCCGCTGGCCTCCACCCTGTATGGCTATTCGACCACGCTCAAGGTCTATGACGAGATCGGCACGGCCCACAACCTGACCGTGTACTTCGACAAGGTGACCATGAGCAACGCGGGCGGCGACACGGTCTGGGAATACATGGTCACCTGCGAGCCGTCGGCCGACCGGCGCATGCTCTCCGGGGCCAACGGCTTGATGACCTCCATCGGCGAGAGCCGGACCTCGGCCGCGGGCGTGCTCATGATCGGCACCCTGACCTTCACCACCGGCCAGCTCTCGGGCATGAGCGCCTACACGCTGAAGTCCAACGGCGGCGCCAACATCAAGGACCTGAACAACTGGGACCTGGCGGACTTCTCCACCAGCGGCTTCCCGGTATGCACCGCCAACTTCCTGGGCAAGTCCAACGCCAGCACGGCCGAGGCGACCAACGCCACGCCCCTCCAGATCGATTTCGGCATCTCCAACAAGGAGCTGTCGAGCAACGGGAGCGGCGCCACCACCATCGGCTGGGGGGGCGGCCTGGGCACCTTGCCCACCACCGCGGCCATGGTCGGCAACAACATCAGCAACACCGGATACCTGGCCAACTTCAAGGACCCGGCGGTCTCGGCCCTGGCCACCCAGAGCTTCGACACCGGCGGCTCGTCCACCCTGTACCAGAGCCAGAACGGCTACTCCGCGGGCATCCTGCAGAACATCTCGGTTTCCCGCGAGGGTGTCATATCCGGCCACTATTCGAACGGGCAGGTGCTCGAGCTCTTCGCCGTGACCCTGGCCACCTTCACCAACCAGCACGGGCTGCGCCGCGAGGGCGGCAACCTGTTCACCGAAACCCTTGAATCCGGCCCGGCCCTGACCGGCCAGGCGGGGAGCTCGGGCAAGGGCACCATCGACGGCAACGCGCTCGAGATGTCCAACGTGGACATGGCCACCGAGTTCGTGCGCATGATCACCACACAGCGCGGCTTCCAGGCCAACACCAAGGTGATCACCACCGTGGATTCGCTGCTTGGCGAAGTCATCTCGATGAAGCGGTAACCAACAGAGGTCTCAAGTAACCCATACTCATAGACGTCCTTCTCCAAGGCCCCCCGGCCACCCACCGGGGGGCAAAGAAAACCCAGCGGCCCGGCCGATGTCATGCGACATCGCCGGGCCGTCCGGCTTATGGAGCGGGCTCGAAAAGTGAAGAAGGACCTCGCCGCCAGCTTCGGATCGGGGCCGTCCTCACAACCAGCTCCGGTTCGGCGTTGTCCTCGCCGCCCTGTGCCGGAAGGAATTTTGACGCTGTTGCCTGTCCTCGCATTCGCGTTGGGACATTTGGCTGTCCGCCTTACTCTCGAATTTCGCCTTTACGGCGACTTCCTTTTTTGCTGGCGCAGAAAAAAGGAAGCAAAAACTGCGCTGCGGTGCGAGTACGGCGGAAGCGGACCCAAGAGCCCGTAGGCGGCTTTCGCTGGCTGGATAGATGTCTGCTGCGCAGACGCGATCCAGCCGCCGCTTCGCCGCCAGGGACGGACTCTAGGGTCCGCTGCCGATTACCGCCCTGCGTATAAATGTATTGGGCCGTGGCGTTTGGCCCGGCAGAAGACTCGGTTGGAACTCCACAAGGCTGCCAATGGAGCGACTCGGACGCCCCGCGTCCGACAGCGGCTCTCTCGGTTACGCGCCAAGGCACGCCCTCCCGCGCCCCACCACGCCTCTTACCTTCACCCAAACCAGCCCTTGAACGGGGGGTTAGAAGCTGACCGCGAGGGGAGGCGGCTCTTCGAATCGCCGCGAGCCTCGATTCGGGAGCCGACCCGAGCGGATCAGCTTCTTGCCCCCCGTTCTCCGGGCGGCCACCCAACCCCCCAGGCCCTTTTTTTCGTCTATTTTTTTGGGCCAGCAAAAAAATGGACCCCGCCGGGAGGGCATGGAGCATTGTGCAGGCTTCGGCCTGCACAGCGGCTCTCGGAGGCTGAAGGGGGTGCAACCCCCTTCACCGGCTCCCGCGGCGCAGCCGCGCCTCTTTCCGCCGATCGCCGCCGCCCGGGCGGCTTTCCTTACCTTCTTAAGGCACTGTCGAGGCCCTTCGACGATCCCCTCCCCACCCGGCAAATATTGACAAAGCATTGACGGGCGGGGGTTTGCGGCCGTTTGGGGAAGGGGAAAAATTGGCCTTTCTAGACTTTTTTTAGACACTTATCATCTTAACATTACTTGATAAAGTTAAGTTGGCACACATGATGCTTAATCTTGGCAAAATGGATTTGAGAATCGAACAAGGAGGGTTCTGATGTCTTTAGTCATTAACCACAACCTCATGGCCATGAACGCCCAGAGGAACCTGTCCGACCATTACGGCCGGCTCGGCGTCTCCACCCGGCGTCTGTCTTCCGGCCTGCGTGTCGGCACCGCTGCGGACGACGCGGCCGGCCTGGCGATTCGCGAGCTCATGCGTTCGGAAATCAGCTCCCTGCACCAGGGCATCCGCAACGCGTCCGACGCGATCTCGCTGATCCAGACCGCGGACGGCGCGCTGCAGGTGGTCGACGAAAAGCTCATTCGTCTGAAGGAGCTGGCCATGCAGGCGTCCACGGGTACCTACAACTCCGACCAGCGGATGATCATCGACTCCGAATACCAGGCAATGTGCTCGGAGATCACCCGTATCGCCCACGCGACGGACTTCAACGGAATTTACCTGCTCAACGGCAACCTGTCCGGCGACCCCGGTGTCGACCACGACGGTACGGGCCTCCAGGCCACCGGCCCGCTGAAGATCCACTTCGGCACCGGCAACGACTCGGCCGAGGACTACTACTACGTGGCCATCCAGGGTTCCACCGCGTCCTCTTTCGGACTCGGGCACCTGGCCGCTCTGAAGAGTTCCGGCGCCACCTGGGAAGCCCAGAACGCGGGCAAGTCGATCTCCACCCAGGCCCTGGCCCAGTCGGCCATGGAGGCGATCAACCAGGCGATCATCTCCAAGGACAAGATCCGCGCCAACCTCGGTTCCATGCAGAACCGGCTGGAGAACACCATCACCAACCTGGAAATCCAGGCCGAGAACCTGCAGGCCGCAGAGTCCCGCATTTCCGACGTCGACGTGGCGCAGGAAATGACCGAGTTCGTGCGCAACCAGATTCTCACCCAGTCCGCTGTCGCCATGCTGGCGCAGGCCAACTCCCTGCCGAGGATGGCCATGCAGCTCATCGGCGGCTAGCCGCAAACGGCAAGACGCGACTGAAGACGATCGGAACCGGCCCTGCGGGATAGTCCCGCAGGGCTTGGTCTCCGGTCGTTTTGGCCGGGTGGTGTGGCGGGGTTCTATTCCTCTTCGAGGAACTCGAGGCCCATGCGCGCGGCCTCCTGCTCGGCCCGCTTCACGCTGCTGCCGACGCCGCGAAACCGCTCGCCGCGCGGCAGGGTCACGTCCACCTCGAACAGCTTCTCGTGCTCCGGACCGCTGGTCCCGGAGAGCACGTACACCGGCCTGTCGCGGAACAGCTCCTGGGCCACCTCCTGCAACCGGCTCTTGTAGTCCTTGGTCTCGGGCAGCATGGCCCGGGCGGGCCACTCGTCTTCGAAAAGTTCCAGAATGGTCCGGCGGGCGGCCTCGAAACCGCCATCCAGAAAGACCGCGCCGAGCAGTGCCTCGAAGGCGTCGGCCAACAGCGCGTCGCGCTCCCGGCCGCCCTGCAGCTCCTCGCCCCTGCCCAGGCGGATGCACTGGTCCAGCTTGAGCCCCCGGGCCATGCCCGCCAGTGACTGCTCCTTGACCAGCTGAGAACGGATGCGCGTGAGCTGGCCCTCGTGGGCCGACGGATACCGCCTGAATCCCTCCTCGGAAATGCACAGTTCCAGCACGGCGTCGCCCAGAAATTCCAACCGCTCGTTGTCCTCGATGCCGCTCTGTTCGTTGGCGAACGAGGAGTGGGTCAGGGCCGTCTCCAGGAACTTGACTTGGGCAAACCTATGGTGGATACAATCCTGAAGCTCAGCGGTATCCATTCAACCCCCTTATTTATGCAACCAGACGCCCAGCTACGCGAACTTTTCACCCCCGAATCCATCGCCGTCGTCGGCGCGTCCCGGAGCCCGCTCAAGCTCGGGCATCTCATCCTGTCGAATTTGATCTCGGCAGGGTACAGGGGGACAATCTTTCCCGTCAATCCCGCGGGCGGAGAAATTCTCGGCCTGACCGCCTACCCGTCCACCGCCGACCTGCCGCGCCCGCCGGACCTCGGCATCATCGTCCTGCCGCGCGAAAAGGTCCTTGAGGCCATGCGCGACCTGGCCGACGCCAAGGTCGACGCCATCTGCGTCATCACCGCCGGATTCCGCGAGACCGGGCGCGACGGCTTCGAACTCGAAATGGAGATGGCCGACCTGGCGCGGCGCAGGGACATCACCCTGCTCGGGCCCAACACGCTGGGCCTGTTCAACACGGCCATCAACCTGAACGCATCCATCGCCCAGACCATGCCCGCCCGGGGGTCCATCTCCTTCTTCTCCCAGAGCGGGGCCCTGTGCTCGGCCATCCTGGACTGGGCCGAGGGCGAGTCCATCGGCTTCTCCAAGTTCGTCTCGCTCGGCAACAAGGCGGGCGTGTCCGAGGCCGACGTGATCGAGGCGCTGGGCGACGACCCGGACACCAAGGTCATCATCGGCTACCTGGAATCCGTGGACGACGGCCGCAGGTTCCTGACCCGGGCCCGGGCCGTGACCGAAAAGAAGCCGGTCATCATGATCAAGGCGGGCACCACCCCGGCCGGCGCGCGGGCCACCTCCAGCCACACCGGCTCCCTGGCCGGCAGCGTGGAGGCCGGGCTGGCCGCGTTCAAGCAGGCGGGGATCATCCGGGTGGAGAGCCTGGAGACCCTGTTCGACCTGGCGCGCGCCTTTGCCGAACAGCCCCTGCCCCAGGGCCCGAACCTGACCGTGGTGACCAACTCCGGCGGCCCCGGCATCCTGGCCGCCGACGCCTGCGAGGCCGCCGGGCTCAACCTGGCCCGCCCCTCCCAGCAGACCCTGGACCGCCTGACCCGGGCCCTGCCGCCGTTCGCCGCCATCTACAACCCCATCGACATCATCGGCGACGCCAAGGCCGAACGCTACCGGGCCACGCTCGAAGCCGTGGCAGAGGACGAGACCAGCCACGCCATCCTGGTCCTGCTCACGCCCACGGCCTCGGCCGAGATCACCGAGACCGCCCAGGCGATCATCGACGTTTCCAAGACCTGCGACAAACCGATCTTCGCCTCGTTCATGGGCGAGGAGCGGATCGGCCCCGGCCGCGACATGCTCCTGGCCGCGGGCATCCCCTGCTACGCCTACCCGGAACCGGCGATCACGGCCATCGCGGCCATGCTCGCCCACTACCGCTGGAAGAACCGGCCCTACCCGGTGGAGGTCTGCTTCCGCCGCGACAAGGGACGGGCCGAGCGGACCATCGATGCCGCCCTGGCCGCGGGCATGACCGAACTGCCCTTCGGTGACGCCATGGACATCGCCGCGTCCTACGAACTGCCCGTGCCCGAGACCCGGCTGGTGCGCACCTCGGACCAGGCCGTGCGCGCGGCCAAGAAGATGGGCTACCCCGTGGCGCTCAAGATCGAATCGCCCCACCTGACCAGCCGGGGCGAAGTGGACGGCGTGGCCCTGGACCTGCACACCCCGCGCGAGGTTCGCGACGCATGGCTCGACATCACCACCCGGGCCCAGCGCAAGCGCCCGGACATCTACATAGCGGGCTGCCTGGTCCAGACCATGGGCCCGGTCAAGGCCCGAGAGGTCGTGGTCCGGTTCACCCAGGACCCGCAGTTCGGCCCGCTCATCTCGTTCTGTCTGGCCGGACCGTCCGCCGAGATTCTCGGCGACGTCAGCTACCGGCTGGCCCCGCTCGCCCTGCACGACGTCCAGGATATCGTCCGCGAGATCAAGTCGTTCCCCCTGCTGCGCGGCGTGCGCGGCGAGGAACCGGTCAACCTGGCGGCCATCGAGGACATCCTGCTGTCCATGTCCCAGATGGCCACGGACTTCCCGGAGATACGCGAGGCCGTGCTCAACCCCATCCTGGTGGATGCCGAAGGAGCGTTCGTGGCCGACCTGCGCGTGACCGTCGGACCCATTTGACGCTTGGACATTTTTTGCGGTCTCATATACTAACAAAAGACGGGGCGCTGCGGTTCCCGCCCCCTTCACCCTCAGGAGGACAATAGGCATGGCTGGACTCTACATAGGCTCTACCACCGGGTATTCAGGCAAGAACATGATCGTCATGGGCATGGGCCTGCGCCTGCAGAAAGACGGGTTCACCGTGGGCTACATGAAGCCCGTCGGGGCCATGCCCATGGAGATCGACGGCAAGCTCGGCGACGAGGACGCCGCCTTTGTCCAGGACGTGCTCGGACTGAACGAAGACCCGGCCATGGTCACCCCCGTGGTCGTCACCCAGGACTTCAAGGTCAAGGCGTTCACCGGCAAGATGGACGGCCTGCTGGACAGCATCGTCGAAGGCTATGAGGCCGTGTCCAAGGACAAGGACGTCACCCTGGTGGCCGGGTCCGGGTCCATGTACTCCGGCAAGTACTGCGACACCGACGCCATCTCCGTGGTCCGCAGGCTCGGCATCAAGACCGTGATCATCGACCGCTTCCAGAAGGAACTCAAATACGACTACCTCATGGCCATGAAGGAGACGCTGGGCGACCTCATGGCCGGCGTCATCCTCAACGACGTGCCCCCGAATTTCATGGACGAGATCTCGCAGCTCCTGGGCCCGGCCCTGGAGGCCAAGGGCGTCAGGGTCCTCGGCGTCATCCCCCGCGACCCGCTCATGGGCGCCATCAAGGTCGGCGACCTGGCCGACCGCCTGGGCGGCAAGATCATCTCCGCCCACAACAAGTCCGAGCGCGTGGTCGAGTCCTTCCTCATCGGCACCATGCAGGTCGAAAACTTCATGACCCACTTCCGCAAGAAGAAGAACTCCGCCATCATCGTGGGCGGCGACCGGTCCGACGTGCAGCTCGTGGCGCTCGAAGGCGACTGCCCGTGCCTCATCCTGACCGGCAACCTCTACCCCAACGACATCATCCTGACCCGCTCCGAGGTACTGGAAACGCCCATCATCATGGTCCGCGAAGACACCTTCACGGTCGCCAAGAAGATGGACGACATCCTCTCCCGGCACAAACTGCGCGACGCCATCAAGATCAAACAGGGCGCCGAACTCGTGTCCAACAACATCGACTTCGAATTCCTCAAAAAGGAACTCGGCCTGAAATAGTCGCGCCGCCTGAGACAACGTAAAGTGCGGGCCGCTGACGCGGCCCGCACTTTTTTTGCCTCCGGCGGCCGTGGGAAGGGGAGGAAAAACCCTTTGAAAAGGGTTCTTTCCTCCCCTTCCCACGGACCCCCATCCCCTCCTTTTCCCAAACTTTTTGTTGCCGCTTCGCGGATGGCGGGAGCGCCGGGAATAGACTCTTTTCACGCCCCGGTCCAAAACGCCGCCCTCTCAATTGTCCATAACCCTCGCCCTGCCTGGCGGCGTGGGCAACCGTCCCGAAGTGTTCGCGCCGGGCTCCCCTTCGAACCGCGCCGACGTCCGGCGCGAACTCTTCGGGACACCGCACAGTCGCGTCCCGCCCAGCCCTTTGCGCATCCCGCCTCGCCGCAGGCGACAAAGGGGATGCAAGGGGTCATAGCCCCTTGCCCGCCGGAGGCGAAATCATCCGTCCATCGCCGCTAAGCGGCCTCCATCTCCCATCCCTCTCCCGCCCCCTGCCCGCTGTTGCCGAACAGCGCCCCCATGGGGTAAAACGGCAGCCACGGAACCGATCCGCATTGAGGAAAGGGTGTCCCGGCGATGGGGACGGGCGGGACCGGGCGCTGACCGCGCCGGATGGGCCTTTCCCCGGAATACGTAAAAAGAGAGAGTTTCGATGTTTCAGTATGTGAGAGCGCAGGCACGCTGCGCATTGGGCCTGGCCCTGTGTCTGCTCCTTGCGGCGGGCACGGCCATGGCGGGTGGAAACGGCGCGCTGACTCCAGAGCAGATGGCCCGGGCGTTCGGCAAGGTCGTTTTCCTGAGCCACGTCAACACCACCAACATGCCCATCTTCCCCGGCGACCCGGACCCGGTGATCGAGCCCGCGTTCACGGTCCAGGAGGACGGCTTCTTCCTGCAGTCGGTGACCATGGGCGAGCATTCCGGCACCCATTGGGGCGCGCCCGCGCATTTCAACGCCGACGAAAAGACCGCGGACAAGCTGCCCGCGACCTCCTTCGTCTTCCCCGCCGTGGTCATCGACGTCCGCGCCAAGGCGGCCAAGAATCCGGACTACGCCCTGAGCCTTGCGGACGTGCAGGCCTATGAAAAGGCCAACGGCCGGATTCCGGACCACGCCATGGTCATCGCCTTCACGGGCTGGGACGAGCGCTGGGACGACCCGAAGGCCTTTTTCAACGAGGACAAGGACAGCGTCATGCACTACCCGGGCATCGGCGTCGACGCCACCCAGTGGCTGATCGACAACCGCGCCCTGGGGGGCCTGGGCATCGACACCCACGGCGTGGACCCGGGTTCCGACGAATCCTACGCCACCAACACGGCCCTCCTGAAGGGCGACCGCATCCACCTGGAAAACCTGGCCGGGCTGGAGCAGCTGCCCGCCAAGGGCGCGTGGATCGTGGTCGGCGGCGTGCGCAACATCAACGGGTCCGGCTCACCGGCGACGGTCCTCGGCTTCCTGCCCTAGGGCCAAGCCGCGCATATCGACTACGGCCGCACTCTTCGGAGAGCGCGGCCGTATCTTGAAAACATCCCTTCGACCCGACCGGTTCATGATCGGCCCCGGTTCCCGGCACTCCACCGGGCACCGGGGCCTTTTCATTGCGTAAGGGAGGGATGCGGCGCCGTTTCCCTTGGGGGCTCCTACCGCCGCCCCAGCCAGACACCGGCCCCGACCACGCAGCAGGCGGCCAGTTGCGCGCAGGTCAGGGTCTCGCCGAGCAGCAGCCAGCCAGCGACCAGGGCCACGGGCGGCACGAGGTTGATGGACAGGGCGGCCCGTCCGGCGGGCATGCAGGTCATGGCCATATTGTACAGGCCAAACGCCCCGAGGGTGACGAACAGGCCGAGATAGACCACGGCCAACCAGGCGATCGGAGGAGCTTCGAACAGAGAATCGGACAGGGCAGCAAGACCGCCGGGCAGGAAGAAGAGAGCCCCGGCCACGCATTGCAGGCCGGTCAGCCACCAGGTGGAATAGCGTGTGGAGAGGCGTTTCATGACCACCATGTAGACCGCCGCGCAGACCATGGCCCCGACCTCCAGGAGATTGCCGAGGGCGGGATTGGGGGCACTCGCGTCCGGGGCCCCGGCCATGGACAGCCAGATCACCCCGGCCATGGACACGGCCAGACCGAGCATGGCGGTGCGGGTCATGGGCTCGCCGAGAATGGCCCAGGCCCCGGCAACCACGAAGAGGGGTACCAGGGAGGAGACCATGCCCGCCTGGGACGAGGTGGTCAGGTTCACGGCGTTGCTCTCGAGCAGGAAATAGAGGCACGGCTGCATCAGACAAAGCGAGCCGAGGACCTTCCAATCGCCGGGCCGGTAGCCGGGCCGGGGGATGCGGTGGGCAAAGAGGGGCACGGCCAGGGCGGCCAGAGTCATGCGCAGCCAGACCAGGGTCTGCGGCCCGAACCCGGTCAGGGCGGTCTTGGTGGCCATGAAGGAGGTGCCCCAGAGGAGCACGGCGGCGGCCAGCCAGGCCGGGGCGAGCCAGGCGGCGGGCCGCGCCAGGACGGCGGTGTTTTCGGGCATGGTGTTCTCCTGATTGTTTCGGGGAACACCATGCCGGGGCGGGCGGACCGGGTATTGTAGGAAATTGCGGCCCGCGCCCGTGCAAAGCCCGCCGCGCCCGCTACTCGCCTCCGCCGATCATGGAGCGGAACACGAAGCCGAGGTTCTTGGGATTCTCGCCCACCCGGCGGATGGAATAGGGCCACCAGTCGCGGCCGAACGGCAGATACAGCCGCATGGACACCCCGCGCTCGGCCAGTTCGCGCTGATAGGCCGTGCGCACGCCCAGGAGCATCTCCACTTCCCACTGGTCGCGTTGCCAGCCGTTGGTCGCGGCCACGTGCTCGGCAAAGGCGACCATGTTGTGATCGTGGGTGCCGAAGACCGGATACACGCCCCGCTCGCGGGCCTCGGGGGACAACAGGGTGACGACGGCCTTGCGGTAAGCCTCGTCCCGGTCGCGCCGCCCGGTCGCGGCCTTCTTGCCGGATTCGGCAAAGGCGCCCTTGACCAGCCGGACCATGGCCCCGTCCGCCACCAGCCGGGCCAGGTCGCCGGGCGTGCGGTGCAGATAGGCCTGGACGGTCACGGCCGCGGGCAGGTTTTCGCCGCGCAGATGATGATAGAGATCCAGGGTCGGCTGGGTGACCGAGGAGTCCTCCATGTCGAGCATGAGCACGTCCCGCCCGGCCCCGGCGTGCTCCGCCACCTCGCGAGCCAGGGCGGTGACGTTCTCGCGGCACGCCTCCCAGGATATCATCGCCCCCAGCTGGGTGGGGTCCACGGACAGGTGCACGTCCAGGCCGGACCGGCCCAGCCCCCGCGCCACCCCGGCCAGGGCGAGGCGGGTGGCCTCGATCTCCCGCGGGTCGGCCACGTATTCGCCGAGGTAAAACAGGGAGGCTGACAGCTTTTGTTCACGCAGGGATTGGGCGCGCTCCAGCCCCTCGGCCCCGTCGCGGCCGCCCACGAACCGGCGGGCGAACCGGTCCATGAACCGCGATTCCTGCATCCGGCGGGTCACGGACTCGCTCCGGGCCAGGCCGATCATCATCTTTTGCCACAACAGCATGGTTCTTCTCCTTTGGTTGAGGAGAGGGAGCCTAGTCGCGGCCGGGGAAAGCGTATTGTACGAAATTGCGGCCCGGATCAGGATCGGCCGGAGTCCCGGTACTGGCCGGGCGTGGCCCCGGTGTACTGGCGAAACACGCGGGTGAAGTGGGACTGGTCGGTGAACCCGGTCTCCAGCGCCGCCTGGCTGACGGGCATGCCTTGGGCCAACAGCCGCTTGCCCAGGTCCACGCGCAGCTGGTTCTGGTAGGCGTGGGGCGGCAGGCCGGTGGCGGCCTGGAACACGCGCAGCAGGTGGTAGCGGCTCATCCCGGCGGCCCGGGCCAGCTCGTCCAGGGAGACCTTTTCGGCGAGGTGGTCCGTCAGGTAGGCGCGCACCGCCTTGACCGCGTCGCGTCCGCCGGAGCGGACCTCCCGCGCGGGACCGGGCTCGCCGTGGCGGGTGATGGCCTCGGCCAGCCCCTGGACGAGCAGGCTCTCCCGTTCCAGGCGATCCGCCTCGTCGGCAATGGCCCGTTGCAGGGCGCGCAACCGCTCGACCAGCCGGGGATCGTCGACCACGGGCTCGGGGAAACGCGGAAGCCGGGCGTCCGAGCCGAAGAGTTCGCGGGCCACGGCCAGGAGCAAGGCGGGGTCGATGTAGAACATGGTGTAGGCCATGTTCGAGTCCGGGTCCGGATTGCAGGCGTGGGCCATGTGCGGGCCGATGAAGACGACCCGGCCGACGGTCGCGGTGTACGCGCTCCCTTCGAGGTCGAAGGTGGTCCTGCCCTGCTCGATGAAGCCGATGGAAAAGGCCTCGTGCACGTGGGTGCGGAAGGCCTCGGCATGATAGGTGGACCGGCGCACCTCCACGCCCGGCAGGTCGGGGTCGCGCCAGAAGCGCACATCCTCGTTGGTCGGCGTCTTTCCCATGACGAATACGTACAGGCCCCGGCGCGTGGCCGTCAACCGGCCCGGACGCGACCCGGAAGCCCCGGCGGGAAAAGGGTGTATCTCCGCAGGGTAAACGGGTACAGTCGGTCCATGAGCAAAACGGCCATCGACAGGACCGACCTGACCACGCGGCCCATTTCCGAGGTGATCCGGCAGGTGGCCGTGCCCTCGAGCGTGGGCTTTTTCTTCAACACCATGTTCAACGTGGTGGACACCTGGTGGGCCGGACGCATCGACACCCACGCCCAGGCCGCCCTGGCCCTGTCCCTGCCCGTGTATTTCATCATCACCGCCCTGGCCGGGGGCATCGGCACCGGCTCCACCGCGTTGATGGGCTCGGCCCTGGGTGCGCGCGACCGGGCCAAGGCGTCACTGGTCGGCGTGCAGATGCTCGGCTTCGGCCTGCTCGCGTCCGTGGCCCTGGCCTGGTTCGGCCTGGCCTTTTCACCCGCCATCTTCGGCTGGCTCGGGGCGCGCGGCGACTACCTGGCCACCTGCCTGAGCTACATGAACCCGATCTTCGCCTGCAACGTGGTGACCATGTCGCTCTTCCTGTTCAACGCCATCCTGCAATCCCAGGGCGACACCAGGAGCATGCGCAACACGCTCATCCTCATGGCCTCGCTGAACGTGGTCCTGGACCCATGGTTCATCCACGGCGGGTTCGGCCTGCCCGCCATGGGGCTGGCGGGCGTGGCCTGGGCCACCGTCATCCTGCAGGGCATCGGCGGGGTATACCTGCTGTTCAAGACCCGGCGCACCGGGCTGCTCAAGACCGACAAGGGCCGCAACTTCATTCCCCGGCTGAAGATCTACGGCGAGATCGCCCACCAGGGGTTCCCGGCCGCGCTCAACTCCATGACCGTGGCGCTGGGCTTCTTCGTCATCTTCCGCTACGTGTCCGGGTTCGGGCCCGAGGCCTCGGCGGCATACGGCATCGCCACGCGCATCGATCAGGTGGTGCTCATGCCGACCATCGGCCTGAGCGTGGCCGCCCTGACCATCACGGCCCAGAACTACGGCGCGGGCCGGATAGACCGCATCCGCGAGAACTTCCGCAAAAACCTGCTGTATGGGGCGTACCTGCTCGTCCCCCTGTCCGTGCCCATCCTGCTCCTCGCCTCGCCGCTCATGCGCATCTTCACCCAGGACCCGGCGGTCATCGCCGTGGGCGCGGGCTATCTGCACATCGACGCCTTCACCCTGTACGGCTACGTGGCCATCTTCGTGCCCACCTCGGTCCTGCAGGGCATGAAGCGCCCCATGTTCGCCATCTGGCTCGGCCTGGCCCGCCAGGTGGTCGCCCCGTTCATCCTGTTCACGCTGTTCACCCAAATCCTCGGCTACCCCATCACCGCCCTGTGGCTGGCCATCTTCGCCATGGTCTGGACCAGCGCCGCCGTGGCCCTGTGGTTCGCCAAAAGGACCATCCGCAAGGTGGAGACGGCGGGCTAGCCCCTCGCGCGATCCGGTCAGTTATCGATCGCCAGGGTCACGCCCAAAGCGACGAGGCAGCCGCCCACCCCCCTTTCCACGGCCCGCCGCCAATGGTTGAAGACGCGCAGGGCCGCCGGGTTGGTCAGGACCAGGACCACGAAGGCGAACCAGGCGAGGTGGGTCAGGACGATGTACGCGCCGATGCCCACCAGGGCGATCCGGGGCGTGCCGGGCGCCACCACCTGGGTGAACAGGGCGATGAAGAAGAGCACGGTCTTGGGATTCAGGACATTGCACAGAAAGCCGTTGCGGAACGCCTGCCGGAGATCGGCGCGGACACCGGGCGCAGGGACTTGCGGGCGGCCGGGTTCGTCCCCGCGCGACAGCAAGGCGGAGCACCCCAGCCAGACGAGGTAGGCGGCCCCGGCGTACTTGACCGCCGTCAGCAGCCAGGCGTAGCGGGCCACGAGCCAGCCCAGCCCGAGCAGGGTGTAGGTAACGTGGACCACCACCCCGCAACCGATGCCCAGCGCGGTGGCCAACCCCGGCCCCCGGCCGGAACGCAGGACGTTGCGCAAAATAACGGCAAAGTCCGGCCCCGGACTGACCACGGCCAACAGGGTGATCCCGGCCACGGCAAGCAGATTCGTTTCGATAGTAAAATTCACGATTATTCTCCCGATTGATCTTATTTACTCGCATCATAAAAGAGGATATGAAATGCACAATCGATTAATTTGTAGACAACCGGTGAATTAAACTCACGGAAAGCCCATGCCCAACCTCCCTCCCCTGACCCCGCTGGCCAGTTTTCTGGCCGCCGCGCGCCACGGCAGCTTCACCCGGGCCGCGCAGGAACTGCACGTGACCCACGGCGCGGTCAGCCGGGCCGTGAGGCAGGTGGAGGAATTCTTCGGGTTCGAGTTGTTCGAGCGGCGCAACCGGGGCATTTTTCTGACGGACCGGGGCCGGACCTTCGCCGCGCGGGTGGAGACCCTGTTCGCCGGGCTCGAGCGGGCCTGCGAGGAGCTCAAGGCCGAGCCCTCGTCCCAAAGGCTGTCCGTGTCCTGCGAGCCCACCCTGGCCATGCGCTGGCTCATGCCCCGGCTCGACGATTTCCACCGGGCGGCCCCGGGCGCCGAGGTGCTGCTGTCCACGGCGGGCGGGCCCATCGACCTGTCCGAACAAGGGGTGGACCTGGCCATCCGGCGCTCGGATTTCGCCTGGCCCGGCCGGTACCACAGCCAGTCGCTCGGCCGGGAGCCCGTCGGCCCGGTATGCAGCCCGGCCTACTGGGCGGCCCACGAACACACCTCCAAACAGCTCCTGCACACCCGCACCCGCCCCACGGCCTGGACCGATTGGAAGGGACTCTCCGGCCAGAACCCAAACGCCGACGCCGAACAGTTCTTCGACCACTTCTACTTCAGCCTCCAGGCCGCCACCGCCGGATTCGGCCTGGCCATCGGCCCCCTGCCCATGGTCCGGGACGCCCTGGCCCAGAACCTCCTCGTCGCCCCCTACGGCTTCACCACAACCCCCATCGACTACGTCGTCATCACCCGCCGCCCCCCAAAACCCGACTCCCCCGCCCAGGCCTTCATCACCTGGCTGACCCAAACCCTCGACCTCCCCCGATCCTGATTTCACCCAGAAGCGATTCGGATGCCGCAGGCACCCGACAACGCCCCCTCATGGAGTGCTTTGGATGCGCAGCATCCAACAACGGCTCTCCCATGGAGCGCCTTCGTGCGCAAAGCGCGCGAACAGCGGCTCTCTCCCCCGCGTTCGCACGGAGTGAGGCTTTCGAGAGTGGGTCAGATGTGCATTTTCTTCCGGGGGGGCTTTCACCGCAGTGTAGTGGGCCTACATGAGGATGAAAGCCCCCCGGAAAAAATGTGCAGATGGCCCGCTATCGGAAGCCGACGTACAAAGCACCGCCGTGGAGTTGACACCATGGGCGGCTTCCGGCTATGGTGCTCGACTCCACGGCGGGCCAGTAGCTCAGTTGGCAGAGCCACCGGCTCATAACCGGTCGGTCCCAGGTTCGAATCCTGGCTGGCCCACCAACGACCCACTTCCGGGAGACGTGATTGACGAAGACCCGAAAGCAGAAGATCGCATATTTCCTGAAATCCCCGAACAAGGCCGTAGGCCGGGTGATCGAAGAGGACAAGAGATGCTCCCGAGGGGGAAACCCTACGGGAGCATCCTCATTATGGGAAATGGTCATAACCATATGAAAATTCAAGATATTTTGGCGATTTTCAGGAACCTCGCCCCGGAGGCGAACCAAAGTTCCTGGGACAACTCCGGCGTGCAGGTGGCCGGGACCCTGGCCGACACGGACAAGGTGGCCGTGACCCTGGAGCCCACCCCGGCGGCGGTTTCCCGCTGTGTCGAGTGGGGCGCGGGCGCGGTGATCACGCACCACCCGCTGTACATGCAGCCCAAGGCCCCGAGCGCGGAAGGAATGTACCTGGACGTGCTCCGGTCGATCATCCCGGCAGGGAGCTGGCTGTACGCGGCCCACACCTCCCTGGACACCCGGCCTGGGGGTCCAGCCTTCTGGCTGGGCGAGGAACTGGCGTTGACCGGCAGGCGGCTGCTCGAGGTGGAGCACGGCCGCGCCCCGGTGGAGGCCTCGTTCTACTGCGAGGAACCGATCACCCGCGAGGCCGCCGACATCTGGGCCGACCACGACGGGGTGCACTCGGTGGCCCAGAGCCGCACCGGCGAGGTCCGAGTGGTCTGCGACGAGCCCAAATGGCGCGGACTGGCGGACAAGATCGAATTTTCCCTGGGCGGACGGCCCCTGTTCTACCTGCGCTCCCTGACCGCGCCGGTGAGCGAGGTCGGCTTCGGCGAGGCGGGCGAACTGCCTGAACCGATGTCCTTTGAAGCGTTCATGGACCGGCTGGCCGGGCTGATCGAACGCGACGCATTGATGGTCGCCGGGCCCAGGCCGGAGCGCGTGCGCACCGTGGCCTATTGCGGCGGCTCGGGCACGTCCCTGATCGAGCGGGCGGCGCGCGCCGGGGCGGACGTGTTCGTCACCGGGGACATGAAGTACCACCCGGCCGTGGAGACCCCGGTCTGCGTGGTGGACGTGGGCCATTTCTCCCTGGAAGAGGAGATGATGCGCCGCTTCGCCGAGGAGCTCGGCCAGGCCATGCCCGGCGCGGAAGTCCGTTTCTTCCCGGGCGAGGACCCCTTTTCGGTATACAGCAAGTAGCGGATACACTTTTTGATTTCAAATAGATAGTGAGGTTAACCCATGTATCAGAAACAGATTGAACAGTTGATCGTCCTGCAGGAAGTGGACGACGAAATCCTCGAGCTGACCCAGGAGATCGAGCAGGCTCCCCAGGAGCTGGCCGACCTCGAGAACCAGCTCGGCGAGTTCGAGGAGCGCCGCGGCCAGATTGACGAGAAGATGAGCATCCTCAACGAACAGAAAAAGAAGCTGTCCGTGGAGATCGAGGAGGATGCGGGTAAGATCAAGAAGTCCAAGAACAAGCTGATGCTCGTGGGCAACACCAAGGAATACCACGCCATGATGCGCGAAATGGATTCCCTGGAAAAGCTCAACCGCATGCGCGACGACGAGCAGGAGGCCGTGCGCGAGGAGCTGGTCCGCCAGGACGAGGCCACCCAGGCCCTGGACGAGGAGATGGGCGGCGTGCAGGAGCAGTTCAACGCGCTCAAGACCACCCTGGACGAGCGCCTGGACAAGGCCAACAAGAAGCTCGAGGCCCTGAACCGCAAGCGCAAGAAGGCCTGCAAGGCTGTTCCGCCGCCGATCCTGGGCCGCTACGAATTCATCCGCGAGCGCATGGAGCACCCGGTCATCGTGCCGGTGTCCGAAGGCGTGTGCTCGGGCTGCAACATCATGATCCCGCCGCAGGCGTACAACGACCTGCAGAAGGGCCAGCAGATCCTGAGCTGCCCCAACTGCCAGCGGCTGATCTACTGGCAGGCCTTTGTGCAGGCCGGAAGCGCCGAAGAGGAATAGATCACAAGTCCGGAGTCGGGCAGGTCATCGCCGCGGCCATCGGCCGGGGAGGAAAGTCCGGGCTCCGCAGGGCAGGACGCTGGGTAACGCCCAGGGGGAGCGATCCCCGTCACGTGCAACAGAAAGCAGACCGCCTCCGGGGCAACCCGGCGGTAAGGGTGAAACGGTGGGGTAAGAGCCCACCGGCTGTCGCGGCGACGCGGCAGGCCAGGTGAACTCCGTCCGGAGCAAGACCGAATAGGACAGCGTTTGAGGCCGGCCCGGCCGAAGCTGTCGGGTTGGTTGCTCGAGCCGTCCGGTAACGGGCGGCCTAGATGAATGATGACCACCCCGCAAGGGGAACAAGACCCGGCTTATGACCGGCTCCGACTTGTGTACACCGCGCGGGGGAGGCACCCCCTCCCCCGCGCGCCCAATTTCGACAGGCAACCGCATGGACCGCACCATGAACGACATTTGGGCCATTATCCTGGCCGCTGGCTCCGGCACACGGCTGGCCGAGGCCACGGGCGGCGAGCGCAAGCAGTACCTTGAGTACAAGGGCGTGCCGCTGTTCTGGCACTGCGCCCGGGCATTCTCCCGCGTGGCCCGCGTGCGCGGCCTGGTCTTCGTCTTCCCGCCCGAGGACGCTCCGGCCATGGACAAGAAGCTGCGCCAGTTTTTCAAGACCGAGGACCTGGGCGTGCAGTGGACCGTGGTCGCCGGGGGCGAGCGGCGGCAGGACTCGGTGCGCAACGGGCTGACCGGCCTGCCCAAGTCGTGCGGCCATGTCCTGGTCCACGACTCGGCCCGCCCCTTTGTCTCGGCCCGGCTGGTCCGTGAACTCGTGGACGCGCTGGACTCCGGCGCGCGCGGCGCGATCCCGGCCGTGCCCGTGACCGACACGGTCAAACGGGTGGCGGACAACAGGGTCGCCGAGACCCTGGACCGTTCCGAACTGGGGGCCGTGCAGACCCCGCAGGGGTTCGAGACCGCGCTTTTGCGCGAGGCCCACGACCGCGCCCTGGCCGAGGGCTGGGAGGTCACGGACGACGCCTCCATGGTCGAGCGGCTGGCCGAGGTCGCGGTCGTGCCGGGCGAGGCGGGCAACGTCAAGATCACCGTGCCCGAAGACCTGAAAAGGCTGGAGGAGGCCCGGACCACCGTGCCGTGCACGGGCTGGGGCTACGACGTGCACCGCTTCGGCGGCGAGCACGACCGGCCCATGGTCCTGGGCGGCGTGCCCATCCCGGGCGGCCCGTCCATGGTGGCCCACTCGGACGGCGACGTGCTCCTGCACGCCCTGGCCGACGCCATCCTGGGGACCTTCGGCGGCGGGGACATCGGCACCCATTTCCCGGACACGGACCCGAATTTCGACAACGCGGACAGCGGCGTGCTCGTGCGCGAGGTCCTGGACATGGCCGAGCGGGCCCGGACCCGCATCGTGCACGCGGACCTGACCGTCATCGCCCAGGTCCCGCGTCTGGCCCCCCACGCCGCGCAGATCGCCAAAAACGTGGCCCGGCTGCTCGGCCTTGAGCAGCACCAGGTCAACTTCAAGGCCACAACCGAGGAAAAGCTCGGCTTCACCGGCGAAAAGAAAGGCATCAAGGCCGTGGCCTGCGTCACCGGCCTGAGGGAGATGTAACCGTGTCCGGCCTGAAGAAATTCCTCGTCTCCTTCGTCATCTTCGCCGCGCTCTGCTTCTTCGGCCTGAAATGGTACGTCAACACCGAGGTGGACAAGGAACTGACCAGGGCCGTGGCCGACATCCCGGGGCTGGCCCTGTCCTACGCCGACCTGTCCGTGGACATCACCGCCCACACCGTGACGCTTGAGCGGGTGGACGCCCTGTTCCCCTCGGGCCAGCACGTCCAGGCCGACTCGGTGTCCATCGCGGCCTTCGACCGGGACAACCCCATCCCCCACTTCGCAACCATCTCGGCCAAGGGGCTGACCATCCCGGCGACCGCGCAGAATTTCGGCGAGTGGGCCGGGTACATCGAGGGGCTGGGCATCAAGACCCTGGCCGGCAACGCGGGGCTGGACTATACCTACGACCCGGAGACCAAGATCCTGGAGCTCAAGGAGCTGTCCCTGGACGACCCCAAGCTCGGCGCGCTCAAGCTGACCGGCGCCCTGGACAACGTGGACCTGACCGGATTCCGGCCGGAACAGAGTTTCGCCCTGGGCATCCGCTCGGCGGTCCTGACCTTCGACAACCGCGAGTTCATGCGCCTGGTCAGCGCGGACTGGGCCAAAAAGACGGGCGCTTCCGAAGCCGCCACCCTGAGCCGGATCAGCCTGGAGCTGGACGGACTGGCCGCCTATGCCGAGACCCAGGCCAACGAATCGGCCCGCGCGGCCATGCTCGGCCTGAAGACGTTTTTGAACGACCCCGGTTCCCTGACCGTGTCCGCCAACCCGGCGGAGTCCGTGCCCGTGCTCTATTTCTTCATGGGCCGCGACCTGTTCGAGAACCTGGACCTGCTGAACGTCCACGTGGAGACCGTTCCGGCGGATGGAATTTAATCAAAGCATAATTATTTCAATGCAATAAAAATGGAGTGATCCAATGAGACTCTACAACACCCTCAAACGGCGCAAGGAAGCATTTACCCCGGCCAACGACAACGACGTGAACATGTACGTCTGCGGCATCACGGCCTACGACCTCTGCCACATCGGCCACGCCCGCTCCAGCGTGGTCTTCGACGTGCTCTATCGCTACCTCAATCACGAGGGGTACAACGTCAATTTCATCCGCAACTTCACGGACATCGACGACAAGATCATCAAGCGCGCGGCCGAGGTGGGCAAGGAGGCGGGCGAGATCGCCGAGAAGTTCATCGGCGAGTTCTACGTGGACATGGACCGGCTGGGCATCCAGCGCCCCACGGTGGAGCCCAAGTGCACCGAGCACATCCCGGAGATGATCGACCTGACGAAGCGGCTCATCGACAAGGGCCACGCCTACGCCACCCCGTCGGGCGACGTGTATTTCAAGGTCCGCTCCTTTGACGGCTACGGCAAGCTGTCCGGCCGGAACATCGACGAGCTCGAATCCGGCGCGCGCATCGCCCCGGGCGAGGAAAAGCAGGACCCGCTCGACTTCGCCCTGTGGAAGGCGGCCAAGCCCGGCGAACCGTTCTGGGAATCCCCCTGGGGCCAGGGCCGTCCCGGCTGGCATCTGGAGTGCTCGGCCATGTCCGAGAAATACTCCCCCCTGCCGCTGGACATCCACGGCGGCGGCCAGGATCTGTCCTTCCCGCACCACGAGAACGAGGTGGCCCAGTCCGAGGCCGCCACGGGCAAGCCGTTCGCCAACTACTGGGTGCACAACGGGTTCGTGCAGATCAACTCCGAAAAGATGTCCAAGTCGCTGGGCAACTTCTTCACCATCCGCGACATCCTGGACAAGTTCCTGCCCGAGACCCTGCGCTACTTCCTGCTGACCATGCACTACCGCAGCCCGCTCGACTTCTCCTTCGACGCCCTGGAAGAGGCCGAAAAGGGCGTCAAGCGCATCTACTCGGCCCTGAGCCAGATCGACGTGGAACTGGCCAAGGAGAAATGGAAGAAGTCCCCGTTCCCCGAGGACCTGACCAAAGAGCTCGACGAGATCGAAAAGCACTTCGCCGAGGCCATGGCCGACGACCTGAACACCGCCGGGGCTCTGGGCCACATCTTTTCCGCCATCCGGTTGGCCGGGCGCGTGGCAGAAGACAAGAACCTGCGCAAGTCCGAAGGCGGCCGCGACCTGTTCGCCCGTATCAAGGCCGACATGGCCGACTGGGGCACCATTCTCGGCATCTTCGAGCGCGAGCCCGCCGAGTTCCTCCTGGAGCTGCGCGACAACCGCGCCGCCCGCGCCGGCATCGACCCGGCCAAAGTCCAGGAACTGCTCGACGCCCGCGCCCAGGCGCGCAAGGACAAGGACTTCGAAAAGTCCGACGCCATCCGCGACGAACTCGCCGCCATGCAGGTCGAAGTCCACGACACCCCGCAAGGCGCCACCTGGGACGTTTTGTAAGAATAAGAATGCCTCCGGCGGCCGGGGGAAGGGGAGAGGGAAACCCTTTGAAAAGGGCTTTCCCTCTCCCCTTCCCCCGGACCCCCCATCCCCTCTCCCTTCCCAAACTTTTTATAGCCGCTTCGCGGAGTGCGCAGAGAACGAAACCCCGGTCCGTTTGAGCCGGGGTTATTCTTTTGGCGCTCGCACGGCTTCGCCGAAGGCGCGACAAAAAGTTTTGAAGGGGAGTCCAGAGGGGAAACTTTTTCAAAAGTTTCCCCTCTGGCCGCCGGAGGCATTCTTCGCTTCTACTCGACCTTGAACGACCAGAAGTAGCGCTCACCGCCCGCAGCCGGGTAGGAGGCCACGTCGCCGAGCCGCCAGCCGTCGGGGACTGAGGCTTCATCCGGGGGCGGATCGTTGGCCAGGATGATGGCGGCGCCGGTGCGGCCCGGTTCCTTGCGGAGCATGGGGTGGATGAAATCCAGAAGTTTTTGCCAGGGCATAAAGGCGCGGCTGAGGATGAGGTCGGCGGTGGCCTGGTGGCCGGACCTGGACAGGCGGTCCAGGGCGTCCTCGGCCTTGCCTGGGAAGACGCTGGTGGCGGGCAGCTTGAGGCGGCCGAGCGCGCTCTTCATGAAGGTGGCCCGTTTCTCGCGCACCTCCACCAGCCAGTAGTCGCCCGCCTGCCAGAGCACGCGCAGGGGGATGCCCGGCAGCCCGGCCCCGGCTCCGAAATCGAGGCACAGAGGTCGGTCGGGCAGGTTCAGCCCGGCCACGAAATCGGCCAGGAACAGGGAGTCCACCACCAGCCGGTCGAACACGGTCCGCCAGTCGGACGGGCCGACCAGGTTCATCTTTTTGTTCCACTTGATAAGCTGGTCCAGATAGACGGCCAGCAGTTCGGCCTGGTCCGGCTCCACGGGGCGGCCCAGCTTGCGGGCCGCGGCCAGCACGGCCTGCGCATCGGGTTGGGTATCGGGCATGGGCAGCAGATACGTTGTTTCCCCGAAACAATCCAGCCCCGCGCAACCAGGAAGGCCGCCCGGGTGTGGACGGCCTTCTTGGGGAGGATGTAGGTGTGACGTTCGGACGGCAATGGCAGGCCGCCCATGGTAGAGAATGTCTCATGCGCAACGGGCCGGTCATGCCCCTCACGCACCTCCCTTCTACACGCCGCCACCCCCAAAAACATTGACCTGGATCAATTCCAACAACTTTTTCCGCACAAAAAAAGGGAGCCAGGCTCCCTCACCGAATAGCGCCTTGGGTGACCCAGCGCCCAACAGCCTCTTTATCATGCCTGCATCAAAACCCTCCCGCCCCATGGAGCGACTCGGTTGGCAAAGCCAACCGACAGCGGCTCTCTCTTCAGCCGCCAACCCGTCCTCGGAATAGGCTTTGATTCGCCCTATCCTGGGGCTCACCCCTTCGGGGCGTTGCGGAAAGACCGCAACGTCCAAATCCGCTGTCCTGCGGATTTGTCGAGAGTGGGTCAGCTGTGCATTTTCCTCCGGCGGGCGCTGATCCTCACGTGGACGGCTACGCTGCGGTCAGCGCCCGCCGGAAAAAATGTGCAGATGGCCCGCTATCGGAAGCCGCCTACTCCTTCTCGTCCACAGGACGAGAATAGTCGCACCCCTTTTTGGGGCAGGCGATGTGCTCGCCCTTGTCCTTGGAGGTCTTGCGGACCAGGATGGGGTGGTTGCACTTGGGGCACGGCTCGTTGATCGGCCAGTTCCAGACCGCGTAGTCGCACTTGGGGTACTCGGAGCAGGAGTAGAAGATCTTGCCCCGGCGCGAGGATTTCTCGACCAGCTCGCCGTTGCAGCCCTCGCGCGGGCAAGGCACGCCCGTGGAGAACGGCGCGGCGTAGGTGCAGTCCGGATAGTTGGAACAGGCGATGAACCGGGAGCCGGTGCGCGCCTTCTTGAGCAGCAGCTCGCCGCCGCAGTCCGGGCAGGTGCCGACCACTTCGGGCTTTTCCGACTCCACGACCTTGATGTTGCCGTTCTCATCTCGGGTAAAATTGACGATGGACTTGCAGTCCGGGTAGCCGGTGCAGCCCAGGAACTCGCCGCGCCGGGACTGCTTGATGGCCATGGGGCGGCCGCACTTCTCGCAGAGCACGCCGGTGTCCTCGGGCTTCTCGCGCTCCACCACCTGGATGTTGCCGTGCTCGTCGCGGGTGAAGTTCTTGATGGTCCGGCAGGTCGGGAACCCGGTGCAGCCCAGGAACTCGCCGGTCTTGCCGAACTTCACGGCCATGGGCTTGCCGCAGTTGTCGCACATGATGTCCGTGACCTGCTGGGAGCGGCCCATCTCGGTGCGCGCCTTTTCCAGTGTGGGGTAAAAGTCGCCGCCGAAGTCCTTGAGCAGTTCCTCCCAGTTCTTCTTGCCGTCGGCCACGTCGTCCAGAAGTCCTTCCATCTGGGCGGTGAAGCCCACGTCCATGAGGGCCTGGAAGTGCTCGGACAATTGGTCGGACACGGTAAAGCCGAGCTCGGTGGGCACGAACCGCTTCTCCTCGAGCTTGGCGTACTCGCGGTCGATCAGGGTGGAGATGATGGCCGCGTAGGTGGACGGCCTGCCGATGCCCAGCTCCTCCAGGGTCTTGACCAGCGAGGCCTCCGAGTAGCGTGGCGGCGGCTGGGTGAACTTCTGTTCCTTTTTCAGCTCGTTGAGCTGCAGCACGTCGCCTTCCTGCAGCTTGGGCAGCTCCACATCGTCCTCGGAACCGGCCTTGTCCATGGCGGCCAGGAAACCGGCGAAGAGCATCCGTTCGCCCTTGGCGCGCCACACGGTCTGCGGGGCGTTGACCAGCACGGTGGTGTCCCAGAAGGTGGCCGCGGCCATCTGCGAGGCCACGAACCGCTGCCAGACGAGCCGGTAGAGCTTGTACTGCTCGCCGGGCAAAAAGCTCTTCACGCTTTCGGGCGTGATGGTCACGTCGACCGGCCGGATCGCTTCGTGCGCGTCCTGGGCACCGCCCTTGGTCTTGAAATTCCGGGTCTTGGACGGATAGAAGTCGTCGCCGTACTTGTCCAGGATCAGCTCCTTGGCCGCCTCCTGGGCCTCCTTGGCGATGCGCACCGAGTCGGTACGCATGTAGGTGATCAGCGCAGTGGTGCCGCGCTTGCCCAGCTCCACGCCCTCGTACAGTCGCTGGGCGATGGACATGGTCCGCTTGGCCGAATAGCCCATGCGCCGGTTGGCGTCCTGCTGCAGGGTGGAGGTGATGTACGGCGGCAGGGGCTGGCGCTTGCGCTGCTTCTCCTGCACGGTGTCCACCTTGAACTCCCCGTTCAGCAGCTCCCGTTCCAGGGCCTCGGCCTGGTCCGCGTTGGACACATGGTTGGCGCCCGGTTTGACCGCCTTGCCCTCGAGCTTGTGCAGGTCCATCCAGAACGGCGGCGGGTTGCCGCCCTCCAGGAGCACCTTGAACGGCCAGTACTCGTCGGGCCGGAAGGCGCGGCGTTCCTTTTCGCGCTCGACCAGAATCTTGAGCGCCACGGACTGGACGCGGCCGGCCGAGATGCCACGCTTGACGTTCTTCCACAGGATCGGGGAAATCTTGTAGCCCACCAGCCGGTCCAGGATGCGCCTCGCCTGCTGGGAGTCGAACAGGTTCTCGTTGAGGTCCTGGGCGTGCTCAAGCGCGTCCTTGACCGCCCGGGAGGTGATCTCGTTGAACTGGATGCGCCGGATGTTGTCGTTGACCGGCTTGAGCAGCTCGGCCACGTGCCAGGCGATGGCCTCCCCCTCGCGGTCCGGGTCGGGCGCGAGATAGACGGTGTCCGCCTTCTTGGCCGCGGCCTTGAGACGCTTGACCACGTCCTCCTTGCCCTGGATGATCTCATAGTGCGGGGCGAAGTTGTTCTCCTCGTCCACGCCCAGGTCACGGGTGGGCAGGTCGCGCACGTGGCCCACCGAGGCGTCGACGATGTAGTCCTTTCCGAGGAACTTGGAAATGGTC
This sequence comes from Pseudodesulfovibrio hydrargyri, assembly GCF_001874525.1. Taxonomy (NCBI): domain Bacteria; kingdom Pseudomonadati; phylum Thermodesulfobacteriota; class Desulfovibrionia; order Desulfovibrionales; family Desulfovibrionaceae; genus Pseudodesulfovibrio; species Pseudodesulfovibrio hydrargyri. The sequence continues at coordinate 1,544,687 of NZ_LKAQ01000004.1, read as the reverse complement.
TTCACCTTGGCGGGGGACTCGACGATGATCAGGTCTTTCGGCATGTTACGGCTCTCTTATCAGGCTGTTGAAAAACGCGCGATTGCGCTCCTGCACTCGCGCCTTCTTCAACAGGCTGAAGATGGTATCCGGCCTGCCTTGGTGGTCGCGGGGCTCTGGCCCGTCCAAAACCCGTTCCCGACAGACTGAGGGGGGTCTATGCACGCTTTTGCTTCGACTCGTCAAGCTTCTATATATAGATAATGGGTGAAAAGCGCTTTTTTTCCCGTTTTCCGGCTCGCGGCAGGTCCCCTTCGACGCGCCGAGCCCTTGCCCGGTTGTGACCTATTTTTCATCCGCAGGACACATTCCGTCACCCGTTCGTCAGGCTGCCGACGAAACCGGGAGGTATGTTCAAAACACCATACAACCCCTCTGCTTTCAAGGAGAAAAACATGCCTTCCGAACATCTCAACCGTCGTGACTTCCTGAAAATCGGGGCTCTGGCCGGCGCGGCCGCCGCGGTCACCGCCCTGCCCCTGCGCGCCCACGCCGCTCCGGCCACGGTCACCTTTGACGAATGCGTGGCCATGGCGCCCCAGGACATGGCCGACGCCTCGGGCCCGGTGTCCGCCTCCTGGCAGTCCATCCTCCAGGCCGCCGGACAGATTCGCAATCCCGGCCTGCGCGCCAAGGTCCTGGCCGTGCTCGACAACCCCGCGCCCACGGTGACCAAATCCATCGGTACGAGCGAAAAGAAGGCCATTTACAAGGAGCTGTCCGCCAAGGGGCTGATCCAGGACGTATCCGAAGCCGATTTTCTGCCGCCCGTGTCCGGCGCCGCCACCGCGCCCCAGCCCTTCTGGTCCGCGCCGGGCTCCGGCTACGGCAGCCACCACGCCTATCCCGGCGGCCTGTGCACCCACACCGGCCTGAACACCCGCGTGTCCCTGGCCCTGTACGACGGCTACCGCGAGGTCTACGACTACATGCTCGACCGCGACGTGGTCATCGCCGCCCAGCTGCTGCACGACCTGCACAAGCCATGGGTCTTCCAGTGGGGCGCGGACGGCGAGTCCCGCACCGAGCTTTCCCTGGCCGGGACCGGCGAGCACCATCCCCTGGGCGTGGCCGAGTCCATCGCCCGCAAGGTGCCCGCCGAGGTCGTCGTGGCCCAGGCCTGCGCCCACAACCACCCGCGCACCGACAAGGACGAGGCCCAGGTCGTGGGCTGGCTGACCGCCGCCTCGATCATCGCGGGCGTCGATCCCGTGCGGTACGGCCTCCTTGCCGCGGACGGAAAGACCCTGCCCCTGCCCCGCCGCCAGGAGGGATTCGTCACCCACCTCGGCGACCACGACTGGGTCCTGACCGTGCCCGCCAACCACTGGGTCCTGCCGGTCGTGGAGAAGGTGGCCGTGCGCGACTACAAGCTTTCCCGGAACGACCTCAAGGCCAAGCCGTTCAAGCAGTTCCGCAACTACGTCTATTCCCAGGCCACCATCATGGGGTTGTACGAAACCTACGCGGCCAAGGGCGAAGACGAACTCGTCCGCACCATCCACACCATCGTCACCCCCGCCTAGAGGGGCGGTCGCACTCCACGCCGGGCGCGGCTCGCCGCGCCCGGCGTGTTCGCCTCCGGCCCCCATCCCCCTTTCCCTCCTAAACTTTTTGTGCCGCTTCGCGGGCTGTGCGTTTTTGGGCGTTGTGGTCTTTGTGGCCTCGGCCTCGTTAGACGCGCTGTGGCGGCCGGAAGAGAGGGGCGGTGTTTCATGGGGTGAATGGTCGTTGCCGAGGAATGACGGGGACTAGAGAAAATCTAGACTTAACTTTGCGGCAATATTGGCGAATTCCGAACGGTTACAGTTCCGGTAAAATTTCGGGTGGTTAGGGTGCGTAAATTCATGGTATAAGCGGGTACGCGACGGACGGATGCGAAAAATCATCATTAATTCATTAAACTAATTGAAAATCGGGCCGATAAGAGCCATTGGGACATCAGGGCCGGATTGAACGGGCCGGTGGCCCGGCCCGGCGTACGGAACAAGAATGAGTCAGAGACAACAGGAATTGGCCGAACGGGCGGCCGGAGTCCGGCAGGCGCTGGCCGAGGCCGCGAAGCAGGCGGGCCGCGCGCCCGAGGATATAACCCTGGTGGCGGTCTCCAAACTGCACCCGGCCTCGGACATCCGGGACCTGGCCGAAACCGGCCAGACCGAGTTCGGCGAGAACTACGTGCAGGAGGCCCTGGCCAAGCAGGAAGAGCTGGCCGGGCTGAACGTCAACTGGCATTTCATCGGCGGCCTGCAGTCCAACAAGGCCAAGTACGTGGCCGGGAAGTTCGCCCTGGTGCACAGCGTGGATTCCTCCAAGCTGGCGCAGGCATTGCATAAAAAGGCGGCGAGCCTGGACACGGTCCAGGACATCCTGATTCAGGTGAACATTGCGGGAGAAACGCAGAAGTCCGGAATCACGGTGGGAAAGCTGCCGGAACTGGCCGAGGCGGTCCTGGGCATGGGGGGGCTGCGGCTCGTCGGATTGATGACGTTGCCGCCGTTCTTCGACGATCCCGAGCGCGCCCGGCCGGTGTTCGCCCGGCTGCGGGAGCTGCGCGACGGACTGGAAACGCGCCTGGGCACGGCCCTGCCGCACCTGTCCATGGGCATGACCGGGGACTTCGTCCCGGCCGTGCGGGAAGGCGCGACACTGGTGCGCATCGGCACACGGATCTTCGGGGCGCGGCCGCCGCGCGACTGAGAACCAAAGCGGAGACAGCATGGATCTGGGTACCTTAATCGGCATCGTCCTTTCGTTCGGACTGGTCCTGTCGGCCATCATGACCGGCTCCAGCCTGATCATCTTCGTGTCCGTGCCCTCCCTGCTCATCGTGGTGGGCGGCACCATCGGGGCCGGGCTGGTCAACTACCCCATGAACTACATCATCGGCGTCATCGGGGTCATCAAGAACACCTTTTTCTCCAGCCTGGATTCCCCGGCCGAGATCATCGACCGCTTCAAGGACTACGCCAACCGCGCCCGCCGCGAGGGCATCCTGTCCCTGGAGCCGCTTATCAAGGAAATCGACGACGACTACATGCGCAAGGGGCTGCAGCTGACCGTGGACGGCCTTGAGCCGCAGACCATCCAGGAAATCCTGGAAACGGAAATCTCCTACCTGGCCGAGCGCCACGCCACCGGCGCGGACGTGGTCTCCGCCCTGGGCACCCTGGCCCCGGCCATGGGCATGATCGGCACGGTCATCGGCCTGGTGCAGATGCTCCAGACCATGAGCGACCCGTCGTCCATCGGCCCGGCCATGGCCGTGGCCCTGCTGACCACCCTGTACGGCGCGCTCATCGCCAACCTCATACTCATGCCCATGGCGGGCAAGCTCAAGGCGCGCAGCAAGGAGGAAATCCTTTTGCGCGAGATGATCATGGAGGGCATCCTGTCCATCTCCAAGGGCGAGAACCCGCGCATCATCGAGGAAAAGCTGAACAGCTACCTCCCGCCCAAGGACCGGATCGTCTCCGAATAACCCGCAGACCCGAAGGGGCGCGTCATGGCCAAGAAGAAACTGAAGCAGGTATGCGAGGAGATGCCCCTGTGGATGGTCACGTTCGCGGACTGCATGACTTTGATGCTGACCTTCTTCATCCTGCTCGTGTCCATGGCCACCATCGACCAGCGGCGCAAGCTGGTCGCGCTCGGCTCCATCATCGGCACCTTCGGCTTCAACCGGGAGGGCTACGACGTCTTCACCCGGAAGGACACCAAGAAGACCGTGGAGCCCGGCCCCATCGACACCGGCGACCTGGAGCCGCTGCAATCCCTGAAATGGGAGAACGTGGACAAGGACATCAACTTCTCCTCCAGCCGCTTCGTCCAGATCCTGTCCATCAACGCGAGCCTGCTCTTCGGCCCGGACGGCTACACCCTGAGCGCCGAGGGCAGGGCCACCCTGGACGGCTTCCTGCCGCTGCTCGCGCAGGTCAAATATCCCCTGCTCCTGGCCGGGCACACCTCGGACATGCGCGACGAGCTCGGCCTCAACTACCAGCCCGGCGACGACCAGGCCAACCCGGACCTCTCCTGGAAGCTCTCGCTCAACCGCACCCTGACCATCTACCGCTACCTGCTCGACAACGGCATGAGCCCGGACATGCTCCGGGTGGAGGCGTTCGGCAAGTACCGGCCGCACTATCCGCCCGACACGCCGGAGAACCGCGCCCGCAACCGGCGGGTGGACATCGTCCTGGACAAGCGATCCAGCCGGCTGGGCGACCGCATCGTCGAGGCCCTGCCCACCGCGCCCGAACGCAATGACGCCATGACCGTGGACGGCTTCGAATTCGACGTGTCCACGCCCAAGGAGTTGCAGTAGGCATGGCCAAGAAGAAAGAGGCGCCCTGTCCGCCCATGGCCCTGTGGCTGGTCACCTTCTCGGACCTGATGACCCTGCTGCTGACGTTTTTCGTCCTGCTGCTGACCATGGCCTCCATGGACAACTCCATCCTGACCAAGGTGACCCTGACCACCGCGGACCTCGGCCTGCTCGACAAGCGCGGCTCGGGCCGGGTCAACGCCAAGGAGCGGCTCATCGTCGAGCTCATGGAAAAACCGTGGGAGGTCCTGGAAAAGCAGCAGCGCATCAAGGACCTGCTCTTCCCGGACGACACCCTGCCCGACGAGATCAACAAGGCCGACCTGGACGACAACCTCGACGTCCTGGCCAAGCAGGACGGCGTGGCCCTGGTCTTCACCGACCGGATACTCTTCGCCCCGGGCGGCTCCGAGCTGTCCGACAAGGGCAAGTACCTCATCGCCCGCCTGGTGCCGATGATGACCCAGACCGACGCGCCCATCAACGTGGCCGGGTACGCCGACGCCTCCGACGCCACGCAGACCCCGTTGGAACTGTCCGGGGACCGCGCCCTGGCCGTACTCTCCTTCCTGGTGGACAGGGGCGTGCCCGATTCGCGTTTCTCCCTGTCCGCCTACGGCGGCGCCTTCCCGGTCATCAACGAACTGGGCAGGCCCGTGGACTCGCCCAAGAACCGGCGCGTGGAGATTCTGCTCAAGACCGCCCGGCCCATCGGCGGCTACTGACGAGTCTAAAGTTAGTCTGGAAAAATGGGGCGATTGACGATAAGGGATTGAGAACAACCAGCTGGAAAGGGAACTGCCATGGCTCAAGAAGAACTGACCCAGGAAGAAGGGAAGAAGAAAAAGGGCGGTCTGCTCAAGTGGATCATCATCGTCGTCCTGCTGGCGGCGCTGGGTGTGGGCGGCTGGTTCGGATACAAGATGTTCTTTGCCGCGCCTGAAGAGGACACCGCGGCGCAGCAGGACGCGGCCGGCGATCCCGGCAAGCCCGCCGAGCAGCTGGAGGGCCAGATCGTGGCCCTGCCCACGTTCCTGGTCAACCTGGCCGATCCCCTGGGCCGCCGCTACCTCAAGCTCGGGGTGGAGGTGGAGGTGCGCGACGCCGACGCCCAGGCCGCCCTGACCAAATACGAGGCCAAGATCAAGGACACCCTGCTCCTGCTGCTTTCGAGCAAGACCTACGAGGGGCTGTCCACCATGCAGGCCAAGGTGGAACTCAAGCAGGAGATCGCGGACCGCCTGAACCAGATCATCGGCAACGGCGGAATTCTTCGGGTCTACATCACGGAAATGGTCATCCAGTAGCACGCTTCTTGCTAGTTCCGTAGCGGACCGTCCCGGATTTTGACGGCCCGACCGCGAATAACGTATTTTAACGAGGTGAGCGACATGGCTGACGATCAGGATAAACTCGCACAGGAATGGGCCGACGCCCTGCTGGAAAGCGGCGACTCGGACGACGATCCGCTGGGGAACCTGGAGAACGTGACCGATCCTTCGGAAGCGGGCAGCGCCGACGTGGGCAACGACGACGAGGCCCTGGCCGACGAATGGGCCGCCGCCCTGGCCGAGACCGAGCAGGACGAGGTCAAGCACGAGAAGGAACAGGCCTTCCTGTCCACCCAGACCCACGACTACGAACTGACCGACATGGGCCCGGACGCCAAGGCGGGCAGCTCCTCGGGCAAGCGCGACCTGGACTTCATCCTGGACATCCCGCTGGAGGTCTCGGCCGAACTGGGCCGCACCAAGCTGCTGATCAACGAGCTGCTGCAGCTGGGCCAGGGCTCGGTGGTCGAGCTGAACAAGCTGGCCGGCGAACCGCTGGAGATCTACGTCAACGGCAAACTGGTGGCGCGCGGCGAGGCCGTGGTCATCAACGAGAAGTTCGGCATCCGGTTGACGGACATCATCAGCCCCATCGAGCGGGTGAAGCAGCTTGGCTAGCCCGGTTCAGGCCGGCGCCGCGGCCGTCCCGGCGCAGCTTCCGGCAGTGGGTTCGGGAACCACCATCCTGACCACGGCCGGATACCTGTTCCTGCTGCTCGGCGTCATTTTTCTGGCCTACTGGCTGCTCAAGCGGTTCGGCGTGCCCGGCGCGCTGACCTCTTCCGGCCCGGGCGCCCCCAAGCTGGTCAACCGCCTCATGCTCGGCAACCGCCAGTCCGTGGCCGTTGTCCGCTACCGCGACAAGGACCTCCTGCTCGGCGTGACCGAGCACAACGTCACCCTGCTGGCCGAGGAAGAGGCCGCGCCCGAACCCGAACGGGCCGAGCGCAGGACGTTCGCCTCGGTGCTCAAGAGGAGCGCGGGCCGTGACTAGCGGCAGACGCCTCGTGGCCCTGCTGACGGTGCTGGCCGCCGTCCTGCTCCCGGCCCTGGTCTGGGCCCAGGCCCCGGTCATCCCCAAGCTGACCATGGAGCTGGCGGCCGGACAGGCCGACCCCCAGGAGGTCTCGACCCTGCTCGAGATCCTCTTCCTGCTGACCGTCCTGTCCATGGCCCCGGCCATCATGCTGACCATGACCTCCTTCACCCGGATCATCATCGTCTTCCATTTCATCCGGCAGGCCATGGGCACCCAGCAGATGCCGCCCAACCAGATCCTGTCCGCCCTGGCCATCTTCATGACCATGGTCATCATGTACCCGGTGGGCAAGGCCATCAACGATACCGCGCTCCAGCCGTACATGAACGAGACCATCAATTTCACCGAGGCCCTGACCCGGGCCCAGGTCCCCTTACGCGAGTTCATGTTCAAGCACACCCGCGAGAAGGACCTGTCCATCTTCTATTCCATCACCAAGGAGCCGCGCCCCGACAACAAGGAGGAGGTGCCGACCATCATGCTGGTCGCCGCCTACACCATCTCGGAGTTGAAGACCGGCTTCACCATAGGCTTTCTGATCTACATCCCGTTCCTCATCCTGGACATGGTCGTGGCCTCCATTCTGCTGGCCATGGGCATGATGATGCTGCCGCCGGTCATGATCTCGCTGCCGTTCAAGATTCTCCTGTTCATCCTCATCGACGGCTGGAACCTGCTGGTGGGCTCGCTGGTCAACACCTTCCAGTGACCGTGCGCGCCGTGTTGCCCGGGGAGTGGTCCGCCCTGCGGACGCCCCTAAACCCCAACCGCCCCGGCAAGGAGGGCCCGACATGACGCCGGAATTCGTCGTCGGATTCGCCAGACAGGCCATCGAGATGACCCTGGTCATCTCCCTGCCCATGCTCGGCATCGGCATGGCAGTGGGCATCTTCATCTCCATCATCCAGGCCGCCACCCAGATCCAGGAGATGACCCTGACCATGGTGCCCAAGATCATCGCCATCTTCATCGCCCTGCTCTTGGCCTTCCCATGGATCATGGACAAGATGACGTCCTACACCACCAACCTCTTCCTCAACCTGCCCAACTACATCCGCTAGCTCGCGGCCGAGCCCGCGCCTGCCCCCCCGAAGGCACCCAAAAAGTTTCGGAGGGAGAGAGGGGGGGAGGGGCCACCCGCCACGCGGGTGGTGACAAGCGGGGGGAAAGGGCTTAGAAACGGGGTACGGTGCGAACGCCGCGCAAAATCAACCCGAACGAGTTCCAATGACCAAAACGACCCTTCCCAAAAGCCTGCCCGGCTCCAAGCTGCGGGCGGCCATGGATCCGGCCACCATTCCCTACGCCACCAGCGCCGACGTCCCGGCGCGGAACGTCTATTCCCAATTGCAGCCCCGGGCGATCCACGCCCTGTCCCTGGCCCTGGAGATCAGGGGCAACGAGCACAACCTGTACGTGGCGGGCGAGCCGAACATGGGCCGCACCTATTTCGTGCGCTCGTTCCTCAAGCCCGCGGCGGCCAAGGCCGCGCCGCCCGCGGACTGGGTCTACCTGTACAACTTCGAGGACAGCGACAAGCCCATCGCCCTGTCCCTGCCCGCCGGACGGGGACGCAAGTTCAAGCTGGCCCAGAACAAGGCCATGGCCCACATCCGCCAGGAGATTCCTGCCCGGTTCGAGAAGGACACCTTCCAGAAGAAGCACGAGCGCATCGTCAAGAAGTTCAACGCCCGGCGCGAAGAGCTGTTCAACGAGATGGACGACACGGCCGAGAAGGAGAACTTTTCCCTCTCCCTGGACGACGAGGGCGTGCTGACCCTGTCGCCCATCGTGGACGGCGAGGTGGTCTCGGACAAGGATTTCGACAAGCTCAAGCCCGCCCAGCGCAAGAAGCTCAAGGCCAAGGGCGAGGAGCTGCTGGCCGGGGTCAGCTCCATCCTGCGCCAGATCAACCAGAACGAGATGGAGATGCGCGACTCCGAGAGCGCCCTGCAGCGCGAGACCGCCAAGACGGTCATGGAGGACTGCTTCAAGGAAGTCTCCGACAAGTTCAAGGACATAGAAGGACTGGCCGATTATTTCGAGGATCTGGTGGACGAGGTGGTCGACAACGTGGACCAGTTCATGCCGCGCGACACCTCCCTGGCCGGGCTGCTGCCCGAGGGCATGCCGTCGGGCGAGGACTTCTTCACCCGGTTCGAGGTCAACCTGTTCGTGGACAACGGCAAGACCAAGGGCGCGCCCGTGGTGGTGGAGGACCACCCCACGCCGTTCAACCTGCTCGGCTCCATCGAGCGCGAGGCCGAAATGGGCGCGCTGTACACGGACTTCACCCTGATCAAGGCGGGCTCCCTGCACCAGGCCAACGGCGGGTTCCTGATCCTCAACGTGGAGGACCTGCTGTCCAACCCGAGCTCCTGGGAGGGGCTGCTGCGGGCGCTGCGCTCCGGCCAGTCGCGCATCGAGGACCCGGTGGACCCGGAACAGGTCCGCGCCCGGACCATCCAGCCCGAGCCCATCGACCTGGACCTCAAGGTGGTCCTCATCGGCACGGACGAGCACTACGAGGTCCTGCTCTACAACGACGACCGGTTCGCCAAGTATTTCAAGCTCAAGGCGCATCTGCAGCACGCGGCCATGCGCACGGCGGCGAACATCCGAAACTTCGTCTCGATCATCGGCCAGACCGCGCGCGAGGCCGGGGTCCTGCCCCTGACCCGCGAGGCCATGGCCGGGCTCATCGACTTCGCCTCCCGGCTGGTGGAGGACCAGAAGAGGCTGTCCCTGTACATCCCGCTCATCCGCGAGCGCATGATCGAGGCCTCGGCTTTGGCCCGCATGGCCGGCAAGGAGACCGTGGACCAGACGGCCATGAGCGAGGCGGTCTGGGCCAAGGACTACCGCGTGAACCTCTATGAAGAGGAGTTCATGGCCGACTACGACCGCCAGGTCATCAAGGTGGACACCGACGGATACGGCATCGGCCGGGCCAACGGGCTCTCCGTGACCCTGTTCGGCGACTACGAGTTCGGCCTGCCGCACCAGATCTCGTGCACCGTGGGCGTGGGCCACGGCGGCATCCTGGACCTGGAGCGCGAGGCCCAGCTGGGCGGGCCCATCCACACCAAGGGCATGATGATCATCAAGTCCTACCTGGTCCGACTGTTCGCCCAGAACAAGCCCATCGTGCTGACCGGGTCGCTGTGCTTCGAGCAGTCGTACGCGGGCATCGAGGGCGACTCGGCCTCGGGCGCGGAGCTGGCCTCCCTGCTCTCGGCCCTGTCCGACACGCCCATCAACCTGTCCTACGCCATGACGGGCGCGGTCTCGCAGAGCGGCGCGGTCATGGCCGTGGGCGGGGTCAACCGCAAGATCGAGGGATTCTTCGAGGTCTGCCGCAGACGCAAGCTGACCGGCCGCCAGGGCGTGATCCTGCCCGCGGACAACGTGGTCAACCTGATGCTCAAGGACGAGGTGGTCCGGGCCGTGGACGAGGGCAAGTTCCACATCTTCCCGGTCAAGTCCATCGAGGAGGCCCTGTTCATCCTGACCGGGCTCAAGTGCGGAACGCGCGGCAAAAACGGCCAATACCCGCTCGGCACCCTGTACCGCAAGGTGGACCAACGGCTGGCCGAACTGGCCGAACTGGCCATGAAGACCACATCCGGGGGCTGCGAAAAGTAGGGCTCTGCGGGACCGCCTCGAGAAAGGGGCGGCGTGGCGGCCGAAGACCGGACCTCGCCCGTCTCGTTGCGCTTGTTCCGTCTCTCGAAGAGGAAACGATTCAACCGCCCGGGCCACCGGCGGCGGCCCTGACCGGCGGAGAGGCCTCTTCCCCGGCATCCATGCCGTCCAACATCCAGGCATACTCCCCGAGCAGCCGGGCGGTGGCGCCCTCCTCGTACATGGCCCGCAGGACCTCGGCCAGCCGGGGGGCCAGGTCCGCGTGCCCGCGATTCACCCAGTGGTAGAAATTCCAGTCGGCCAGAGGCCCGGAGTAGCGCACCGGGATTGCCTGCGCCTGTGCGGCCTGTTGCAACAGCAGCCGCATCCCGATCGCCGTATCGATCCGTCCCTCCTCCAGGGCCCTGAACGCCGCGTCGAAATCGTTGAACACCACCGGCTGGAGACCGAGCCGCAGCAGATAGCCGAGGGCGGCGAGGGAGCCCCGGCTGGCACCGACCCTGAGGTTCCGCAAGTCCGCCGGACCCCGGATATCCGATCCCCGCGCCAGGCCGCAGGCCACCAGGGAATGGTGGAACAGTGGAAAACCGACGCGGACGAGATTGGGATATCCCTTCGCCACCGAGGCCGTCCGGGCCAGGCAGGCGTCGACCTCTCCCAAGTCGGTCCACTCCAGTTCGCGCAAGGTGGGCAGGTCGACGAACGTCACATCCACCCCGAGCCTTCTATAGGCCTCCCTGACCAGGGATCGCATTTCTTCACCCTTGGCCCCAGCCAACAGGTCGGGGGAGCTTACCCGCAACGTGTTTCCGGCAAAAAGCGGAGAGGACATGACAGTGATAACTATAGCCACGGCGGCGACCAGAACTTTCATTGTGCCGCCCCTACACTTCCCAAAGGAAAAGGTCAACCGGTAACGCGCAAAAACGCCATCCGTTGACGCCGCCCCGCCCCGCCGTTAGGGTCAGGCAATCTTTTTCAAGGAGCCGCCATGTACTGGATAGCTTTCGGCGACATACACGAATCAACCGGCCTGCTCGGGTCCGTACCCGGCCTGGCCGAGGCCGACGGAGTCATCGTCACCGGGGATCTGACCAACCGGGGCGGCCGCGAGGCGGGCAAGCGCGTGCTCGACGCCGTGGCCCGGTACAACCCGCGCATCCTGGCCCAGCCCGGCAACATGGACTCGGACGGCGTGACCGCCTACATCCGCGAACAGGACATGGACATCCACCTGCGCGTGCGCGAACTGGCCCCGGGCCTGGGGCTCATGGGCGTGGGGTTGTCCACCCCCACCCCGTTCGGCACGCCCGGCGAGGTCCCGGAATCCACCCTGGTCCAGTGGCTGGACCGGACCCATGCCCTGGCGGACGGGTTCGACCGGCTCATCTGCGTCATCCACGAGCCGCCCCTGGACACCGTGGTGGACCGTCTCGACAACGGCCAGCACGTGGGCAGCCCCGGCGTGCGCGCCTTCCTCAAGCGGGTCCAGCCCGTCCTGGCCGTGACCGGCCACATCCACGAGGCCGCGGGCACGGACCGCATCGGCGAGACCCCGGTCATCAACCCCGGCATGCTCGCGGGCGGCGGATTCGTGCGCATCAACTTCGACGGCGGGGCCGTGACCGCCAGCCTGGAGAGCGTGTAGATGAGCAGGATCGGCTTTCTCTGGGTGGGCAAGCTCAAGGAACGCTTTTCCCAGGACGGGTGCGCCCTGTACTGGAAAAAGCTGTCGCGCTTCTTCCAGCTGGAGGAGACGGTCATCAAGGACGCGCCCGGCAAGCTTCCCCCGGCGGACAAGAACAAGGTCGAAGGCGAGCGCATCCTGGCCAAGGTCAAGCCCGGTGACGTGCTCATCCTCCTGGACGAATTCGGCGAACGGCTGACCAGTCGCGTGCTGGCCGACAAGCTCAGGCAGTGGACCGACGCGCCCAACCAGCGCCCGGTTTTCGTCATCGGCGGGCCGTTCGGCCTGTCGGACGAGGTCAAGGCCGCCGCCCGCCATACCATCCGCTTGAGCGACATGACCCTGCCCCACGAGCTGGCCCGGCTCCTGCTCCTGGAGCAGCTCTACCGTGCCGGGACCATTCATAAAAACATGCCCTACCATCACGACTAGGGCCCACAGACGGAGGCACAACCCATGCTCGACATCGACTACCTGGAACGCGTGGCCAACTACTTCGACTCCGGCGACTGCAAGTTCGAGTTCGAAAACGGCGAGGAGGAACGCCGCCTGCTCATTCTCGACTTCCTGGAACGGCTTATGGAGCTCGGCGAAAAGGCCGACGAACTGGCCACCAAGCTGATCTTCAAGGACGCCTACGCCAGCCTCCTCACCGAGGAGGGCGTGGCCGAGGCCGAGGCCGCAGAGGCCGAGGCAAAGGGCACGAAGCAGTAGGACGCATCGGGCCTCCGCCGCACATGCGGCGGGAGAAAAAAAGCGGGCCCACCGAAGCGGGCCCGCTTTTTTGCGCCTAGACGACCAGGATGGGTATGTCGACCTTGTGGCGCACCGGCTCCACGGTCTCGCCCCAGAGCAGGTCGCCCAGCAGGCGGTGGCCGTGGGAACCCATGACCAGCATGTCCACGCTGTGGGTTTCCGCGAACCGGACCAGTTCGCGCGACGGGTTGCCGAAGAGCAGGGCCATCTCCACGGCCACGCCGGAGGAGCCGATCTCGTCCGCGATCTCCGCCAGGTACCGCTCGTCCTCGCGGGTGTGCTCGTCGTAGACGTTCTGCCCGCCGTCCTCGGCGTTGTCGTAGACGTGGGCCAGGGCCGTGTCCACCACGTGGACCAGGGTCAGCATGGAGCCCTCCCGCTTGGCCAGGGACAGGGCCTGGTTGACGATCGGCGCGTCGCCCGAATCATGCCCCAGGGCCGCGACGATGTGCCGCACCGCCTTGGTCTCGACCTTCTCTATGACGGCGGCCGCGCTGCCGGGCGCTTTCCCGGGCCAGCCCCTTTCGCCGCGCAGGAACGGCATGACCAGCAGGTAGACGAGAAAAAGCCCGGTCGCCACCGCCACCAGGACGATCAGGACCGTGACCGGAAGGGACGTCCCTTCGCCGCTCCACTCCGCGATCTGGTCGTACACCAGCTTGCCGTTCAATCCGATGATGATCGCCGAGGTGATCCAGGCCAGGATCTTGACCCACCACCGGTTGGCGAACGAGCCCATCTTCAGCTTGTCGCCCGTGAAGTGGACCAGCGGGACGATGGCGAACGGCAGTTGCAGGCTGAGGACGACCTGGCTGAGGATCAGCAGCTTGTAGGTCCCCCTGTCGCCGAGGATGGCGATGACCACCACGGCCGGGAGCAGCGCAATGCACCGGGTGATGAGCCTCCTGATATGGGGGCTCAGGCGAATCCTGACGAACCCCTCCATGACGATCTGCCCGGCCAGGGTCCCGGTCAGGGTCGAGCTCTGCCCGGCGGCCAGCAGGGCCAGGCCGAAGGCGATGGGGGCCACGTGGGTGCCGAGCAGCTGTTCGAGCATCCGGTCCGCCTGCTGGATCTCGGTGACCACCATGCCGTGCCGGTGGAACACGGCCGCCGCAAGGACCAGGATGGCCGCATTGACGAAAAAGGCCGCGTTCAGGGCCAGGGTCGAGTCGAGCAGGTTGAACCGGCAGGCCTGGGCCTTGGCGTCAACGATGCGGGAGACGTGCCGCGTCTGAACCAGGGAGGAATGGAGGTACAGGTTGTGGGGCATGACCGTGGCCCCGATGATGCCCAGGATGATGTACACCGAGCCTTCCGGTATGGAGGGCGCAAGCCCGGCCGCGGCCGCGCCCCAGTCCGGCCTGGCCAGAAAGAGGTTGACCACGAATCCCCCGGCGATGACCGTGATCAGCGAGAGGATGAAGGCCTCCATCTTGCGGATGCCCAGCCGCTGGATGGCCAGCAGCAGGAAGGTGTCGAACAGGGTCACGGCCGCGCCCCAGAGCAGGGGCAGGCCGAAGAGCAGGTTCAGGCCGAGGATGGTCCCGAGCAGTTCGGCCAGGTCGCAGGCCGCGATGGCGATTTCGCAGAGTATCCACAGGACGAAGGAGACGGCCTTGGAGTATTCGGCCCGGCAGGCCTGGGCCAGGTCCTTGCCGGTGACGATACCGAGCCGGGCGGCCAGGGTCTGGAGCAGGACCGCCATCAGGTTGGACATGAGCACCACCCAGATCAGGGCGTAGCCGAATCGCGAGCCGCCCTCGAGGTCCGTGGCCCAGTTGCCGGGGTCCATGTATCCGACGCTGACCAGGTACGCCGGTCCGGCAAAGGCGAATATCCGTTTCCACAGCTTGGGGTGCCGGGTCTGCACCGACCCGTGGACCTCTTCCAGGGATTTTTCCTTGCTCACCGCATCGCTCATCCGCATCGGCTCCATGTCTCGCTTGCGCCCGGGCAGAAAAGCGGAAGGAAGGCCGGGCGCCAGCCGGAGTAATATCCCATCGGGCGGCGCAACACAACGCATCCGCCTGGGTCTCCGGCCACGGGAACGGCTGGCGCGGCCGCCCGGAGAGCGGGGAGGGTCAGCCGTTGTAGACCGCGACGATCCCGGTCACATACTTGGATTTCCTGGAAAGAGGAAAGGGGATGTCCGAGGCCACCCCCGCGGCGGCGGGATCGGCGTCGCGGTCGTACTTGAGCTCCAGGACGGACATGGCGTCCGGGCTGCCCATGCACCCGGCCCGATACAAGGCGGCGGGCGCGCTGTAACGCAGGTCGTGGTCGATGGTCACGCGGAACCGGCCGTCCGCGGACAGGAAATACCGCCGCCTGTAGCGGTTGAACAAGGTGGGCCGCAGCCCGCTCGTCTCGAACAGCGCCTCCGGGGGCAGCCCCAGCCTCTCCAGAAGGCCGAACTCCATGAGCCCGCCGCCCTTCAGGTCGACCGGAAAGACCTCCTTGGTGCCGACCATCCCGGACTTGCGCTTGATCTCCAGGCGGCAGGTCCCGGCGGGCGGGCCGTCGCCGTACCAGCGGACGCGCACCTTCAGGCGGTCCGGGACGCCCTGCACGTTCTCGTGAAAGAACCGGAACAGGGAGGTGTCGAAATAGACGTTGTTCACGATCCGCTCGGCGTATATCTCGCGGAAGCCGAACCGGCTGCAACGCAGGATGGAGGCCAGGTTGGGCTCCATGTGCAGGGGAACCACGTACTTGCGCTCGTAGCGGTACGAGCGGATTCCGTCGGTGCCGTCCGCCACTAGATCAGGCTCCTCGCCTGGACCATGGTCATGTTCGCCTCGGGATACCGCTCCTGGAAATGGTCGTTCAGGGCCGCCAGGGTCCCGGCGCTGTCGATCTCGACCAGGAAGCTGACATGGTTGGCGGCGTCGCCGGTCTCCAGCCGGGTGAACTCGTAGGACAGGCCGTGTTCCTCCAGGAACCGGGTCATGGACGGCAGGAAATCCCTGCCCGGCCCGTACATGGTCACCAGAAAGGCGTTCTCCATATGCTTGGCCGACTGGATGCGGCGGAACAGGACGAAGCCCACGCAGATGGCCCAGAAGGCCGTCAGGGTGATGCCGAAGCGGCCCGCGCCGAAGCCCAGGCCGATGGCCACGGTGAAGAACAGGAAGGCGAGCTCCTCGGGCTCCTTGATGGCCGTCCTGAAACGGATGATGGACAGGGCGCCGACCAGGCCCAGGGACAGGGCCAGGGAGGCCTTGACCACGGTGATGACCAGCATGATGGTCAGGGCCAGCATGACGAAGGTGTTGGCGAACCGCTTGCGGTTGGACAGGGAGGCCCCGAACACCACATAGACGGAACTGGCCAGCCTGGCGCAGCCGCCGCTGAAGACGAAGCCGATGCCGAAGTCGATGTACGCGGCGGGCAGGGGCAGTATGGCCAGCCAGAGGCTCAGGGCGCAGAGGTTGAACCAGTTCAGCCCGGACCACAACTCGTCCGCCTGCCTCCGCTCCAACCGGGGCAGGACGTAGCGCAGGGCCAGGTAGTACAGGCAGCCCGCAGCCAGCCCGACGGCGGCGGCGACGGGCAGGGTCCGGATCAGCGAGGACAGGTCGGCGTGCGCCTGCGCCCTGTCGATGACCGAGGCCGAAGCCACCGAGACGCCGGCCAGCAGGCAGCCCGCCAGACGAAATTTCTTGCCGCTCAACCAGGGTGTGTCAGTCATGATTCTTCTCTTTTATCATCATTGGGTTCGAAAATGGCGGTGTCCTCGAAGGGGATCCCCGGCTTGACGCGTATCTGCGGGCCGACGCCCGGACGGCCTGCCCAGCCCTTGAAAACATACCCCGGCGCTGGCTCCGCCGTGAGGACGATGTCCAGGCCTCCGGGCACCGGCCCTTCGAGCCGCCCGTCGTCCAGGACCACCCCCTCGGCCAGGATGCGCCCCCTGCCCTGTCTGGCCACCCGGACGGAGACGTCCACGGGCCCGCCCACGCCGAACCGTTTGTCCAGGATGTCCAGCATGGCCTGCGGGCGCTTGCGGACGTACTCGCGCAGCTGGTCGAGATTCGCCTCCCAGTCCTTCGGGGTCATGAACAGGCGGTCGATCTTCCAGTCCCAGCGCCAGCGGTCGATATGGCGTTCCATCTCGGGCCGGACGTCCCCGGCCATGCGGTCCAGTATGCCCAGGGCCCGCTTGGGCGCGAAGGTGGTCAGCATGTGGACCGCGAGCCGGGCGCAGAAATCCCTGACGAACATCCTGTTTTCGGCCAGTTCCGAAAACATCAGCCCATTGCCCCCGCGCCGGTCGTAGAGAATGGCGAAGGGGTCCCGGTCCGCCGGCAGCCCTCGCTTGCCGTTGAATCCCCGGTCCAGGTCGAAGAGGATCCACTGCCACTTGAGGGCCCCGGACCTCGGCCGCCACGCCTTGATGTTGCCGTCGGGCCAGTCCGGGTTGCCGGAATAGGTCTCCACCGCAACGTAGTCGAGATAGGCGTCGATATCCAGTGCCGCCATGGCGGGCCGGTAGTCGCCGTGCTTCGGCACCGGGGGCATGTCCGCGAAGGGCCCCTTGTCCGAGCCGACCTCGCCGCCCCCATCCATCATATCGATAGGCTGCACCGCCAGGCCGTGGCGGGCCAGCAGGTTCTTGCGGATCATCAGTTCCCGCAGCCCGTAGAGGCCCCAGTAGCGGCCGTTGAGATAGACGATCACCGGACGGTACGGCATGGTGTCGCAGGCCACCCGGCCCTGGACCAGGACGTGCTGGAAGGCGTCTCGGAACTGAGTGCGCAGCCAGGCGTCCCCTCCGTTGCGCAAAAGGAGCCCGGCGTAGCGGTCCCGAGGATCGCCCGGGAAGAGGCTGTGGCGGATGCCGTAGGGCTCGTCCCGGCTGGTGGTGTAGACGGCCAGGGACTTCTGGGGCCGCCCCCGGGAGGCCCCGCCGAAGATGCGCATCCTGCCGTCCGCCTGCCAGTCCCCTTCCGGGGATAGATAATCGAGGTGCACGGGCCTGCGCCAGTTGTGCCGCCAGTTCTGCGAATTGCCCACGCCGTCCTTGCCCGAGGTTCCCTCGGCGTAGATGCCCACTTCCGGGTCCCACAGGTTGTCGGGGGCCGTGACCACGGAGACCACGGGCAACAGGGTGTGTTCGCCGAACAGATAGGACCGGGTGGCGGGTGTGAACATCCTGCCCTCCGGGGTCACGGCCGAGGCCCGTACCACGGTGGTTTCGTCGATGCGCACGGGCGCGCCGTATTCGGGCGAATCCGGGCCGGGCAGGGAGCCGTCCGTGGTGAAGCGCACGCCCAGCCCGTCCGGGGCGGACAGGACCAGGTCGAAAGGAGCGGTGCAGCGTCCCGAGGGGCGGGAGAACGAGACGGGCGCCCCCAGGGAGTCCCGCATGTAGGTCCGGCTCTCGGAATTGGCGCTTCCCTTGGTCGGGCTGGCGTGGATGGCGAAATCGCCGTCACCGTCGGGCCAGCGGCCCAGGGAGAAAAACCGGGGCAGGCCGTCGTAGGTCATGGAATCGACGAGCGCGCCGCGCGGCGAGAACAGGCCGACCTCGCCGCTGATGCTGTCCAGCCTGAACCCGACATGGTCGTAAAGCCCCTGTCCGTCGCAATAGAACACCTTGAAGCCGCCGGGGGCGAGGATGAAATCATCCTTCACGGTCCAGCTCCGCTCCTCCAGGTCGTCGGTCAGGGCATACCCCTTGAGGGAGACCGGCCCGTCGCTCCGGTTGTACAATTCGACCCAGTCCTGATAGTTGGACGAGCCGTCCACGAATATCTCGTTGATGACCACGGGGGAGTCCGCGCACCGGGCGCGGGGAACGGCCAGGGCCACCAGGAAAAGGACGGCCGCTCCAGCCGCCAGGGCCGTGCGTAGAATGCGAGTCAGTCGTATGGGCATAAGTTGTCTGCAGCACCGGGAACCAAAGGTATCCGATGTGTATAGGAATCCTCTGGCCGAGTAAATAGCGCGCCCGGCCCACGCCGGAGGCCTCTTCAGCCACAAGACGACACGGCTTACCGATAACCGACGAAGTCGAACCGGATATTCGCGACGCTTCCGCCCAGGTCCAGCCGTATCCTGCCTTCGGACCCGAGGGGCATCATGGTCTCGAGATCGTAATAACGCGTGTCCGACAGTTTTCCGGCGTATTCCTTGCCCGTGTTTTTGTCCTTTACGGTGAAACGGTCGATATCCGCCTTGAAGACGGCCGCCCGCCTGTCCCCGGCCTTTTTCACACCCAGGAAAACATACCCGTTGTCCGCGGACAGCCCGGCCCCATCCGGGGAACCCTCCAGCAGGAATCCGACCGGCATGCAGACATCGCCTGATCGGTGAACGCCCTCGGGAACGACGAAGTTGTTCCGTATGCCGCCAACTGCGATGCCGTTCACGAACGCCTCGAAATCCTTGTCCTCCAGGTCGGAGTCCGCAAAGTCCATACCGGCCGGCAAATGCAGCGCCTTGCCCGTAACCTTCCGGCCGGTCGTCCCCAGGGCCCATTCCAGGTCGTCCGCGCCTCCGGCGGTCTTCACCCACAACAGGTGCAGCATGACGGGAACCCCGGCAGCCCTGTTGCCCTCTTCCGCAATGCGCACCCCAACTGACGCTGAAAATTTAGTGAATGCAGGGGCATAGTGAAATCCGACGGGCTCGGTGACCGTCTGCAACGGAGCGTCCCGCAATGCATCCAGCAGCGTTCCTTTCGTGCTCCTCGACACTTTCTTGACCATCAGGACCGAATCGCATTTATATTTACCTAATAATTTTAAGCAATTATACTGTCCGCCGTTCTGCGCGGCCAAGGCACCCGTTTCCGCCACAGGAAGCATGCCCCGGTTCCGCACGGCGGTCAGGGACAGCGTTCCGGGGGTGTCCACGCCGCCTTGCCGGACGGTCACGTCTCCCTTGTAGGAAAACGAGAGGCACTCGTGGCCGTCCACCACCTTCATACCGTCATAGACGTAGGCCGGATTCGGCTCCGGAAAGATCAGCTCCATCTCCCCGGACCGCAACGCCGCGACCTGGACGGGCATCGCCCGCTCGCCGACGGCGGTCTTTCCAAGGGGCAGGGCGAGCCCCTTCAGTACGGCGCCGCCCAGGTGGAGCACATCCTCAAAAGCCACGTCGTGCTCGACCATGTCGGCGATATTCCGGCCCTTGGCGTCGGAAGTGAATGACACGGAATAGAAGGGGTAGGCTTTTCCCTTGGACTCGCCGAACAACCGCAGATTGTCCAGAACGACGTCCCAGGCAAGGCGCGAACCATCGGCCCTCCGCACCGTGTAATGCGCGTCGTAGGAGACCACCGGGGGTGTTTCCTCCTCCCCCTCCCCGGTCGCCGTCCTGGCGATTTCCATATGAATGATCGCCGCTCCATAGGAGTATTCGAGATTCACCGAGGTGTCCGCCGCCGGACCTTGCAGGCTTCCGGGGTTGTGTCCGCAGGACGGCAGAAAGATGATGAACGCGAAAAGGAGCGCGGCGATGCGGGAATTCATGGCTGATCCTTTGGATTGGAGGTAGAGGTAGCGGTTAAGCCTGGCCCGATCGTCCCGGAAACGGAGAAATGGAATTTCCGGCGACAGGCTTGAAAAACGCGCGACCCGCAACGAGCGGACCGCGCGTTTTATCGTAGGCCGTGAGTGTCGGACAGGAGCGCGGGGCTAGTCCATGATCCGGGTCAGGCTGCCCGTGGTGGTCACGCTGCCCTTCACCATTTCCATGACCACCTTGCCGTCGTACCAAAGCGGCATCATGGTCGCGAGGTCGTAGTAGCGCACCATCGACAGGCTGCCGTGATGCACCACTTCAGCCCCTTTGGCATTGGCCGTGAAGTGGGCGATATCCGCAGTGAACACACCCACCTTCATGGAATCGACCGTCTTCACCCCCTGAAAGACGAAGCCCTCGCCCTCGGGGAAATCATACTGCAGATTCGCCGCCTTGCCCTTTATCTTTACGGGCATGCACACGTCCCCGGACCTGTACGCGCCCTCGGGGATGATGAAATCGCTCTCTATGTCGGCCACGCTAAGGACGCCCGTCCCGGTATTGTCCTGAAAGCCCTGGATGTCGCGGCCGCTCGCATCGGTGGTGAACGCGAACCCGATGGCTTCCGGCATCTCCAGCGGCTGGCCCAACACCTTGAAGTCGGACATGGCGACATTCCACGCCAGCCTCGGCGACTGGGCGGCGGTGTCGATCTTCATGACGAACTCCATGAAGGGAAGCTTGACTGCCGGCTCGCCCTTTTCCGCGGGAGTGAGGGTCGCCTCGGCCTTGAGCCGAACCGAGGCGGGAACATAATGGAAAGTCATGGGCTCGGTGACCAGCTGGAGAGGAGCCTTGTCCAACGCGGTGCGCAGATCGTGCATGGCCTTCGCTTCCTGCGCCGCAGTCGACGTCGCCATGTCCTGCGCCGTCAGCTCACGCACCTTGCCGACTATTACCGTGACCATGTCCTTCATAGGGCCGTTCATGGTCAACTCGCTGTCCGCGCTCACCGGAAGCATCTCTTTGGTGCAGGTGGTGGAGACATGCATGGAGCCGGGATATTCCTTGCCGTACTGCCTGACGGTCAACTCGCTCTCGTAGGAAAACGCATAGCACTCCTTGCCGCCGACCTCCTTCACCCCGTCAAAGACATACTTGGGGGACGGTTCCGGAAAAAGAATCTGCGTATCCTTGGACTGAAAGGCCTTGACGGGCAGGGCAATGGACGGATCGCCCACCGCGACCTTTTCCAAGGGGAGCTCGAGGCCGTCCAGGATGGTCTCGCCCAGCCCCAGTTCGTCCTTGCCCGGCACCTCATGCACGACCTTGTCGGCCATGTTCCGGCCCTTGACGTCGGTCGTGAAGGACACCGAATAAAACGGCTCCGGATTCAGGGAACCGCCTGAATTCTGGTTGTCCAGGACAACGTTCCAGGCAAGACGCGAGCCGACCTTCTTGATGACGTAATGCGAGTCGAAGACCATGACCGGGATTTCCGTCCCGTCCATCCCCTTCATGCCGACCGTCACATTGACGGTCGAGCGCAGGTCGAAGGAGCCCGGCCCGTAACGCAGATCCACCGGCCCGTCGGCCTTCGGGGCGGACGTGTCGCCGAGATTGTGCTGGCAGGACGGCAGGAACAGGAAACAGGCGAAAAGGAGCACGATGAGACGTTTGTACATGGCAAACCCATTGGCTAAAGCGTTACGGCGGAGGGGCGATTCCCGGTTCGGCCGGGAAAAATCCTCCCGGGCCGAATGTGCCCGGTATGCCGCCGGACCGCGTTGAGCAAGTATTCTTTTATGTTATTCCACAATTCAATAACATTTGAACAGACTTGCATATTCCATCAATATTGGCCGAACCCGGGCCCCTGGGAGATGGTGACGCCAACCTGTTCGGCCCGTACCGCGAATGAGAAAAAATAAGCCCGGCCGGGGAGGGAACTCCCTCCCCGCCGGGCGGTTGGCCGCCGTTTTCGGCACATGCCCGCGAGCCTAGTTCGCCAGCCGGGCGAGGTCCGCCTCGCGGATTTCCTTGCGTTTGATCTTGCCGGAGATGGTCTTGGGCAATTCGTCCACGTAGTCGATGACGCGCGGGTACTTGTAGGGCGCGGTCAGTTCGCGGACGAACGCCTGGAGCTGTTTGGTCAGCTTCTCGTCGCCCACGTAGCCCGGGGCGAGCACCACCGTGGCCTTGACCAGCTGGCCGCGCACCTCGTCGGGCAGGCCGGTGACCGCGGCCTCGATGACCGCCTCGTGGGCCACCAGGGCGGACTCCACCTCGAACGGGCCGATGCGGTAGCCTGAGGATTTGATCAGGTCGTCGGTGCGGCCCATGAACCAGAGGTAGCCGTCCTCGTCGGCCCACGCCTTGTCCCCGGTGTGGTACCACCCCCTGCACTTGACGCAGGCGGTCTTTTCCGGCTCGTCCATGTAGTTGTCGAACAGGCCGAGCACCGGCGATTCGATGTTGATGCAGATCTCGCCCTCCTCGCCCTGGGGCACCTTGTTGCCCTCCTCGTCCATGAGCGCGATATCCCAGCCGGGCACGGGCTTGCCGATGGACCCGGGCCTGGGCTCCATGAACTTGAAAGTGGCCACCTGCAGGGTGGTCTCGGTCTGGCCGTAGCCCTCGTAGATGGGCATGCCCACACCCTTTTGCCAGGCGTGGAAGACCGAATCGTTGAGCAGTTCGCCCGCCGTGGTGCAGAAGCGCAGGGAGGACAGGTCGTACTGGGAAAGGTCCTCGCGCACCAGGAACCGGTAGATGGTCGGCGGGGCGCAGAAGGTGGTGATCTTGTTGTCGGCCATGACCTGGAGCAGGTCGCCGGGGTGGAACTTGCCCCGGAAGTCCCAGACGAAGATGACCGCCCCGGCCATCCACTGGCCGTAGAACTTGCCCCAGACCGACTTGCCCCAGCCCGTGTCGGACACGGTCAGGTGCACGTCGCCCTCCTCCAGGTCGTGCCACAGCGCGCCCGTGGTATAGTGGGACGCGGCGTACTTGTGGTTGTGCAGGACCATCTTGGCCAGGCCGGTGGTGCCGCTGGAAAAGAAGATGACCAAGGGGTCGCCGCCGCCCGGGGAGTCCGGTGTGCGCGGAAAGCTCGGGCCGCCCGAGGCGAGCAGCTCGCCGTAGTCGAGCCAGCCGTTTCCGGCCTCGCCCTCCACCTGGATGAGCAGATTCAGGCCCGGGCAGTCGGGCCGGGCCTGGTCCACCCGCTCCACAATGGAGTCCTCGCAGATCATGGTCGAGATGCCCGCGTAGTTGACGCGCTCACGGATGTCCTTTTTGGTCAGCAGGGACGGGGACGGGATGGGCACCGCGCCGATGCGGTGCAGGGCAAGCATGACCACCCAGTATTCCAGCCTTCGGTAGAGGATGAGCATGACCCGGTCGCCCTTCTTCACACCCTGGGAGACCAGCGCGTTGGCCAGCCGGGACGAGGACTCCTGGAAGAATCCGAAGTCCAGTTCGCGCCGGTTGTAGTCGTCGTCCACGTGGATCAACGCCGGGGCTTTGGGATCCTTGGCGTCCAGGACGTCGAAGGCGAAGTTGAAATTCTCGGGGCACTCGGGCGTGTATCGTTCGCAAAAATCTTTGTAATCGGCGTATTCTTCTTTGGTAAACATGAGTTATCTCCGTGATTCAGATCAGTTTTCGTGATTTTTTCCGCAACAAAAATCGGTCAACTTGTTCCGGGCGGGTCGGGGAATCCCCGGCCGACCCTATAGAATCACGTCGAGAAAACGGACGGACTTGCCGTCCAGGCCGCGCAGGGCATGGGGGGTCTCCGAGTCGAAATAGAGCGAGTCCCCGGGCTCGGCGATGATCGGCTCGCCGCCCAGGCGGACCTCGAGGCGGCCTTCGAGCACGTAGATGAACTCCTGGCCGCGGTGGGAGGTCTCGGTCATGTCCTCGCCGGACTTGGCCGGGACCGTGATCAGAAAGGGTTCCATCTCGCGCCCGGCGAACTTATAGCCCAGGGACTTGTAGTCGTAGTCCTTGCGCCGGTCCACGGCGAACCCCTCGTCCTTGCGCACCAGCGAATAGGATTTGAGGTGCGGCTCGCGGCCGGAGATGAGCGTGGTCAGGTCCACCCGGCAGAGCCGGGAGACGTCGAGCAGGTAGCCCACGGGAATCTCCACGGTCCCGGATTCGTAGGCCGTGACCTTTTCCTCGGGCACCCCGAGCAGGTCGGCCAGCTCTCCGGGCGTCCAGCCGACGCCCTCGCGCACGCCCACCAGACGGGGCGCGATCTCCTTGTACTGTTCCATTCCATACCTCCTGGAAGGATGATGACGCCGGGGCCGGGCTCCACCCCGGACCGGCACAGACGTCCGCCCGGCCCCTCTCCGAGCCGGGCGGACGCGTCCACATGGCCTACCCCTTGCCGCCGTCGGGGGCAAGGGGGTTCCGGGGGGACCTCCCAGCCAGAAGGTCCTCCCGGAAATTCTTCACGCGATCGTTACGCGTCGGGCCACAGCTCGGCGGCCATGTCGCGCAGCTTGTATTTCTGGATCTTGCCCGATGCGGTCATGGGGTAGGCGTCGACAAAGGTGACGTACTTGGGGATCTTGTACCGCGAGATCTTGCCCCGGCAGAAGTCGATGATGTCCTCGGCCTCGATGTCCGCGTCGCCCTTGCGGATGACGAAGGCCCCGCACTCCTCGCCGAACTTCCTGCTCGGCACGCCCGCCACCTGCACGTCCAGGACCCCGTCCATGGTGTACAGGAACTCCTCGATCTCGCGCGGATAGATGTTCTCGCCGCCCCGGATGATCATGTCCTTGAGGCGGCCGGTGATGGTCAGGTAGCCGTCCTCGTCCATGACCCCCAGGTCGCCCGAGTGCAGCCAGCCGTCCTTGTCGATGGCGGCCCTGGTGGCCTCCTCGTTATTGTAATAGCCCTTCATGACCAGGTAGCCACGGCAGCAGACCTCGCCGACCACGCCCGGAGGACACTCCTCGTGGGTCTCGGGATCCACCACCTTGACCTCCACCTCGGGCATGGCCCGGCCCACGGTCTCGGTCATGTGCCTGAGCGAGTCGCCGACAACGGTCTGGCTCATGACCGGGCTGGATTCGGTCAGCCCGTAGCAGATGGTGATCTCGCGCATGTTCATCTTGTCGATGACCCGCTTCATGACCTCCACCGGACAGGGGGAACCGGCCATGATCCCGGTGCGCAGCGACGAGTAGTCGAAGCGCGTGAACAGCGGGTGGTCGAGGATGGCGATGTACATGGTCGGCACGCCGTACACGGCGGTGCACCGCTCCTGGTCGACGGCGGCCATGACCTCCAGCGGCACGAAGTCCTCCAGGATAACCATGGTCACCCCATGGTTGACCGCGGCCATGACCCCGAGCACGCAGCCGAAGCAGTGGAACAGGGGCACGGTCAGGCAGAGCCGGTCGCCGGGCGTGAACTTCTGGTTCGCGCCGATCCAGTAGCCGTTGTTGACGATGTTGTAGTGGGTCAGCTGCACGCCCTTGGGGAACCCGGTGGTGCCCGAGGTGTACTGCATGTTGACCACGTCGAAGGGGTCGAGCTGGGCCTGGCGCTCGGCGTACTGCTCGTCCGTGACCATGGCGGCCATGGCCTGCAGCTCGGGGATGGAGTACATGCCCCGGTGCTTCTGGTGGCCCAGGTAGAAGACCCGTTTCAGGTGCGGGAACTTGTCGGTCGAAAGCTGGCCGCGCTCCTGGTCCCGCAACTCCGGGATCAGGTCGTAGGTGGTGGTCAGGTAATCGTGGTCGCGGTACTGGCCGATGAGGAACAGGTTCTCGGTCTCGGAGTGCTTGAGCAGGTACTCCAGCTCATGGGACCGGTAGTGGGTGTTGACCGTGAGCAGGACCGCCCCGATCTTGGCCGTGGCGAACTGCAGCGCCACCCAGTAGGGCACGTTGTTGGCCCACACGGCCACCTTTTCGCCCTTTTTCACGCCGAGTCCCATCAGCCCCTTGGCGATGGTGTCGGTCAGGTCGTCGAACTCCGCATAGGTCAGGCGGAAATCGCGGTCCACGTAGACCACGGCCTCGTTGTCCGGATATTTGTCGGCGGTCTCCTTGAGCAGGTTGCCGAGGGTGATTTCTCTCAGTGCGCTCATACACCCCCCTTATTCCGGGAAATACAGGACGGCGTAGATTTCGGCCTTTTCCTCTCCGCCGCAGGCCACGTTGTGGGGCACGATGGAGTTGAAATAGATGGAGTCGCCGGGTTCGAGGATCTGCTCCTCCTGCCCGTAGCGCACCCGCAGCCTGCCGGAATGGACCACGATGAACTCCTCGCCCTCGTGGGAGGACATGGCGTCGTCCCTACACGATTCGGGCAACAGCTCGACAAAGAACGGCTCCATGTGGCGGTCGGTCTTGCCCTTGCCCAGGGAATGGAAGATCAGCCCGGTCTCCTTGCCGTCCGGATGCATGACCAGCTCCTCCTCGCGCTCGGCCAGACGGGTGATCAGCGGATCGCTCGAGACCTGGTCGTCCAAAAAGGTTCCCAACCTTACGCCCAGGGCGCGGGCCATCTTGACCAGGGGCCGCAGGGAGGGGTACATGTCCTCCTCCTCCACGGCACGGATGAAGTCCTCGGACAGGGTGGTTCTGTTGGCCAGATCCTCGATGCTCAGATTCTGCTTCTCCCGATAGGCGCGAATCCTCTTCCCGATAGTACTCATGTGGTTTTCTCCGTTGTCGATGGCACAAACGCTGGCGCGGGGCCTCCTCCGATGCTGACGGAAACGTTGGGGACGGGCCGTCGTCCCTGCCTGTAGCGGATATAGGGAAGATTGTCACCATTCGGGAAAACCTTCCCACTCAACCGTTAGACCGGTTGCCATCCGCATGGGCCGAGTGTATCGTTTACTCTCGCACCATTTTTGAGAACGCGAGGCTATGCCGTGACCGCCGAAGAAATCCTGACATTGGGTCCCGCCCCCAAGAAAAAAAACGGCCGGAAGAAACGCCCCAAAATCCCCGAAGATGTTCGCGTGGAGAAGATTTCCGGCGCGTTCTCCACCGAGTCCGTGTCCCAGGTGGGCACCGGGACCACCCAGCGCAAGACCGTGCAGAAAGCCTACTGGTTCGCCGAAGAGGGCGAGCCGGACGAGGACGGCACCCGCATCATCCTGGTTCGGCCGCTGAACAGCAAGAACGTCCCCACCGGCCCCAGGGAGCCGGTCACCCTGCCCGACTTCCTCTCCCGGTTCAGCCCGGAGATCGAATTCTACCACGCCGAGGTCTTCCCGCGCATGCGCGAGCTCAAGGACACCATCGTGCGGGCCGAGGAGCAGCGCGACCAGGGGGCCTACTACTCCGCCCAGTTCGAATTCGAGGCCGCCCTGGGACTGGACGTGCAGAACGTGCGGGCCAACTTCGGCCTGGGCTTGACCTACATGGCCCGGGGCGACGCGGAAAAGGCGGACGACATCTTCAAACGCGTGGTCTCCCTGGACGCGACCTTCGCCCCGGAGCACAAGCACCTGTTCAACGAGTTCGGCATCAGCCTGCGCAAGTCCGGACTCACGGACCAGGCCGTGGAGTACTACTCCCGCGCGCTGACCATCACCGAGGACGACGAAAACCTGTTCTACAACATCGCCAGGGCCTACTACGAACGCGGTGACGAGGCCGAATGCCGGGAAAATCTGCAACGCGCCCTGGAGCTCGACCCGAACCTGGACGTCGCCCTGCAATTCATGGAATTTCTCGAAGGAAAGACGGGCTAGGCGCCATGTCCCTCGCCCTGGAACGGGTTTCCTTCGCCTATCCGGACGGCCCGTCCATTCTCGAGGACGCTTCGCTCATCCTCGTCCCCGGCGGCTACCACCTCCTGCGCGGCCCGTCCGGTGCGGGCAAGTCCACCCTGCTGCGCCTGCTCTGCCGCCTGGAAGAGGCCCGGTCCGGGACCATCACCTTCAAGGGCGCGCCCATCGACGCCATCCCCCCGGCCGAGCTGCGCCGCTGCGTGGCTTACGTGCAGCAGCTGCCCACGCTGTTGCCCGGCACGGTGCGCGACAACCTGCTCCTGCCCTTCTCGTTCAAGGCCAACGCCCGGCTGACCCCGCCGTCCGACGTGGAGATGGCCGCCCAGCTGTCCGGGTTCCTCCTGGACGGCGTGACCCTGGACTCGCGCGCGGACAAGCTCTCCGTGGGCCAGGCCCAGCGGGTCTGCCTGACCCGCTCCCTGCTCCTCTCGCCCGAGGCGGTCCTCCTGGACGAGCCCACCGCCTCCCTGGACGCCCACTCGGCCCGGGTGGTCCTGGACCGCACCCGGGGGCTGGCCCAGAGCGGCGTGACCGTGGTCATGATCTCCCACTCCGAGACCGTGCCCGAGGGCGTGACCCATTTCATCACCCTGGAGGATCGGAGGCTGGCCCTGGCATGACCCCGCACGTCATCGAGATAGGCCCGCTGCAGCTGGCCCTGTGCCTCGGCTTCGTGCTCCTGGCGGGCGCGACCTCGTTCGTCCAGAAGCTCGGCCTGGGCCGGGACCTGGCCGTGGGCACGGTGCGCACATTCGCCCAACTCTTCCTCATGGGATTTGTCCTCAAGTTCGTCTTCGAGGTGCGCCTCTCCTGGCTGGTCCTGCTCCTGTACGCCTTCATGGTGGCCGCCGCCGTGCACATCATCCGGGGCCGGGTCAAGGAGCGGGCCATCCCGTTCACCGTGCCCACCTTCCTGTCCATGCTCGTGTCCTACTCCCTGGTCACCATGGTGGTCACCGGCGTCATCGTGGGGGCC
This sequence comes from Pseudodesulfovibrio hydrargyri, assembly GCF_001874525.1. Lineage (NCBI taxonomy): Bacteria > Pseudomonadati > Thermodesulfobacteriota > Desulfovibrionia > Desulfovibrionales > Desulfovibrionaceae > Pseudodesulfovibrio > Pseudodesulfovibrio hydrargyri. The sequence continues at coordinate 1,515,637 of NZ_LKAQ01000004.1, read as the reverse complement.
AGGCCGTGGTGGACGCCGCAGTATTTCATCCCCCTGGCGGGCATGATCGTGGGCAACTCCATGACCGCCATCTCCATCTGCCTGGACCGGCTCTTCTCGGACCTCAGGGCCCGCCGCGGCGAGGTGGAGATGAAGCTCGCGCTCGGCGCGGACTATCGGGAGGCCTCGCGGGAGATCATGGCCGGGGCCGTCCGCGCGGGCATGATCCCGTCCATCAACTCCCTCATGGCCGTGGGGCTGGTCTCCCTGCCCGGGATGATGACCGGCCAGATACTGTCCGGCACCGACCCGCTGATCGCCATCCGCTACCAGATCGTGGTCATGCTCATGCTGGTCGCCTCCACCGCCGTGGGGGCGCTGATCGTCACCAACCTGGTCCGCAAGCGGTGCTTCTCCAAGGGACAGCAACTGCTGCTCCGGTAAGCGCCTTCCTCCTGCTCGGGGAGGGAATCCCCTTCAGTCTTGAGTTGTCTGAGATATCGGCAAGTTACCGGTTTTCATCCGTGAGCCGAAGAGGGCGGCTGCGCCGCGAGAGCCGCTGCCGGACGCAAGCGTCCGAATCGCTCCATCGGCCGCCAAAAGGAATTCCTGCCGAACCCTATGCCAAACCAAACGCCATGGCCCAATCCATCCATGCGGAGCGCAGCAATCGGAAGCGGCCCCTAGAGCCCGTCTCCGGCGGCGAAGAGAGGCCGGATCGCGGCTGCGCGGCAGACCTTCGATCCGGCCAGCGAAAGCCGCCTACGGGCTCTTGGGGCCGTTTCCGCCGCGCTCGCGCCACAGCGCAGTTTTTGCTTCCTTTTTTCTGCGCCAGCAAAAAAGGAAGTCGCCGTAAAGGCGAAATCGAAAATAAGGCGGACAACCGTAAGCCCGGACGCGGATGCGCGGACAATGCAAAGAGCGCAGTCAGGCCCGCCGCAAGGCGCCCTCCTTCTCCCCGCCGCAGGCGGTCCCCCCCTACACCCCTTCGAGGTAGTCGAGCTTTCCGGTCAGGTCGGCCTCGAGCAGGGCCTGCTCGGCCCTGAGGGCCTCGGCGATGTCGGCGCGGGCGTGCATGGTCTGCATCTTGTACTTGTTGCCCAGGGCGTTGCCGCGCTCCTGATCCGAGGTCAGGGACGCCGCCCCGGTGCGCTTCCTGTGGCGCACGGCCAGATGGCCCTGATAGACCGGGAACAGGCCCGCCTCGCACAGCCGCAGGTCGTGCTCCATGTCGTCGTACTGGGACGGGGAAAGCTGGATGGCGAAGTCCCCGGATTCGAGCAGGACTCTGGTGCGGAACAGGTGGCAGCAGCCGGTGACCGACGCGCACGGACGCAGGAAGTCGAAGCCGCCGGTGTCCAGGGTCTGGACGTGCAGGCCGGTGAGCGAGAACGGATTGGGGGCCGTACGGCTCAGGTCGACGCGGGCTTCAGGGTCCATGGCCAGGTGGTTGTCCGCGCTCTGGATGCATAACGGGTTGGCGTGGTCCACCACCTTGCAGCCCCACACGCCCGCCTCGGGATAGCGCCGGACCGCCGCGCCGAGACGAAGCAGCCAGTCGGACGGCAGATCCACGTCGTCGTCGAGATAGCAGCAGAAATCGTGCTCCCGCACCGCGTCCAGGTGGAGCAGCCAGTTGCGCGCGGCGGCGGCCCCGACGTTTACCCGCAGGGGTATGACCGTGAACCGGTCCGCGCCGATCACATCGGCGAACCGCGAAGCAAAGCGGTCCAGGACCCCGGCGGTACCGTCCGTGGAGCCGTTGTCCAGGACAAAGACCGAGACGCCGGCCAGGTCCGAGGCGAGCAGCGAGGACAGAGTGGCGTCGAGTTCGTCCGCCTTGTTCCAGGAATAGAGCAGCACGGCGGTCCGGCCCGGCAGCGGGCTGCGCTCCCCGGCCGCGCCCGAGAGCGCGTCAAAGGCGCGCAGGACCAACCCCGCGTTCCACGGAGACCGGCGGGCGGCGGCCAGCAGCTCCTCCGGGGCGGGAGGTTCGGGCGGGAAAAAAAGGGTCCGGGTGCACTCTTCGGCGGCGGCCAGGACCGGGGCGGCCGCTTCGGGGGCCGAAGCTTTCAGGCAGGCGAAGACGAAGTCCGGGTCGTTCTCCACCGTGCCCGTGGTCACGGCCTGCTCGCGCCAGAACAGATTGCCGGGCTCGTCGCGCACGGCTTGATCCAGGAAGGCGCGGGTCCGCGCGAAGTCGCGTCCGTTCAGGAGATCAAGCAGCGGCGCCATGTCGGCCGGGCGCACCCAATGGGCGGCCAGGACGCGCAGCCGGGCAACGGTGTCGGGGGCCAGGAGCGTGGCGGCCGGTTCGGCGGCCAGCAGTTCGGCGGCCAGCCCGCCGTCCAGCGGATGGTCGGCGGCCAGGATGTTCAGGGCGTCCCCGGCTACCTCCGCAAGGTCCGACCGGCCCGGGCGCAGGCAGCGGGCGGCCACGTCGAGCAGATGGGCCTTGCCCATGAAGCCCAGGCGCAGCAGCGCCTTGAGGTCTTCGGGCAGGGCGCGCCAGAAGGCGGCCGGGGCGTCAGCGCGGTCCGTGCTCATGGGGAAGTTCCTCCTGGTTTCCGGAGGGTTCGTCGAAGAATCCGGCGGCCGGGTCGGGCACGGCCATGTCCTCCACGGGCAGGGGCTCGTACAGCCGCTCGCCCATGTACACGCGCATCAGGTTGCGCCCCTTGGCCTCGGGCGTGAGCAGGGTACGCACCAATCGGCGGCCCGCCAGTCCCAGGGCGAACCGCTTTGGCGGGTCCTCGGCCAGCAGGCGCATCTTTTCGGCCAGGCAGTCCGCGTCCCCGGACGCGCAGAGAAAGCCGTCGACGTTGTCGCGGACCACCTCGGGGATGCCGCCCACGCGGGTGCACACGGCGGGCAGGCCGAAATCGAACCCCTCGAGCAGGGCGTTGGGCAGGCTCTCCTTGCGCGAGGAGACGACCAGGACGTCGGCGAAGCGCAGTTCGTCCAGGACCTCGGCGTGGGGAATCTCGCCCGCGTTGCGGTAGCGCTCGCGGACCACCGGGGTGAAGACATCGTCGAATTTCGAGAGCTTGTTGTCGGGCACGCCCACGCCCACGAATTCCAGGTCCCGCGCCCCGCCTTCGCAGAGGCGGTCGGCGGCCTTGAGAAAGACGTCGAACCCCTTGATGTCCACGGAGTTGCCCACGTAGATGTAGCGCGTGCCCCGCTTCCTGCGCGGCTTCGGCTCGCCGAAATCCGGCCCGGCATAGGCGTTGTAGACCACGTTGAGACGCTTGCCGCGCACCCAGTACCGGCGCATGACCTCGGCGCACTGGGCCGAGTTGGCGATGACCCCGTCGGACAGCGCGGTCCACAGGAAAAACACGGCGTTGGGCCTGGAGATGACCCCCCGGTTGATGAACAGCCTGAACTTCGCGCCCAGCAGCCGGGCCAGCACACCCATCTTGTACGCCCGGTTGTGGAAGGTGTGGACCACGTCGATGCCCTTTTCCTCGATCAGCGCCTTGAGAAACTTCCCGGCCTCCGCGTACCGGCTGAAGCCGTCGAAATGGAGGACCTCCACGTTCTCGCCCTTCAGCGGTTCGAGGGCCCCGTTGATGGCCGTGTCCGGGGTGACCAGGGCGTAGACCTTCAACCCCATGTCGGCCATGGCCTTGACGTTGTTGACCATCTGGCGGCTGCCGCCGGACAGCTTGTTGGAGTCCGTGGCGTAGAGCACGGAGGATACTTCCGGCTTCTTGTGGAACTTCTTGAAAAATACCCGGGCCGATGCGGTTGCGCCGTACATGCGCAGCCGGGTCTGCACCCACCTGCCGTCCTTCTTGGCGGCCACGCCGAGGCGGTTGAGCCGGAACGGGTCCGTGCCCCGTGTGTTGGCGCTCCGTTCCAGGGTGAAGGCCCCGGCGAACCCCGCGTCCTTGAGCTCGGCCTCGCTGACCGGATCGAACTGGCCCCACGGCCAGCAGAAGAGCTGCTCATCATAGCCGTTCAATTCCCGGATGCGCTCCATGCTCCGCCTGAAGTCCCGACGGCAGAATTCGCGGCGTTCGGCCTCGGTTCGCTTGACGAAGCGCGGGCTCTCCCCTTGCTCGAAGCGGGGCCAGAATCCGTCGTAGACGTATCCGCTGCCCGGCTTGAAGGTCGGCCAGAAGTCGTCGTGCCCGGGGTAGATGGACCAGCCGCCCCAGTGGGTTATCCCGTCCCCGAGCCGTCCGTCCGGCGCGAGGCTCCTGAAGGCCGCCTGATGGCGGCAGCCGTGGGCGAAGACCTCCATGCCCTTGTCGAGCATGGCCCTGATTTCGGCTTCGTTGATGAACTGGGAAAAGTCGTTGTCCACGAAGGCGGCCCGGAAGGCCCGCTTCATGGGCAGCATCCCGGGCGCGGTCTCTGGCGCGCGCGCCCCACCGGGCGCGGTGAAGTCCGTGAGGGCGAAAAAGGTCCCGGTCATGTTCCGCTTTTCCAGCTCCGGAACCACGGTGGTCCAGTTGGACACGTGGCCGTCGTCGAAGGTCAGGACCAGGGACTTTTTCGGAGGCTTCATCTCCCCGCGCGTCACGGCCAGCAGATCGCGGGCCGTGATGGTCCGCCAGCCCGCGTCGGCCATGGCGTCGAGGTGCTCGCGAAACATTTCGGGCGTGTGCCCGTTCACGTCGGACACGTTGTGGTAGCAAAGGACGGGTATGGATATGCTCATCGTTTTTTCTCGTTTGCGCTCAGGCTTCCGAGAAGTAGCAGATGGGCGGGACCTGGGCAAGAAAGGAAGGCACAAGCCAGGCCCGCGCGGCAAGTGTGCGAACCCCTTGTAAACTCTCCGAGATACCGCTAATAGAAATGACCATGACGGCAAGAACTGTCCTTTTCATCGCGGAGCCGCAGTCCGTGACCGCCATCTTTCCCACCTTGCAGAAGGCCGGGTTGCAGGCGGGGTTGGCCGACAACCTCAACGGGGCGCTCGGGTTCATCAAGAAATCCCGGCCCTGCCTGGTCTTCTGCCGTCCGCGATTGCAGGGGTTCGACGCCAGGGCGTTCCTGGCCAAGGGGGCCGAGACCCCGGGCTTCCCGCCCGTGGTCATCTTCTCGGCCTCGGGCAACGCCGAACAGGCCACGGAATTCCTCGAACTCGGAGCGCGCGACTACTGGATCGAGCCCCTGGCCTGGGAAAAAATCCAGCTGGTCCTGCCCGAGGACCAACCCAAGCCGGAACCCGAACCCGAAACCTGCCCGCCCAAGGCGCACGCCGCGCCCGCGGGCAACGGCTCGCCCCAGGGCAGATTCCAGATCATCGGCCGCCACACCGCGGTGCTGCGCGTGCTCGCCCTGGCCAAGCAGGTGGCCGGGTCCAAGGCGACCGTGCTCATCTCCGGCGAGTCCGGCACCGGCAAGGAGATGTTCGCCCGCTATCTGCACCACAACTCCGACCGCGCGGACCGGCCCTTTGTGGCCATCAACTGCGCGGCCCTGCCCGAGCACCTGCTGGAGAGCGAGCTCTTCGGCCATGAAAAGGGCGCGTTCACCGGGGCCATCCAACGCAAGCTCGGCAAGTTCGAACTGGCCGACGGCGGGACCATCCTGCTGGACGAAATCACCGAGATGGACCTGGGCCTGCAGGCCAAGTTGCTGCGCGTCCTGCAGGAGTCCGAGTTCGACCGCGTGGGCGGCGTGGACACGGTCAAGGTGGACGTGCGCGTCCTGGCCACCACCAACCGGCGCATCGAGGACACGGTCAAGGAAGGCAAGTTCCGCCAGGACCTCTACTACCGGCTGAACGTCATCCCCCTGGCCCTGCCCGCGCTCAAGGACCGGGGCGACGACGTGCTCCTGCTGGCCGAATTCTTCACCAACAAGTTCACCGCCGCCTACGGGCTGGCCAGGCTCGCCTTCACGGACGAGGCCAGAAAATGGCTCATGGACTACGACTGGCCCGGCAACGTGCGCGAGTTGCAGAACCTCATGGAACGGGCCGTGCTCCTGGCGGGCCAGGGCCCCATCCGGCCCCGCCACTTCCTCATGGGCGACGAGCAGTGGACCCCGGACGACCTGTCCGCCATCGACGCGGACCAGCAGGCCGCCTGCGAGGCCGCGCCCCCTTCCACCCCGGACGAGGCCATGTCGGTCATGCCCCTGCACGAGATGGAAAAGCGGCTCATCCTCAAAAGCCTGGAAGAGACCACCGGCAACCGCACCCGCGCGGCCGAGCTCCTGGGCATCTCCGTGCGCACCCTGCGCAACAAGCTCAACGAATACAAGAAACAGGGCCTGGACGTGTAGTCCTACCTGGCCGGGGCGTAGAGACAGTCCTGGCTGAGGACGTCCATGGGCGTGTAGGTCACCTTCGGGATGGTCCCGCCGTCGGCCAGCCTGGCCAGATACCGGTAGGCCAGCCGCCCCATCTCCTCGAAATCCAGGCCGATGTTCACGTGGCCCAGCTTTTTCGCGAAGAGTTCCCGCTGCCGGGGATGCGCCCCGGCGAAGACCAGGACCTTCTCGCCCCGGCTGAGGGAGCGCCGGTAGCGTCCGACCAGCCCCTCATAGCCGTTGGCCATCTGCGCCCACCAACCCACGGAGATGATGACGCTCACCTCAGGGTCGTCGAGCAGGACCTCCAGCTGGCCCAGCGCCTGGTCGTAGTTGTCCCTACACGGGATGGGCGACCGGGCGAGCAGGGTCCATCCCGAGCCGGACAGGCCGAGGCCCAGTTGATCGCGCACTCCCCGGATGCGGTCGTTCAGGTTGGTGTCGTCCAGCCCGCCGGTCATGATGGCGACCATGCCGCCCCGGGGCCGGATCTTCTGCGCCTGCCGGGCCAGTTCCCGGCCCAGCTCCACGTTGTCCACGCCTATGTACCCGGCGCGCAGGGAGAGATAGGGTTCGGCAAAGTCCGAATCGAAGGTGACCACCGGGATGCCCGCCGCGTGCACCACCTTGAAGGAATTCTCGGCCAAAAATTCGCTGTGCAGGACCGAGACGGCCAGCCCGTCCGGCTCTTGGCGCATCACTTCCCGTATGGCCTCGTTCTGACGGCGGAAATGGGCCTTGTCCTTGCCGCCGGTCAGGATCATGCGGTCGCCGTGCGCCTCGGCCTCGGTTTTGGCCGCATTGTAGACCCGGACGAAATTCCGGTCCGACTCCGATTTGGCCACGATGACGAAGAGCCTGTCCTTGGCCGAGCACGGCGCGGCAGCGCCCAGAACCGCCGCGAAAACGAGGACGGCCGCCAACAGCCCGAGAGGACGAAAAATTGTCGGTCTTTCTATCATGCATCCAAATTACGCCCCCCAATATGCAATGCACATTATTTTCGAGAAGGAATGGACGTCCCGGATTCTTCAGCCGCGAGGACCGATCAGGGGGGCGAATGCCGGATGGAGGAGAACGCCGCCAGGCGGTTTTTACAGCACGGCCCGCAGAAGCCAGAGCGTCCCCATCCCGCTGAGGATGGTCGCCAGAATGCTGCGGGTCTTCCAGGCCGCCAGGACGGCCACCAGGGCGGCCACCGGACGGGCCAGGGAGACCGGGCCGCCGTCCGTGCCGTGCAGCAGCACGGCGGGCACGATGATGGCGGGCAGGACCGAGGCCGGGATGAAGCGCAGCATGCGGATCACGGCCTCGGGGAACGTGACCTTGTCCACGATGAGGATGAAGGAGAAGCGGATCAGGAACGTGCCCAGTCCGAGCAGCGCGCCCACCACCCAGAAGCCTGCCGTATCAGTCACGGGAGAGCCTCCTTTCGGCGGCGTACCCCAGGAGGATGCCGGTCACGGCCCCGGCCATGAGCCCGAGGTTGTAGGGCAGTCCGTCGGCGAGGAAGGCCACGGTCCCGGCGGCCACGGCGGCCAGGGCCGTGGGCCGGTCCTTGATGGCGGGCACGACCACGGCGATGAAGGTCAGGGGCACGGCGAAGCCCAGGTCCCAGGCGGGCGGAATGAAGGCGCCCACGGAAGCCCCGAGTACGGCCCCGACGGAGTAGGAGGCCCAGATGGCCAGACCCACGCCGAGGTAATAGAACGGCTTGTCGATCTCCGCGCCGTCCTCCCGGTGGAAACGGGCGATGGACAGGGCATAGGCCTGGTCCGACAGGATGAACCCGAGCAGGGCCCGGCCCGGCAGGGACATGGTCCTCAGGTGGGGAGCGATGGATGCCGAGTACATGAAGAAGCGCAGGTTGATGACCAGCCCGGTGAGCACGACCACGGCCAGGGAGGCGTGATGCTCCATGAGCTGCAGGGCCGCCAGCTGGCTGGCCCCCGCGTTGATGGCCCAGGTGAAGCCGAGCGCCCCCCACAGGGACATGCCCCCGCCCGCGCTGACCGCGCCGCAGATGAGCCCGAAGGGCACCATGCCGAGCAGGATGGGAATGGAGTCGCGCGCCCCGGACAGAAAGGATTGCCTGATGTCTTTCATTTAGATTGATCCGCCGATCAATGGCAATACAGCCCGGCCCGGCCGCCGTCAACGCATTAATTGTGCAGCCTCATTCCCGGACTGGACTTTTGCCCGCAAATGGCGGGATACTCAAGAAATGAAAACCAAGGAAACTTACAGGTGCGCCGCCTGCGGCGCGCAGTCCCCCCGCTGGCAAGGCCAGTGCCCGTCGTGCAAGGAATGGAACACCCTGGAGGCCGTGACCGTGTCGAAGAAGACCTCGGTCCCGGTGGGCGCGGCCGCGTCCCAGTCCACGCCCCAGCTCCTGGAGGACCTGGAGAGCGAACACCTCGGAGCCCGGCCGTCCGGGCTGCCTTCCCTGGACCACCTGCTCGGCAAGGGGCTGGTGCCCGGCGCGGCCATCCTGGTGGGCGGCGAGCCGGGCATCGGCAAGTCCACCCTGCTGTTGCAGCTGGCGGGCAGCCAGGCGCGGCTCGGGCACACGGCGGTCTACCTGTCCGGCGAGGAATCCCTGGCCCAGCTCAAGTCCAGGGCGGGCAGACTCGGCCTGCTCGGGCCCGGCCTGCTGGCCATGGCCACCAACAAGGTCGAGGACGGACTGGCCGTGCTCGAAGGGCCCAACCCGCCGGAACTGCTCATCGTGGACTCGGTCCAGACCCTGGCCTCTCCCCTGGCCGAAGGCATCCCCGGCTCGGTCAGCCAGGTGCGCGCCGTGTCCAGCGAACTGGTGGAAAAGACCAAGAAGTGCGGGACCACCCTCATCCTGGTGGGCCACGTGACCAAGGACGGCCAGATCGCCGGGCCCAAGCTGCTCGAGCACATGGTCGACACGGTCCTGTACCTGGAGGGCGACCGCAAACATTTCTCGCGCATCCTGCGCGTGCTCAAAAACCGGTTCGGGCCCAGCGACGAGTTGATCGTCTTCACCATGAAGGAACAGGGACTGGAGGTGGTCGAGGACCCGGCGACCTTTTTCCTGGGCGCGCGGGACCCGTCCCTGTCCGGCACGGCCATGGCCCTGGCCGTGGACGGACAGCGTCCATTCGCCGTGGAGGTCCAGGCCCTGGTGTCCAAGTCCTTTCTGACCATCCCCAGGCGCACGGCCCTCGGTTTCGACACCAACCGGCTGAACCTGCTCCTGGCCGTGCTCGAAAAGCGGCTGCGGCTGAACCTGAGCGGCCACGACATCTACGCCAAGATCACCGGCGGGCTGGCCTCCAGGGATCCCGGCCTGGACCTGGCCGTGGTGGCCGCGATCATGTCGTCCTTCTACGACCAGCCTTTGCCCGAGGCCTCGGTCTTCTGGGGCGAGATCGACCTGAACGGCCAGGTGCGCCCGGTGGCGGCCCACGACGTGCGCCTCAAACAGGCCGCGCGGCTGGGCCACGGCCCGGTCTGCCACTCGGGCACGGCCCCGACCCTGGCCGACCTGCAGCGGCTGCTCTTCGGCAAGCGCTGACGCGCATGACATTTTCACCAGAATAGTGATACCCTCTGCCAAACCGTGCCCCACGCGCACGGACACACGCCGCACCGGCACGCGCGGGAGCGTGCCGGAACACGCTTGAGCGCGGCGAACACCGACCTCAATATGGAGGAAGACATGGCTGACATTCTCGACTGGACCAACGCGGACCTCGACCAACTGGATATGGCGACCTACGAAGACAAGGCCGGCGACATGGCCGCGCGCCTGCGCGAGGAAACCGGGGCGGGCAGGCTGCCCTTCCTGACCATGCCCTACGCGGCCGAACTGAAAAAACAACTGGCCGGGCTCAAGGGGTACCTCGACGGCTTCGACCACATGCTCCTGCTCGGCATCGGCGGCTCGGCCCTGGGCGCCCGCGCCCTGCAAAAGGCCTTCCATCCCGAACAGGACCGGCCCGGCCACCGGGGCAAGTGGTTGTGGATCGCGGACAACGTGGACGCCTACGCGCTTACCGCGTTCATGGCCAAGCTTCCGCCCGAGAAGACCGTGGTGGTCACGGTCTCCAAGTCCGGCGGGACCATCGAGACCGTGGGCCAGTATTTCATCATCAAGGAGTGGATGAAGGAGCGGCTCGGCGACGAGTGGGCCAAACACATGCTCCTGGTCACCGACGAGAAGCAGGGCTTCCTGCGCGGCGAGGTAGACGCCTTCGGCATCAGGGCGCTGCCCGTGCCCGACAACCTCGGCGGACGCTACTCCGTGCTCTCGGCCGTGGGGCTGATCCCGGCCCTGTTCCTGGGCATGGACACCGACGCCCTCCTGGCCGGCGCGCGCGAGGTGGCCGACGTGCTGGCCGACCCGGCCCTAAGCGGCGAGACCCTGGCCGGGACACAGGCCTTCCGCCTGGCCGCCTGGGGCGCGGCGCTCATGGACAAGGGCTTTACGGAGATGATCTTTTTCGCCTATATCCCCTTGTGGGCCAGCTTCGGGGACTGGTTCGCCCAGCTGTGGGCCGAATCCCTCGGCAAGGAAGGCAAGGGCAGCCAGCCCGTGCCCGCCGTGGGCGTGACCGACCAGCATTCGGTGAACCAGATGTTCATGGACGGCGTGCGCAACAAGGCGTGCCTGTTCCTGACCTGCCCGTCCCTGCCCGCCGGACCGAAGTTCCCGGCCGACCTGCCCGACCAGTTCGCCTATGTCCGGGGCAAGGATTTCGGCGAGCTGATCCAGGCCGAAGGGCTCGGCACGCGCATGGCCCTGTCCTCAAGCGGCGTGCCCCTGGTGGAAATCCAGGTGGGCGCTGACGGGCCGAAACAGGCGGGCAAGCTCATCGGACTGCTCGGCGCGGCCACCATCCTGACCGGCTGGCTCATGGGCATCAACCCCCTGGACCAGCCCGCCGTGGAATTGGGCAAGCGGCTGGCCAAGGCGCGCATGGACGCGGACGGGCTGGCCGACGAGAAGGCGGACCTGAACGTATTTTTGACCGCACAACGAGATTTACGGGAGTTCTGAGTCATTGCCGAATAATCGCGAGGAAGGCAGCAGTCCGCTCCAGTTCGTCCGGGTCATCTCCTGGACCCTGCTGGTCATCATCCTGAGCTTCAGCCTGCTGCTTTCCCTTTTCATATCCAAGTACGCGGAACAGACCCTGCTCGAAAAGCAGGAGGCCTTCGCCCTGCTCCTGGCCGAGAACGTCAGCCACCAGCTGTTCACCCGCTTCGTCATCCCCACGGTGCTGAATTTCGGGGCCATCCGGCTGCGCAACGAGGACCAGGCGGGCGCCATGGACAAGGTGGTCCGCTCAACCATCCACAGTTTCCACGTCTCCAGCCTTCGCATCTACGACCGCGAAGGGAACATCACCTACTCCCTGAACAAGGACGAGGTGGGCGACGACGGCAACGCGGACTATATGGTCAACAAGACCTGGGAGACCGAAGACTTCAGCGCGGAGATCCTGTCCAAGGTCTCCAAGGTGGCCTCCCTGTTTCGGGTCGACCTCGATCCCGGCTCCATGGTCCTGCGCGCCTACTACCCCCTGCGGGTCGAGCGCAGCCTGACCGACATGGAGGCCAACCCGATCATGGGCATCCTGGAGTTCCAGCAGGACATCACCGCCGACTACCTGGCCACCCTGAACTTCGAACGGCTGATCATCGCCTTTTCCCTGGTCACCTCCCTGGTCCTCTTCTTCCTGGTCCTGACCGTGCTGCGCCGGGCCGAGCGGCTGTCCAACAGGCAGCTGCGCGAAAAGGAGCGGCTCATCTTCGAACTGCAGCAGCAGGAGAAGCTGGCCGGCATGGGCCGCATGGTCGCGGGCGTGGCCCACGAGATCCGCAACCCGCTGGGGATCATCTGCTCCAGTTCCGAGCTGATCCTGAAAAAGGCCAGGAAGGAAAACAACTCCAACGTGCGCATCCTCGAGGCCCTGCACGAGGAGGCCAAGCGGCTGTCGCGCACGGTCACCGAGTTTCTGGACTACGCCCGGCCCAAGAAACCGGCCATGCACGACGTGGACGTCAAGTCCATCCTCGACCAGGTGGCCGTGTTCATGGAGCCCGAGTGCGAGAAACTCGGCGTGACCGTGGACCGCGAGTTCGAGGGCGACATGAGCACCAAGGGGGACAAGGACCTGCTCTACCGCGCCTTCTACAACCTGGTGGCCAACTCCCTGCAGGCCATGAACGGACCGGGCGAACTGTCCATCCGGGCGGCGCGCGGCGAGGAGGGGCTGCACGTGACCCTTGTGGACACCGGGCCGGGCTTCGCGCCCGAGCACCTTGACCAGGTGCGCGACCCGTTCTTCACCACCAAGGACACCGGGACCGGCCTGGGGCTGGCCCTGGTCTCGACCATCTTCGAGAGCCACGGCGCGGAGATGGATTTGAGCAACGCCGAAGAGGGCGGCGCGCGCGTGGACGTCATCTTCCACGCCTAGGCACCGCGCAAACCACGGAGACAGTCAGCATGTCGAAAGCATGGATACAGGCCAAGCACCCGGAGTTCGTCCGGGACCTGTTCAAGTTCTTCTGCCAGGCCTGCGACCAGTTGGAGAAGCAGTTCGTCCGCTTCGACGAGGACGGCACCGTCGAGTTCGACGTGGTCAAGGACCTGGTCGGCAGCGAGATGAACAAGGGGCTCCTGTGGCGCATGAAGGACACGGCCCACCACGTCTTCCGCAACGACCCGCACGCCCAGCTGGGCGGCCAGTTCCTGGACTGGGCCCTGGGCTACATCTTCCACGAGACCCTGAAGCTCAAGGAGGACGCCTACCAGAAGCAGAACTACGCGCCGTGGTTCCACCGCCTCTACGAGGGCGACCTGAACGCCTCGGAAAAGGACGTCACCGAGCAGCTCTTCCAGGTCCTCAACCAGACCGAGGAGTCCATGCGCCGCGAGATCGACCGCATCCGGTTCATCATCGCCAAGTGCCGCCAGCTGCTCCCCTACTACCTGCGCCGCTACAGTGACAACGTCCTGCTTGCGCGGTATATTTTTTCCCAGAACGAGCTGGTCCGGGCCGTGTTCGCGAGCGAATACGCGGGGTTGGTCTTCGCCATCTACGGCCACGAGCCCGAGCGCATGTACATCCTGGCCAGCCAGTCCCTGCGCCTGGGCGGATGGGTGGACGAGGCGGCCCAGGCCGTGGACGAGGCGATCAAGCAAAACCCGGCCAGCAAAATGGTGTTGCAAGAAAAGAAAATTATTGATAATTGGGCGAATAGAGTACACACATGAACCAGCGTTTCGCTGGAAATTGTAACCTGAGTTTCATTTGAGGAGGCCTTCAATGAAGAAGCTGATTTTACTGGCAATTTCCCTGTGCGTCGTGTTCGCCTGGGGTTGTTCCAAGAAAGTCCAGACCGAACCCGAAGTGGTTGTGGTCGAGGAAAAGGAAGTCGTCGTCGAACAGCCCGCGACGCCCGTCGATCCCATGGCCGTGTACAAGGCCGAGTACGACGCGCTGCCCGTGACCCATACCGTGACCAAGGGCGAGTGCCTGTGGTGGATCTCCGAGTACAAGCACGTGTACAACGATCCCTTCATGTGGCCCATGATCTACAAGGCCAACCGCGACAAGATCAAGAATCCCGATCTGATCTATCCGGGCCAGCAGTTCGATGTGCCCCGCTACGGGTTCGACCTCGAGGAAGTGAAGGCCTCCCGCAAGGACGCCGGCGCTCCCTGGAAGGCTCTTGAGCCCGGCCAGGATGCCGTCATCCCCGCGGAGATGCGCGCCGCGCTCGGCTACAGCTTCTAAAGGCCAGCCTCACCAGCCATACAGGCCCGCCCGTCCGTTGTGGACGGGCGGGTTTTTTGTTGCCCCCGGAGAAACTCCGGATTGCGGCGCAAGAAACGGATGGTTTTACCGGGCCCGTGCGGGTATCTTGTGACCATGACCTCACGACAAACGCCATATGATCACCGCCTCCGGGCGGTCCTGGACCGCGACGCCACGGCCTCGGGGTTCGTCTATGCGGTCGCCACCACCGGCGTGTACTGCCGCCCCGGCTGCCCGTCCCGCTCGCCCAATCCTGAAAACGTGCGCTTATTCGACACCCCGGCCCAGGCCGAGCAGGCGGGTTACCGGCCGTGCAAGCGCTGCCGCCCGGACGACCCGGCCCATGGAAACGTGGACTCGGGCCGCGTGGCGGCCGCCTGCCGGGCCATCGAACGCGCCCTGGCCGAGGGCGATCCCCCCCCGTCCCTGGAGCATCTGGCCCGGGACGCGGGCTTGAGCCCGTCCCACTTCCAGCGCCTGTTCAAGAGCCGCGCCGGAATCACGCCCAAGGAATACGCCCGGGCCGTGCGCGACGAGCGGGTCCGCGACGCCCTGGCCCAAGGGCAATCCGTGACCGAGGCCATCTATGCGGCGGGCTTCGGCGCGCCGAGCCGATTCTACGAGCACGCGGGCCGGACCCTGGGCATGTCGCCCGCCGTCTACCGCAAGGGCGGCAAGGGATTGACCATCCGCTTCGCCACGGCCGAGAGCTTCCTCGGCCCGGTCCTGGCCGGGTTCACCGACCAAGGCGTCTGCGCCATCGAGTTCGGCGACGGACGTGAGGAGCTGATCCACGCCCTGCGCGAGCGCTTCCCCGAGGCGGACCTGCGCGACGCCCAGGACGAACTCGCCCCGCTGCTCAGAGAGGTGGCCGCCTTTGTCCGCCACCCGGACCAGGGGCTGGACCTGCCCCTGGACATCCGGGGCACCGCCTTCCAGCAGCGCGTCTGGCGGGAGCTTGCGCGCATCCCGGCGGGCGAGACCCGGACCTACACCGACGTTGCCCGCGCCCTCGGCAACCCCGAGGCCGTCCGGGCCGTGGCCGCGGCCTGCGCCGCCAACCCCCTGGCCGTGGCTGTCCCCTGCCACCGCGTCCTGCGCAAGTCCGGCGATCTGGCGGGCTACCGCTGGGGGCTGGACAGGAAAAAGGCCCTGCTCGACAACGAACGGACCGGGGGATAAGAGGCCCCGGACCCCCATCCCCTCCTTTTCCCAAACTTTTTATCGCCGCTTCGCGGGGCGGGGCGGACCGCACCAAGTCCCAAGGAAAGACACAAAAAGGCCCCGCCAAACAATGGCGGGGCCTACATACGCTTTTTGCTCCCCAGAGTTATCCGTGGGGCAGAGCCGACCGCGGTCTACAATCCCCCAAGCGCATCGGCGCGGGAGGAATAGAGTGGAAATATCTTGTCGTATCCGGAGACCTCGAAGACCTCCTGGATGTAGTCCTTGACGCCGCAGATGGCCACCAGGCCGGAATTCTTCTTCAACCGCTGGTAGGCCAGGACCAGGACGCGCAGCCCGGAACTGTTGATGTAGTCCAGCCCGGAAAAGTCGAACAACAGCTTGGTGGTGCCGTTCTCGAGCAGGCTCAGGACCTTCTCCTCCAGGGCCTGGGTGCCCTCGCCGTCCAGATTGCCGTCCACGGCAAGGATGACCACCCCGCCTTCGTCGATCTGATTCAATGCCATTGTCTCCCTCCGTATGCTCCCTAGCCCTGCACCGGGCAGTGGGTCTTGCTGATGTTCTTGTGCAGGGTCAGTATGTTCTTGCCGTTTTCCCGCTTGTAATGGATGCCGTGCACCATGTTCTTGACCAGGTGGATGCCCAGGCCGCCCACGGGCCTGGCGCGCTGGTCCAGGGGCAGGCCCAGTTCCGGCTCCGGGGCCTCCAGGATGTTGAAGGGCTCGGAGTCGTCCTCCACGCAAATGGTCAGTTCGTCGCCGTGAAGGGCGATGGTCACGTCGATGGGATGCTCGTCGAAGTCGGCGTAACCATAGGAAATGATGTTGGTGATCAACTCGTCCAGAACCAGGGTGAGGTGGAAGACGATCTTGGGGTGCAGGCCGTGCAGCGCCCCGAAGGCCTCCACCTTGGGGTGAAAGCGCTTGAAGCAGTTTTCCTTGTTGGTCATGCGAAAGGAGATGGAATGCCGAGCCATGGACGTATCGCCTGTACCCTTCTTGACCACGACGACGGCGATGTCGTCCTCCTGGCCGTTGCCCTGGAAGGCCTCCACCTCGGCCACCAGGGCCAGGCGGATGTCCTTTGCACTTTTATGGGCGTTCTCCCTGATGATGGCAAGCATTCTCTTCTTGCCAAACATTTCACCTTCGAGATTGTGCGCCTCCCAAACCCCGTCCGTGGCCATGACCAGGACTTCGCCCTCCGCAATCCCGGTCTCGCCGGTCTCGTAGGCGTAGTTCTCGTCCACGCCAACGGGCAGCCCCTCGCCGCGCAGTTCGCCGAACTCGTCCGTGGACGGATTGTAGCGGATGGCCGGGTCATGCCCGGCCCGGACCCATTGCACCCGGTCCGAGTCCGCATGCAGTTGCAGATAGAACAGGGTCAGGAACCGCCCGGTGCCGTCCAGATCGCGCGCGAGCACCCGGTTGATGGCGCCCATCCGCTCGTGCGGGGCCATCTCGATGTCGGACAGGGTGTGCAGCTGGCCCCTGGCCGCGGCCATGACCAGGGCCGAGGGCAGGCCGTGACCGGCCACGTCGCCCACGACCACGGCCAGACAGGCGGGCTCCCCGCGGCAGACCTGCAGGAAATCGTAGTAGTCGCCGCCGGTCTTGTCGCAGTAGAGGATGCCGCCCGAGATGTCGAACCCGGCCAGCTCGGGCTCCGCGCTCGGCAGCAGCAGCCGCTGGACCTCCTGGGCCACCTCCATGTCCCGGTTCAGGTGCATGAGCTCCTTGAGCTTGGGCCCCATGTCGTTGATGGACCGGATGAGCTCGTCCCGCTCGTCGCCGGTGCGGTGGTCGATGCGTGCGCTGAAATCCCCCTGGGTCAGCCGCTGGGCCGCCGCAACGATGCTGAACATGGGCTTGGTGATGGCCCGCGAACCGAACCAGGCGATGAACCCGGTGATGAGCAGCATGGCCCCGGAGACGACAAGGGACAGGAAGCGCATCTCGGTGAACAGATTCCGCAGGGTGGCGGCGACCTCGTTGGGCAGTTTGGCCACAACGGTCTTGGGCGCGATGACCAGGAACGACACGGTGGCGGTGGAGGCGAAGGCGCACAGGGAGGGCTCGCCCTTGAACGAGACGTCCACCACGCCGGATGCGCGGGTGTCCAGGGCGTGGAGCAGGATCTCGTAGCCCACGGGCTCGTCAAAGGTCAGCCACTCCCGCTCGACCGTGCTCGTCCAGTGGCGGCGGCCCTGCTCGTTGGGCTCCAGTTGGACCAGGACGGGCAACCCCTTGTCCGTGGGCTGCCCCTCGGGGATGCGCTCCACCAGGAAGGTGCGCACCTCGCCGCCCCAGCGGGCCTCGAGCTGCTCGTTGGGCATCATGGAATGGGTCGGGATGTCGATGGACACGGCCCCGAGGAAGCGGCCGGACGCGTCCCGCAGGGGAAAGGCCACCTTGTTGACGATGTACCGGGTGGCCGGGTCCACGGTGTGGTACCACCGGCAGGCGTCCGACGTCCGGGCCTCCAGGTACCAATCCTGGTCGCGGGCGTCGTAGCGCAACGGCAGTCTGCCGTGGCCGGGATAGGTCATCATCACCCCGGACTCAACAGCCACGTTGATCCAGAACGGCGCCTTGGGCAGGTTCCGGAAAAGGGTCTCGATGCCGGACGCGGCCTGGAGCAGGCGGCGCATCTCGGGCATGACGGCCCGCTCGTCCACGTGGGCGGGCAGGTGGAAGGTGGGGTGGTCGAAGCTGACCTGGATGAACTGCTGCCCGTTGCCCATGGTCCGCCTGGCATAGCCCTGCCGCCGGGCCGCATCGGGCGGGGTCAGGTCCGGATCGCCGAAGTCGTTGGCCAGGAACGGCTCGGGGCCGCCTGCGGGCGGGGTCCTGTTCATGGCGCCGTCCACCTCGTGGGCCACGCCGATGGTGGCCAGCCGCATACCCTCGGCACTGCGCTCCATCAGGTTGAGCAGGGTGGAGGCCGTGTATTCGAACTCGTCGGACATGATGGCCAGAAGCTCGTGCCGGGTCTGTCGGCCGGTCTTTTCGGCCACGTCGTGGGAGGCCCGGCTCATGAGCCCGCGCGATATGAAGATGGGCGTCAGGCTGAAGGCCAGGAGCACCGCAAAGAATTTGAACCTGATGGATATCTTCATACCTATTTCCGGGCACCTCGCCGCCGGTTGCGCCGCACTTGTTTTTTGACCACAGGTAGGGGGCAAATGTCCACCGCCCGGGCGCGCATTTCCATTATAATGCTTGGAAAACCGGTTCGGACCGTTTATAGACGTACTGTTCCGAACCCGAAAAACGGATGACCCATGCCGCACCCCAACGAACACAAACGCATCACCAAAACCTCCCTCTATTCCTGGGTCCTGTACAAGAGCGTCCCGCTGCAATTGACCGTGGTGGGCATCATCGTGGTCACCGTGGCCATGCGCGTGGTCCCGCTGGAAATGCAAAAAAGGATCATCAACCAGGCCATCGGCATGAAGGACGTCCCGGCCCTGTGGCGATACTGCGCCCTGTACATCGGGTCCGTGACCCTGGCCGGGGTGCTCAAGTTCGCCATCAACCTGATGCAGGTGCACATCGGGGAACGGGCGCTCAAGACCATCCGCGAGCGGCTCTACGAACACCTGCTCTCCCTGCCGGTCCAGTTCTACCGCCGCACCTCGCCCGGCAACGTCATCTCGTACCTGATCACCGAGTTCATCCCGGTGGCCTCTTTCATCGGCCAGGCCGTGGCCGTGCCCGCGGTCAACGTCCTGACCTTCCTGGCCATGGCCGGATACATGATCAACCTGAACCCGACCATCGGGCTGATCTCCATTTCCATCTATCCGATCGAACTCTTCATCCTGCCGCGCATCCAGAAATATTTCCGCCGGGCCAACCGCCGCCGCATCAAACACACCCAGGCGCTGTCCGGGCTGGTGGGCGAGGCCATCTCCGGCGTGCACGAGGTCCACTCCAACGCCTCCATCCCGCTGGAAAAGCAGCGTTTCTCCAAAGTCCTGGACAAGCTTTACAAGGCCACGGTGCTGCAGAACGGGATCAAGTTCGGGATCAAGTTCGTGAACAACTTCTTCATGAGCCTCGGGCCGTTCGTCCTCTTCCTCATCGGCGGCTGGTACGCCATCCAGGGCCGCTTCGACGTGGGCGCCATCGTGGCCTTCCTGTCCGCCTACGAAAAGCTCTACGACCCGTGGAAGGAGCTCATGGAGTTCTGGCAGGTCTACCAGGACAGTTCCGTGCGCTACAAGCAGATCATGCGCGCCTTCGACCACTCGGCCGAGTTCAGGCAGGTCGCCGAGGGGCGCGAGCCCTACCACCTGGACAACGACGTGGAGATCCGCAACCTGTCCTTCGTGGTCGGCGGCAACGTCCGCCTGTTGGACAACGTCTCCCTGACGATCAAGGGCGGAGAGCACGTGGCCCTGGTCGGCTTCTCGGGCTCGGGCAAGTCCACCCTGGCCCTGTGCGTGGCCCAGCTCTACAAGTACACGGGCGGCAGCGTGCTGCTCGGCGGCCGCGAGGTCTCGGAACTGACCAAGCAGGACATCTCCTACAACCTGGGCATGGTCGCCCAGCACCCGTTCATCTTCGACGGCACGGTCAAGGAGAACCTGCTCTACTCCTGCCGCTCCCTGGCCATGCAGGGCGGGCACTGTCCGGGCGGTGACGAGACGAACCTGGACGAGCTGATCAAGATCACCCAGCAGGTGGGGCTGTTCACCGACGTGCTGGCCTTCGCCCTGCGCTCCCGCCTAGACCCCAGGGCCGACAACCAGGTGCTCAAGGAGGCCATCCTGGCCTCGCGCAAGGAGTTCCAGGAGGGCCAGGCGGGCATGTACGCGGACGTGGCCGAGCACATCGAATTCTTCGACATGGAGTCCTACTCCCGGTACATGACCGTGGCCGAGAACATCGCCTTCGGCGCGGCCAACGAGGAGATGTTCGACCAGGAACACCTGCACGTTCACCCCCAGTTCCAGGCCTTCCTGGAGGACCACGGGCTGAGCGCGCACCTGACCGTCCTGGGCGAGACACTGGCCCGCCTGGTCACCGACGAACTCGGCCCGGAACCCTCCCACGAAGACTTCAAGGACTGTCCCATCCCCGAGGCCGAGTACGGCGACTACCAGAAGGTGGCCAACCGGCTGGATTCGGGCGAGCCCCTGTCCGAACAGGAACAGGCGCTGATCTTCAAGCTGGCCATGGGCTACATCCCGGGCATCCACAAGCAGGTGGTCCTGGACAAGGGGTTCGCCAACCGCGTGGTCCGCTCCCGCCAGGACTTCATGGACCTGGTCACCGAACGCTATCCGGGAGCCTTCACCTTCTTCACCCACGACAAGTACATCGACGCCCTGAACATCCAGGACAACATCCTGTTCGGCCGCGTGCGCACCGACGCCCAGGGGGCCGAGGAGGAGCTGAACCACCGGATCATGCAGGCCCTGATCATGCAGGGCGCGCTCGAACCCGTGGTCGAGATGGGCCTGAACTTCCAGGTGGGCTCCATGGGCGACCGCCTGTCCGGCGGGCAGCGCCAGAAGGTGGCCCTGGCCCGGACCTTCCTCAAGGTCCCGCCCGTGCTCATCCTGGACGAGGCCACGGCCGCCCTGGACAACAAGTCCCAGGCCCGGGTGCAGAACATCCTGACCTCCAACTGGAAGGGCAAGTCCACGGTCCTGGCGGTCATCCACCGCCTGGACATGCTGCCCTATTACGACAAGGTCGTGGTCCTCAAGGCGGGCCGCATCGTGGAGCAGGGTGAATACCAGGAGCTCCTGGACCGCAAGGGCGCGCTGTACACCCTGATCCACGGCAAGGAAGAGTAGCTCCCTTCCTTTTTTTCCAAGGCAAGGCCGAAGCGCTTTTTTCCGCTCCAAGACGCGGAATCGGTTGCCTTTGTGAAAAAATTTGCAACAAAATTCATCAAAAATTGATTTTTTTCTCTTTTTTTTCGCTTTACAGCCTGATTTTTTGAATGTACCCAATGGGCAACCCAATCGGGACTCTCTCCCTCTCATAGGCCCGGTCCAGGAGACGTTCTCCTGGACCGGACTCTACCAAAAGGAGGCCGCCATGCCGGAACCCGCAGAGAAGGCAACCGAACTCTTCCGCCAGATGAACAAGAACCGCCGCGACGTCTTCAAGGCGTACCAGGGGTTCACCGCCGCCATCAAGAAGGGCAGCGCCATCGAGGACAAGTACCAGTCCCTGATCCTGATCGCCTGCTCCATCCTGACCCAGTGCGACATGTGCATCTCGCTCCACGTGCAGAACGCCGTGACCCACGGCGCGACCAAGGACGAGATCATCGACGCGGGATTGCTCGCGGTGGCCATGGGCGGCTCCCCCAAGATGATGCACATGCGCTACGTCTACGAAGAGCTCGACAAGCTGTACGAATAAAAGGCGGGACGCCCCGCCGTCCCGGCATATCGGGATAGGACGGCGCACCATGCTCAAGCATGGTGCGCCGTTCTGTTTTTTGGAGGTGGGGACGCATTGGTTCGTCCGCGCATCCGCGTAGGGGATGTGGCAGGTCGCCTGCGGCGGGCTTGAAGAACTCGGGGGAATGTCCGCGCATCCGCGTCGGGGCTTTGGGTTGTCCTCCTCACATTGTTTTTCGCCTTTACGGCGACTTCCTTTTTTGCTGGCGCAGAAAAAAGGAAGCAAAAACTGCGCCTTTGGTGCGAACGCGCGGAAGCGGACCCAAGAGCCCGTAGCGGCTTTCGCTGGCCGGATAGATGTCTGCTGCGCAGACTCGATCCGACCTCGCTTCGCCGCCAAGACGGGCTCTAGGGGCCGCTTCCGATTGCTAGCCTCCGACTGTGAGGATTGGCCTGCCGCGTTTGGCTTGGCATAAGGCTGGGCAGGAACGCAGAGAGGCTTCCAAGGAGCGCCTCGGACGCCTACGTCCGACAGCGGCTCTCCCCAACTCCGCGCCGTAGCTCGTCATACAGCGCCCCGCCACCACTCTTCCCTTCACCCAAACGAGCCCTTGAACGCGGGGTTAGAAGCTGACCGCGAGGGGCGGCGGCTCTTCGAATCGTCGCGAGCGCAGCGATCCTTGATTCGGGAGCCGTCCCGAGCGGATCAGCTTCTTGCCTCCCGTTCTCCGGGCGGCCGCGCCACACTCCCAGGCCCTTTTTTTCGTCTATTTTTTTGGGCCAGCAAAAAAATGGACCCCGCCGGGAGGGCATGGAGCGAGTGCGGGGCGCAGCCCGCACAGCGGCTCTTAAGCGGTGCAACCGCGCATTTTTCTCTTCCCTTCTTTATCTTTCTCCAAAACAAGAAAGCCGCCCCAAGGGGCGGCCTTCCTTATCTCTCAATTTCGATGAGACCGTGGTGCTCGAAGCTATTTCCCGAGCAGCACAGACCCGACCTTGGCGAGGGCCGACTTGAGCACCTCATCATCCACGGCGTACGAGAAGCGGATGCACTTGTCGTCGCCGAACGCGGACCCCGGCACCAGGGCCACCCCGACCTCTTCGAGGATCTTGGTGCACATGGCCGCCGAATCCGGGGCGTCGGCTGTGTAGAACTTGTCCAGCACGGGGAAGAGGTAGAACGCCCCGTCGGGCTTGGGGCAGGGCGCGCCCCAGCCGGTGATGATCTCATAGGCGAGGTCGCGGCGGCCGACAAAGGCCTGCTTCATCTCGTCAACGACCTCCCACGGGCCGTTCAGGGCGGCCACCGCCGCGCGCTGAGCGATGGAGTTGATGTTGGACGTGGATTGGCCCTGGATCTTGGTCATGGCCTTGACCAGATCCTCGTGGGCCAGGGCGTAGCCCACGCGCCAGCCGGTCATGCAGAACGACTTGGACAGCGCGCCCACGATGGCGATGGTCTCTGGGTACAGTTCCCAGGTCTTGGCCAGGGAGGCGGGCTCGAACGGGGCGTAGACCAGCCGGTCGTAGACCTCGTCCGAGATGAGGAAGATGCCGTTCCTGCGCGCCCATTCGGCGATGGCCTCCATCTGGGCCTGGGTGTAGCAGCAGCCCGTGGGGTTGGACGGCGAGTTGAGGATGAGCACCCTGGTCCTGTCCGTGCGCGCGGCCTCCAGCCCTTCCAGGGTGACCAGGTAGCCGTCGTCCGCGGAGGTGGGCACGAACACGGACTCGCCGTCGGCCAGCTGGACCATGGCCGGGTAGCTGACCCAGTACGGGGCCGGGATGAGCACCTCGTCGCCGGGGTTCACCAGGGCCATGAGCAGGTTGTACAGGACCTGCTTGCCCCCGTTGCAGACGATGGCGTTGGCCGCCCCGGCCTTGGCGCCGTAGAAGCGGCCGTAGTACCCGGCCACGGCCTCGCGCAGCTCGGGGATGCCGGGCACGGCGGTGTAGCGGGTGAAGCCGTCGTCCAGGGCGGCCTTGGCCGCCTCGCAGACGTTGATGGGAGTGCAGAAGTCGGGCTGCCCCACGGCCAGGCTGACGATCTCGCGTCCCTGGGCCTGCAGCTCCTGCGCCTTGGTGTTCACCGCCAGAGTCGCGGACGGCTTGATCCTCGCCAGACGTTCGGAAATTCGCATGGAAAAGCTCACTTTATAGTATGATTGATGTACAGCACCGCTGGTTTGCCAATAGACTAAAAAAAAACGGAGGTAAATCGCGTTTTTCCCCTATGGGGAAAAAAGTTGCCGGAGGCCCTGATCCGTCCCGGGGCTCACGACACGGCCATGACCGCGAGACCGCCAACCCGGAGAAGAAAATCCTGGCCGCATCCGCCCCTACCGGCGACAAAATCGTCCCCTCCGACAAGACAATTTTGAAATAGTATTGATTCTCATATGAGCACCTGGGCCGGGAACTCACGGACCATGCGGGTTCCCGGTTTTTCGTTCGTCCAACCGAATTTTGGCTGGCGTTTTCAGGGCGGTTTCTGTAGTCTAGACATTCTCTAGCGCCAGTATTCATCGCCGGTGCGACCATCAATAATTTTTAAGTATTTTAATCAGTTACAAAGGTCTACTCATGCCAGAACTCAAAATGCCCGCCAATCTTCCGGACCCGATCGTCAATGAAAACGCAAAGATAGTTTTGCAGCGCAGATACCAGCGCAAGGACCTCGACGGGGTGGTCTACGAGACGGTCAAGGAGCTGTTCTGGAGGGTGGCCTCGGCCATTGCGAAGGAAGAGGCAAAGTACGAAAAATCCACCACCAAGCCCGCCAAGCTGGCCCGGGATTTCTACGACCTGATGACCTCCTACCGTTTCCTGCCCAACTCCCCCACCCTGATGAACGCGGGCACCGATCTCGGCCAGCTGGCCGCCTGCTTCGTCCTGCCCGTGGAGGACGACATCGAGGGCATCTTCGACGCGGTCAAACACGCGGCCATGATCCACAAGTCCGGCGGCGGCACGGGCTTCGCCTTCTCCCGCCTGCGGGCCAAGGACTCGGTGGTCGGCTCCACCGGCGGTGTGGCCTCGGGCCCCCTGTCCTTCCTCAAGATCTTCAACTGCGCCACCGAGCAGATCAAGCAGGGCGGCACCCGGCGCGGGGCCAACATGGGCATCCTGCGCATCGACCACCCGGACATCATGGAGTTCATCAAGGCCAAGGAGCGTGACGGCGACCTGAACAACTTCAACCTGTCCGTGGGCCTGACCGAGGCCTTCATGCAGGCCGTGCACGACAAGGCGGACTTCGAGCTCATCGCGCCCAACACCGGCAAGGCCGTGGGCACGCTCAACGCCCGCGAGGTCTTCAACATCCTGGTCCAGAAGGCCTGGGAGTCCGGCGATCCCGGCATCGTCTTCCTGGACCGCATCAACCGCGACAACCCGACCCCGGCGATGGGCGAGATCGAGTCCACCAACCCGTGCGGCGAACAACCCCTGCTGCCCTACGAGGCCTGCAACCTGGGCTCCATCAACCTCGGCCTGTGCTTTGCCAAGGGCAAGAACGGCAAGGACTCCGAGATCGACTGGGACGAACTCAAGCGGATCATCCACCTGTCCGTGCGCTTCCTGGACAACGTCATCGACGCCTCGGTCTACCCCCTGCCCCAGATCTCCGACACGGTGCGCAAGAACCGCAAGATCGGCCTGGGCGTCATGGGCTGGGCCG
The DNA here is from genome assembly GCF_001874525.1 of Pseudodesulfovibrio hydrargyri. Taxonomy (NCBI): domain Bacteria; kingdom Pseudomonadati; phylum Thermodesulfobacteriota; class Desulfovibrionia; order Desulfovibrionales; family Desulfovibrionaceae; genus Pseudodesulfovibrio; species Pseudodesulfovibrio hydrargyri. The sequence continues at coordinate 1,490,349 of NZ_LKAQ01000004.1, read as the reverse complement.
ACCTGCTCTACCAGCTGAACATCCCCTACAACTCCCAGACCGCCGTGGACATGGCCGAACGGGTCATGAAGTTCGTCCAGGCCGAGGCCCGCAGCGCCTCCAAGCAGCTGGCGGCCGAGCGCGGCCAGTTCACGACCTACCCCGAGTCCACCTTCGGCGCGGCCAACCTGGGCCCGTACCGCAACGCCACGACCACGACCATCGCGCCCACCGGCACCCTGTCCATCATCGCGGGCTGCTCGTCCGGCGTGGAGCCGCTCTTCGCTCTCAGCTTCGTGCGCAACGTCATGGACAACGACAAGCTGGTCGAGACCAACCCGTATTTCGAGGCCGCCCTCAAGGATGCCGACGCCTTTTCCGGCAAACTCATGGAGGAGATCGCCAAGGTCGGGTCCATCAAGAAGATGGACCACCTGCCCGAGCACCTGCGCTCGGTCTTCGTGACCTCCATGGACGTGGAGCCCATCTGGCACCTCAAGATGCAGGCCGCCTTCCAGAAGTACACGGACAACGCGGTCTCCAAGACCGTCAACCTGCCGGGTTCCGCGACCAAGGAAGACATCTGGGACATCTACTGGAAGGCCTACGAGTACGGCTGCAAGGGCGTGACCGTGTACCGCGACGGATCCAAGACCTCCCAGGTCCTGTGCACCGGCGACGCCGAAAAGAAAAAGGAGGAGGCCGCCAAGGGCAAGTCCATCGTCAAGGACCGTCCGGACGTCATCTACGGCTTCACCCAGAAGATTCCCACCGGCCTGGGCATGCTCTTCCTGACCGTCAACGAGGTCAACAACAAGCCGTTCGAGGTCTTCGCCACCATCGGCAAGTCCGGCGGATCCATCACGGCCAAGGCCGAGGCCATAGGCCGCCTGGTCTCCCTGGCCCTGCGCTCCGGCGTGGAAGTCCGAGAGATCGTCCAGCAGCTCAAGGGCATCGGCGGCGAAAACCCGAAATTCATGAAAAAGCACCTGGTCAAGTCCATCCCGGACGCCATCGCCTACGTGTTCGAGTCCCGCTACCTGAGCGGCGATCACGTGGACGGCGAAGTGGCCTCCCTCAACCGTGAGCTCTGCCCCGAATGCGGCGAGCCCCTGGTCTTCGAGGAAGGCTGCCACATGTGCAAGTCCTGCGCCTACACCAAGTGCGGCGGCTGACGCCGCCCCGGGGAATGCGGATCACCGGATGCGAGAGTCCGCAGCCATGCGGCACTGTGACAAACAAGGAGCTGATACCATGACTCTGACGGCAAGTAACCTGCCCGCATTCGGTCTGTTGGCGGCGCTGGCGGTCTTCGCAGTGATTCTGCTGGCCCATCCGCGCGCGGCGTCCGCCTGCAGCCGGGCCACCTATCTCGGCCCCGGAAACATCGTCATAACGACCCGCTCGAACGATTGGGTGGGCTCGCAGCACTCGAACCTCTGGATCTATCCCCGGGGGATCGAACGGGACGGCGCCGCCGGTGCCGACTCCCTTCGCTGGACGTCGAAATACGGCAGCGTGACCGTGGCCGGCTGGGACCTGACCACCATCGACGGCATGAACGAGGCCGGCCTGGTGGCCAACGTCCTCTATCTGGCCGAATCCGATTACGGAAAGCCGGTCCCCGGCAAGAAGGCCCTGTCCCTGGCGGCCTGGGGCCAATACGTCCTGGACAGCTTCGCCACCGTGACCGAGGCGGTGGAGGAACTGCGCAAGGCGGCGTTCTACATCGCCGCGCCCGGCACCCCGGACGGGCACGCCGGGACCGCGCACCTGTCGATCACCGACCCGAGCGGCGATTCGGCCATATTCGAATACCTCGACGGCCGCCTGGTCATCCATCACGGCCGCCGGTGCCAGGTCATGACCAACTCGCCCACCTACGACCAGCAGCTCGCCCTGACCGCCTACTGGGACGCCATCGGCGGGACCACCATGCTCCCCGGCACCAACCGGGCGAGCGACCGCTTCGTCCGGGCCTCCTTCTACATCAAGGCGATCCCGCAAACCGCCGACATCAACGAAGCGCTGGCCAGCGCGTTCGGCGTGATCCGCAACGTGTCCGTGCCCCTGGGCATCACCACGCCGGGCCAGCCCAACATCAGCTCGACGCAATGGCGCGCGGTCTCGGACCAGAAAAACAAGGTCTACTACTTCGAGTCGCCGCGCAGCCCCTACCTCGTCTGGATTCCCCTGGCCGAGATCGACTTCTCGCCCAAGGCCCCGACGCAAAAAATCAGCCTGACCCAAGGCTCCGTCCTGCTGGTCGACGGCAAACCGTTTTCCGGCGACGCCGCCCGGCTGGGCACCCCGGCGAAACCGTTCGCGTTCCTCGAAGCCGGAGCCCGGTAGAATCCGACTGCCACGAAAAAAAGCCCTGCCGCCGGACAACCAACCGTCCGGCGGCAGGGCTCATTGTTTCCAAAGCCTCTGAGCAAGAGGGGACGGCAACCCCGATGGAGAAAACCAACACGCCCCGCCTACCGCACATACCCCCACTCAACCAAGCGGTTGTATGCGTGTTGAGCCTGATCGCCCTTGTTCACCTTCTGCAGGAATTTATAATACAAATCAGCCGCTTCTCGCCGATGGTCCAGGCCTTCCTGGGCGTATCCCTTGTAGAAGCCCACGTAGGGGTTGCCGGGCAGGGCCTTGTCGTAGGCCTCGAAGCTGGCCAGGGCCTTGTCGTACTGTTTGGCCTTGAGCTGGAGCACGCCGGCCACCTGGCTGGCCTGGGGTTCGCCGGGGTAGACCTCGCTGGCGTGCTCGGCATAGGGCAGGGCAGCGCCGTATTTTTCCTGGGTGATCAGGATCTTGGACATAAGCAACAGGCCGGTATAGTCGTTGGGGGCCAGCTTCAGGGCCCGGCCCATCTTGTCCTCGGCCTCGGTGTACTTCTTCTCGCCGCCGAGCTTTTCCGCGTCCTGCATGTCCCGGATGGCCGGGCCGAGCTTGCGCAGGTCCACGGTGTTGTCCATGTAGCGCTCGCGGTAGAAGGCGTATTTCTTGGCCCCGTAATACTTCTTGTTCACGGCCTGGCGGGCCGTGGCCAGCCGCTCGGAACTCATGGGGTGGGTGGCGAACATGACCTCGATGGCGCTCGGCTCGCGCGAGTGCTGCTCGTTGAGCATCTCCATGAGCCCGACCATGCCTTCGGGGTTGTAGTCGGCGCGGGTCATGTATTCCAGGCCCAGGGCGTCGGCCTGGCGCTCGTCGTCGCGGCTGTAGGAGGCCAGGAGCAGCCCGGCCCCGAGACCTCCCAGGCCGCCCGCCACCGTGCCCCAGGCACCTCCGTACTTGGCCCCGATGGCCGCCCCGCCCAAGGTGCTCAGCCCGCCGATGACCATCTGCGAGCTCATGCGCGAGGCCGTGTGCCGCGCGTTGACGTGGCCGATCTCGTGGCCGAGCAGCGCGGCCATCTCGGCCTCGTTGTCCACGTTGAGCAGGATGCCGCGCGTGCAGGCCACGGTCCCGCCGGGAAAGGCGTAGGCGTTGACGTAGTTGGCGTTGACCACGTGGAAGTTGTAGGGCATCTGCGGCCGGTGGGAGACGTCCGCCAGGGACCGTCCCACGCCGGACACGTACTTGTTCAGCGAGGTGTCCAGGGTGGTTCCGTAGTCGTTGGACAATTGCTGGGGCGAGGCCTCCTTGTCCATCTTGATCTCCTGCTCCTCGCTGACCAGCATGAACTGGCTCTGGCCGGTGACCGGATTCTTGGCGCACCCGGCCAGCCCGGCCGCGGCCACGGTCATTGCCCCGGCCCTGAGAAATTCCCGCCGCGACGGGCGTGGACGTATATGCATCGGTTTCATGGTCGGCTCCCTGTATTGGTCTGGCCCAGCGTAGCCCAAACCCGCGCGCCTGTTCAACCCTGGACACGGACCTGGGCGGCCGGAACAGGCGATATTGACACCCTATCCGGGTTGGGACATCATTACTCTAGCATAGCCAATTAACTACATTTTCGTAGGACAAAAATGCATAAATTCCTGATTGTGAAAGTGGGCGGCACCTTCGCCGACTACGCGGCCGAGCGCGGTGATTTCGAGGACTGGACAGCGCGGGGCATGGCCCTTGCGGACGGCTCGTGGGAGTGCGTCAACGCGCAGGCCGGGGAATTCCCGCCCGATCCGGCGGGCTACGCGGGCGCGGTGATCACCGGCTCCCACGACATGGTCACGGACGCGCTCCCCTGGATCACGGACGCGGCGGCCTGGGTGCGCCGGGCGGTCCGGGCCGGGCTGCCCGTGCTGGGGATCTGTTTCGGGCACCAGCTCATGGCCGACGCCCTGGGCGGCCGGGCCGACTACCACCCGAGCGGGGTGGAGATCGGCACGGCGGACATCACCCGCACCCGCGCCTCCGCGGACGACCCGCTGTTTCGCGGGCTGCCCGAGGTCTTCCCGGGCCATGTGACCCACTCCCAGACCGCGCTGAAGCTGCCCGAGGGCGCGACGCTGGTGGCCACGGGCTCCCACGACCCGCACCAGGCCTTCCGCGTGGGCGAATCCGCCTGGGGCGTGCAGTTCCACCCCGAGTTCGACGCGCCCGCCATCCGCGAATACATCCGCCGCCGCGAGGCCGACCTCGAAGCGGCGGGCCGCGACGTGGCCGCCATCCGGGACACGGTGCGCGACACGCCGCAATCAGCCTCCCTGCTCCGGCTGTTCGCGGATTATTGCCGGTCCCGCTAGCTAATTGCCGTCCAGCTCGCGCCAGTGCTCCTCGGCGTGCAGTTCGCGCAGGGCCTTTTCCAACCGCGGCACGATGTCCGCGTTGTTCCTGTGGAGATAGTGGTAGAACGGCTCCCGGTACACGAGCGGCTCCAGCTGGCGGATGCCGCCATACCGCCCGGGGTGGGCGGCGATGGCTTTCTCCGCGCCGCTCCGGCTGCACAGGACGATGTCGATGCGCCCCTCCAGGAGCATGCTGAACAGGGCGTCGTACGACGTGACCTGTTCCAGAAAACGCCCCTTCATGATCTTGTCGGCCCAGACGATCCCGTACAGGGAGCCCACCTTCATGCCCTTGAGCATCCCTTCGCGGTACCCGCCGACATCATCCCGCCCCGCGAGCACGTAGGCCGCGCCGCAAAAATCCATGAGCTTGACGTTCACCCGGACCATGGCAGGGAAACGGCTTTCCAGACCGGCGACGCGCCCGGCGTCCCCGTCCAGCGCCCCTTCCGCCGCCAGATACAACGAGCGCTTCTCGGGCATGGGCACAAACTCCACCGGCAGCCCGGCCCGTTCGTAGACCGCCGCCAAGCGATTTTTGGCCTCCACGGAAACCAGCGCGCCGGGATTGTAGCCGATGCGGTACGGACTCCGGGCCGGACACGACAGCGCGAACGCCAGGCACAGTGCGGCCACGGCGGCGACGGACAGGACGAATCCGGTCATGGCGCCGAAACGGGGCGTGGTGTGCGGGACGGACCTCATTGCCGCATTCCGTACCACGAATCCGCCGGACCGGGCAAAGGGTTCCTGGCGATGCCCGTGCGCGGCGCCGGTCAGTTCCCGTCATCCTCCCGCCAGTGGCCCTCGGCGCGCAGTTCGCGCAGGGCCTTTTCCAGTCTCGGCACGATGTCCGCGCACGCAATGTTGACGTAGTGGTAGAAAGGCACGTGATACACGGGCGGGTCCAGTCCGCGAATCCGGGCGTAGCGCGCCCTGTCGGCGCGGAAGACGTCCTCGGCGCTGAGCCGGCTCGCCAGGGCCAGATCGATGCGTCCCTCCAGGAGCATCCCGAACAGGGTCTCGTAGTTGTTGACCTGCTCCAGACGGTGCCCGTCCATGACCTTCTCGGCCCAGAGCACGCCGCGCACCGCCCCGGCCCGCAGGGTCGCGAGCAATTCCGGCCGGTAGTCCCCCATCCGCTGTCCCTTGACCACGTAGGCCACCCCGACCAGGTCCAAGAGCTTGACGTCCACCCGCACCAGGGTGGGGAACTTCCTTTCCAGGCCGGGGATGCGCCCGACGTCGCCGTCGATGACCCCGTCCACGGCCTGGACCAGGGACCGCTTCTGCGGCAGGGGCACGAACTCCACCGCCAATCCGGCCCGCTCGTAGGCCGCCTCCAGCCTGTCCCTGGCCTCCACGTGAATCCGGGCGCTCGGGGTGTAGCCGATGCGGTACGGCCCGCGCGCAAGACCCGGCGCCACGGACGACAGGCACCACGCCGCGACGGCGAACAGGACGAAACGGGCCACGGACCCGAAACGCGGCCTATGGAACAGGACGGTTCTCATTGCCATGGACCATAACACAAATCCGCCGAATCGGGAAAGGGAAGCCGCCTCCCGCTGCCGTCCGCGGCCAAAGACCGCCCGGCTTGCCCAATCGCCCGGGTCCGGGTACACAGAAGCCAATGAAGCGCGTCCTCATCCCCCTGCTCGCCGCCTGCCTGCTCATCCTGCTCGGCTACGCCATGAGCCAGCCCAACCGGGTGGCCTTCTGGAACAGCCTGGAGGTCACGGTCACGGCCTACAACTCCACCCGCGCCCAGACCGACGGCAACCCGCACCGCGCGGCCTGGAACAATCGCCTCAAGCCCGGCATGAAGGCCATCGCGGTCTCCCGCGACCTGATAAAACTCGGCCTGGACAACCGGACCGAGGTCTGGATCGAGGGCTTCGACGGCCCCTACCTGGTCCTGGACAAGATGAACCGGCGCTACCGGCGGCGCATCGACATCTACCTCGGCCGGGACGTCCGCGCGGCCCGCGAGTTCGGCCGCCGCAAGACGCGGATTTACTGGCGCTAGCGTCACTGCCGGGCCGACAAGACAGTGCGGCGGCCCATCCCGAAGGACGAACCGCCGCACCCGCTGTTCGCTGTAGGAAAAGACCTACGATTCCTTGTAGCCGCCTAAGTCCGGCGCGGTCTTGGTCGGCACGAACTCCACGATCTCGTACTCGGCCACGCCCTCTATAAGGAACGGGTCCTCTTGGATAATCTCCTCCACCTCGGCCCGCGACCCGGCCCGGGCGATGATCACCCCGCCCGTGCGCGGCTCCCGCCTCCCGGAAAACAGGAACGTCCCGGCGGCGTAGTGCTTTTCAAGATATTCGACATGCGGCGGAATGAGCCGGTCGATCTCGGAGAGGGGCTTCACATACGTCAGATGGAGAATGAACATGGGGTAACTTCCTGCTTGGGTTGATGAGCCGGAACATATAGACTTGTTTCCCGAAAAAGAAAAGAAGGAGCCGCCGGTCCCGCTTTTCCTTGCCGGAAAGCCATGCCGGCCCGGGATGCCCGTGGCGCTGCGGTGCCGCAAGACCGCATCATATGGAACAAATGCTCATTTGGACACCGCCTCGTCTGTCTTGATTAATATTAAGAATTATGAAAAAGGCTTTCCTATTCGAAGTCGTTTCCCGCCATTTCCCAACCAACTCAGGAGTTCTCATGAAGAAGTTTCTCCCGCTCTTGCTCTTGGCCGTTCTGCTCGGCGCGTGCGGAACGCATCGCCATGACATGGAGTTTTCGGCCGGGAAAACGGCCATCCCTGCCTCCGCCAAATACCGCGTTGAGCCCGCAGAGGATGACACGGGCTTTACCTTCGATGAAAAGGAGGAATCCATCGACATAGGGAAGGCCATGACCGACGCGCTTATCCTCAAGCTGCGGGAGGAAAACCTGTACGCGGAAAATTCCGTGGGAAGCTTTGCCGTCAAACCCACGGTCACGGGATACGAGCCGGGCAACGCTTTCGGCCGCTGGCTCATGCCCGGAGTGGGCTCGACCAAGGTCGAGGTCTCAAGCGCTGTACTGGACCCGGAACAACAGACCATAGGCAGTATCAAGACAAGGAACACCGTTGACGGCGGCGGCGCTTTTACCGTCGGGGCCTGGAAAACCGTTTTCGAGGACGCCGCCGAGGAAGTGGTCAAGGAACTCAAGGAGTCCATGGGCTTGATCGCCGAATCCAAATAGCCCTCTCGGCCGCCCGATACAACCGACTCAAGCAGAACGGCCGCTCCCCCTTCCCGGGCGAGCGGCCGTTTTCTGTTGCAGAACAGTCCGACAAGAAGCCTACACCAGGAACTTGCCGGTCACCGACTCGGGGTTGGCGATGATCTCCTCGGGGGTGCCGGAGGCCACGATCCGGCCGCCGTGTTCGCCGCCGCCCGGGCCGAGGTCGATGACGTGGTCCGAGGCCATGATCACGTCGGTGTTGTGTTCGATGACGATAACCGTGGCGTTCTTGTCCACGAGCTGGTGCAGCACGCGGATGAGTTTGCCTACCTCGTGCATGTGCAGGCCGGTGGTGGGCTCGTCCAGGATGTAGAGCGCGCCGGGCAGGGAGCGCTTGCCCAACTCGCGGGATATCTTGATGCGCTGGGCCTCGCCGCCGGACAGGGTGGTGGCGGGCTGGCCGAGGCGGACGTATTCCAGCCCCACGTCGGCGAGCACGTCGAGCTTGCGCATGAGCGCCGGGTGGTTGGCGAAGAACTCTCTCGCCTGGCGCACGGTCATGTTGAGCACGTCGGCGATGTTCTTGCCCCGGTATTCGACCTCCAGCGTCTGGGCGTTGTAGCGCTTGCCCTTGCAGGTTTCGCAGGTCACGTAGACGTCGGGCAGAAAGTGCATCTCGACGCGGATCTGGCCGTCGCCCTTGCACGCCTCGCAGCGCCCGCCCTTGACGTTGAAGGAGAACCGGCCCGGCTGGTAGCCGCGCGTGCGCGACTCCTTGGCCCCGGCGAATATCTTGCGGATCTCGTCGAATATCTTGGTGTAGGTGGCCGGGTTGGAGCGCGGGGTGCGGCCGATGGGCGACTGGTCGATGGAGATGACCTTCTCGATCTTGTCGATCCCCTGGATGCCGCCGATCTTGCCGGGGTCGTTGGCCTTCTGGCCCTGGCGCAGGAGCAGGTGCTTGTACAGGGAATCCATGACCAGGGACGACTTGCCCGAGCCGGACACGCCGGTCACGCAGGTCATGACCCCGAGCGGGATGTCCACGTCCAGGTCCTTGAGGTTGTTGGTCTGGACCTTCTTGAGGGATATGTGCCCCGTGGGTTTGCGACGGGTCTTAGGCGGAGCGATGAACAGGTCGCCGCGCAGGTACTTGCCGGTCAGGGAATCGGCCTTGAGCAGCTGGTCCACCGGGCCCTGAAAGACGATCTCGCCGCCGAGCCAGCCCGAGGACGGACCGATCTCGATGACGTGGTCCGCCTCGCGTATGGTCGGCTCGTCGTGCTCGACCACGAGCACGGTGTTGCCGCGCCTTTGCAGCGAGCGCAGGGTGTCGATCAGGCGCTGGTTGTCGCGCGGGTGCAGGCCGATGGACGGCTCGTCGAGCACGTAGGTCACGCCGACCAGGCCGGAGCCCAGCTGGGAGGCCAGGCGGATGCGCTGGGCCTCGCCGCCCGAGAGCGTGGCCATGTTCCGGCCCAGCGACAGATATTCCAACCCCACGTTGACCATGAACCCGAGGCGGTGGGTCAGCTCCTTGAGGAGCGGCTCGGAGATGAGCGTGTCGTGGCCGGAGAATTCGAGGCCCTCGAGCCATTCCAGGGCGCGCTGGATGGACATGGAGGTGAACTCGACCATGTTCTTGTCGGCCACGCGCACGGCCAGGGCCTCGGGCTTGAGGCGCGCGCCTTCGCAGGACGGACATGGTTTGGACTGCTGGAACCGGGCGGTCCAGTGGTCCCAGACGCCCGCCTGCTCGCGGCCGTATTCCAGGATGGGCACCACGCCGGGCCAGCCCGTGGTCCGGTCGCCGAAGAAGAGCGCCTCCCAGGCCTTGTCCGAAAACCGGTCCAGGGGCGTGTCCAGGGTGAAATCGTGCCGCTGGCCGAGCTTCTTGAGCTGCGGCCCGTACTGGCGCTGGCGGGTGGCGTTGTTCCAGGGGATCACGCCGCCCTCGTTGAGGGACAACCCCTTGTTGGGCGCGATCAGGTCGGGCTCGAAATACTCCACGGAACCGATGCCGTTGCAGGTCGGGCAGGCCCCCTGGGGCGAGTTGAAGGAAAAGAGCTGCGGGGTCAGGCGCGGCATGGATATCTTGCACGACGGGCAGGTGGACAGGGTGGACATGAAGGTGTCGCCCGGGTTGTCGCCGCCGACCACCGAGACGATCATGCGCTCGTCGCCCTTTTCCAGGGCCAGTTCCACGGAGTCGGCCAGCCGCTTCTTGATGCCGTCCTTGATGACCAGCCGGTCCACCACCAGGTCGATGGTGTGCTTCTTGTTCTTCTCGAGCTCGGGCACCTCGTCCAGGGAGTACAGCTCGCCGCCCACGCGCACGCGCACAAAGCCGTCCTTCTTGAGCTTGGCGAAGAGGTCCTTGTGCGTGCCCTTCTGGTGCTCGACCAGCGGGGCCAGGAGCATGAACTTGGTGCCCTGCTCCATGGCCAGGACGGTCTGAACGATCTCGTCCGTGGTCTGGGCCTCGATGGGCTTGCCGCAGGACGGACAGTAGAACTTGCCCAGCCGGGCGAAGAACACGCGCAGGAAGTCGTAGACCTCGGTCACGGTGCCCACCGTGGAGCGCGGGTTGCGCGTGGCGGTCTGCTGCTCCAGGGAAATGGCCGGAGAGAGCCCCTCGACCTTGTCCACGTCCGGCTTGTCCATCTGGGGCAGGAACTGGCGCGCGTAGGCGGAAAGCGATTCAACGTAGCGGCGCTGGCCCTCGGCATAGACGATGTCGAACGCCAGCGTGGACTTGCCCGACCCGGACGGGCCGCAGACCACCACCAGCTTTTCGCGGGGGATGTCCAGGGTCAGGTCCTTGAGGTTGTGGTGACGGGCGCCTTCTATATGAATGGATTTGGAGTCGGTCGTGTTCATCGGGGGAGAGTAACCATTCCTGGAAGCAAGGCAAGCGCCAAGAAGGAAACAATCGAGGCCGGGGCGAAAGTCGCGTCCCTGGTTGACGCGCCGCCGCTTCCCGGACAATATGTCCACCATGTCAGAACCCAACACCCTCGGCGCGCTGCTCGATCTCGTGGCGCGGCTGGAAGACGCGGCCCTCGGCTTTTACGCGGAGCTGCGGGAGCGCTGCCCGGACAGCCCGGAGGCGGCCGAACTTCTGTCGGCCATCATGGACGACGAACGGCTCCATGCCCGCACGGTCCGGGACATCTCCGCCTCCCTGCCCGAGTTCAGCCGCCAAACGGCCGTGCCGTCCGACATCATCGAACGGATGGAGCAGACCCTGGAATTCGTCCAAAGCCGGGACGAGGAGCTGTTCGCCTCTCCGGACGCCACCTGCGCGGCCATCGAGCGGATCGAGTCCATGGAATTCGACGTGGTCCTGTCCCTGGTGAACGTCCCGGAGGTCGAGTTCGACTTCACGGGCCAGTACGTGCGCAACCAGGCCGTGGACCACACCAACAAGGTCTACCGGTTGCTCCGCTCCCTGGGCTGATTCCTCTGTACGCGGACGCCCTTTTGCAGAAGCTTTACAGCCCCCAACGCAGCGCGTATAGGCCCTAATTAAGAGAGACTGCCAAACCCGTCGCGAGACGGGGACGGAAAGCCACGGGCCTCACGCAGGCAGCCGGGTTGCCGACGCTCCTTCCGACACCCCGCGCCCCTCGCCCGACCACGGCTTCCCCAAGGAGAACGCATGGGCAACACCCCTTCCGCCGGAAACGGCGAACATAAAGCCAACAACGGCAACGGCCAGGGCATGGTCAAGGTCTCGCCCTACATGGTCATCCCCTCCCGCGTGGGCGGCTTTTCCCTGTACCTGAAACAGGGCGGCAAGCTCGTCCTGTACGCGGAAAAGGGCGAGCTGTTCACCGACGAGCACAAGCAGCGCCTCGGCCTGCTCGGTGTGGACCACCTCTACGTCCGGGCCGCGGACTACGTCCATTTCACCCGCTACGTGCAGGAAAACATTCTCGATCTCATGGACGACGAGGCCATTCCGGTGGGCGAGCGCGCCCGGATATGGAGCGACGCCACCGTGTCCCTGGCCCGCGAGGCGTTCGACCGCTCCCTGCCCAAGCCCGTGGACAAGCGCCGCTTCCAGCGCATCCGCTCGCTCATCGCCGACTCGTTGCGCTTCCTGTCCCGGGACGACGCCCTCAAGGAACTCTCCCGGTTCATCCGCGAGGGCGAGGAGATATTCCAGCACGGCATCGGGGTCATGGTCCTGACAGTGACCACCCTGTGCTCGTTCATGAAGGAGGACTCGGACCTGCTGGTGGCCGTGGGCATGGGGGCCATCCTCCACGACATCGGCAAGCTGGAGCTGCCCCAGGATATATTCAACAAGAAATTCGATACCCTGAGCCGGGCGGACAGGGACCTGGTCAAGTCCCATCCGGCCCTGGGCGTGGGCGTGTGCTCGGCCCTGCCCCTGCCCCAGGAAACGCTGCAGTGCATCCTCTTCCACCACGAGCGCGAGGACGGCCTGGGCTACCCGTCCGGGTCCACCGGCAACATGCTGCCCTCCTACGTCAAGGCGCTCATTTTGTGCAACGAGTACGACACCCTGACGCGCGGCCGGGAAGGCCGCAAGTTGACCCCGTTCGAGGCCCTGGCAAGGATCAAGTCCATGCGCAGCGCATACGACATGGACATGCTCCGGCGGCTGATCGAGGTCCTGGCCAAGGCGGACTTGACCTCGTAGGCCTGCGGCTCGCTTTGAAAGGATAAAGAAGGCCCCCGAAAACCCATTTGCCTTTTCATCCGGTGGAGGCTAGACAGCCTCCATGGCATCCCCGTCCCGCCGCAGGCCCCGGAAAAGGGTCTGCCCCCCTCCCCCGCAGTGGTCCGGGCGGACCTACGTGCGCATCGACCCGAGCGACATCGGGCTCTTCCGCTTCCTGCTGGAAGGCTACGACAACCTCGGCGTGTTCACCGTGGTCAACAAGTTCAAGGGGATTCTCCTGCTCCGCTACAGCCCGCACCTGGCCCGCGAGATGCGCGTCTTCCTCAAGGCGGCGGCCACCGAGATGAAGGTGGAGATACTGCCCGCGCCCCTGAAGGATTCCTGATTCCGGCGGATGGCCCGTCTTCGGAATCCGCTCTATTTCAGACCGATTATTCCGCGCTGCCCGATCGTCTTGATGAACGCGGTCACCGCCAGTTCCGACTCCCGGGGCTGGACCTGGTACGTCTCGGCGAACGCCTCGGCGATGTCGCGCACGGACCGCTCGCCGTCGATATGGCGCCAGACGAATGTGCCCATCTCGTCGAGCTCCACGGTCTTGGTCATGGGGCTGCCGTCCCACAGGCCGACCTTGTCGGCCAACCGGCCGAACCACGGCTTGACGGCCAGGGGATAGGCGAGCCGGACCAGGCCCTCCGGCAGCTCGGTGACGGCCACGGCCTCGTTGCGCATCGGGACCATGCGCAGGGCCTCGGCGCGGGATATGGTCGGCTCAGGCCGTTTCTTCCGGAACAAGGGTGAAGCTCCCGCAGATGTCGTTGAACGTGGAATCGGCTAGGGGCGCGACGCCCTCGGCCGTGACCGCCAGCACGGCGTTGCCTTCGTCCGGGGTCCAGGCCCGGCCGCAGGTCTTGATCTCCCGGCGCAGGGCCTTGCGCAACAGCGAGGTCCTGGCGGTTCCCCGCCAATCGACCCGGCCCGGGCCGTTGTCCATGGCCGCGAGCGTGGGCGGCGCGTGGGCCAGCCTTTCGCGGCACCACGCCTCCAGAGTGGTCCCCTTGAGCAGGACCGAGGCCGGGGCGAAGCGTTCGAAATCGAGATGCGTGCCCGGCCCCTTGCCCGTGTCCGCGCGCCCGCCGCGTTTGCCCGAGGCGGGCCGCCACCAGGCCACCCGGTAGTGGCCGGGCCTAAACGAAAAGGTGTCCAGCGCGAAGTCGGCGGGCACCCGCGCGGCCAGACCGAACATGGCCCACGGCACGGTCTTGCCCCCGGTGTGGTCGCGCAGGGTGGCCAGGACACCGGCGGCCCTGGGCTCGTCCTCTTCGCCCCGGATGAAAAACTGGATCAGGCAGGCCAGCCCGGTGCCGGGATGGTGCAGGGCCGCGCCCAGCCCCCGGCTCCCGTCGGCCTTCCATAGAAAGCTTTTGGCCCGTAAGCCGGACTCGGCCAGCCGGTCCACGGCCCGCGCCCAGGCCTCCGGGATCTCGGCCGCGTCCGCCGCGCGGACCACGGCCCCTTTGTTGCCCTTGGTCAGTTTCCTGAGATGCTTGTCAAAGGAGAAGGAGCCCTGCACGCGGTTCCACTTCAATTCGCAGACCGGGCCGAGACCGTCCGCCAGGAAGAGCCCGTCGCGCTCGATGGCCGAGGGCTCCCAGCCGGAAGGCGCGGCCAGCCCGATGCCGTTCCAGGCGAAATCGGCCATGCTAGTGGGGCACGTAGGCGTCCAGGGAACCGATTCTGGTCATGCCCATCTTGCCCTTGGTCCCATCGTGCTTGGCCTTGTAGCACTTGTATTCCTCGTCCATCAGAGACTCGTCGGTCATCTTGATGGACACGCCGGGCCGGATTTCCTTGTCGCGGCTCCACATGAGCACCAGCGAGATGCGCCCGCCCTTGCCGTCCGTGAAACGCCACTCCCAGGCGATGACGTTCTTGAAGGTGTCGCCCAGGTACTTGTCCGGCTTGCCGAAATCCGCCTCGTAGCGGTCGTAGAGCCGGTTGAACAGCCCCTGGCCGTGGTCGTTGAACTTGAGCTTGATGCGCACCAGCCGGTCGCCGCCCACGCAGTTGCCGAAGGCCAGACTGCCGCCGCGCACGCCCGGCAGGTTCTCGGCCTTGATCAGGGACTCGGACAAAAACGGCGCGTCCGACACCGGGATGGCCTCCCCCTCGCGGCAATAGTCCTCGTAGTGCTCCACCGAATCGCCCAGGGTGAACCCGGCCAGGGAGGTGGGGAACCCCTCGGCGGCCAGGGCGGGCGTCGCGAAGAGGGCCGCCAGGGCCAGAAGCAGGAAACATGCTCTTCTCATATTTATCGCCTACGTTTGTTTTTTTTACGCTTGTCCGCGCTGTGTTCACCACTTATGATTAAACAAGATCAGGCCGATTGGCAAAGGAATAGGCGACAAACAGGGAAGGGTGGATGCGAACAGAACCGGCCATGCCCGCATGGCGACCGTTCCTGTACTACGCGCTGGCCGTGGCCGGCGGCGCGGTGTACGGCGGACAGGTCTGACCGTTCATGGCCTGGCTCCCGGTCTGGGAGCTCGGATTGGTCATTTTGATCCCCATGACCGCGGCCTGGGGCGTGCGGCCCTACGTCCAACGCCGGATGGTCGAGCGGGCCCGCCCGTTGCGCCGCCCCCTGCGCCAGCTGCAAATGGAACTCTGCCTGTTCGTCGCCGCCGGGGTCGCGGCCGGAATCATCCTCTTCGTCGTCTACCATTACCCGCTCCAGGACAGCGGCCTCAAGCTGGTCCTGGGTCTCTTCACCGTGGGGCTCTTCGCCGGGCTGGACCTGGGCTTGGCCCGCGAGCGCCGGGTCATCCGCAACGCCCTGGCGGGCGACGCCAGCTACGCCCCGCCCTCCCGGCTCATCTCCATGACCCGCAAATTCTCCGTGGTGGCCGTGCTCGTCATGATCCTGAGCACGGTCATCATCCTGCTGGTCATCATCCGCGACATCGGCTGGCTGGCCACCCAGGACCTGAACCTCGAGACCCTGGACATGATCGGCCGCTCTGTCCTGGTGGAGATCCTCTTCGTCATGGGCTTTCTCATGGTCATGCTCGTCAACCTGGTGGTCTCCTACGCCCGGAACATGCGCATGGTCCTGGACACCCAGACCGGGGTCCTGGAAAACGTCAGCCGGGGCGACCTGTCCCGGCGCGTGCCCGTGACCACGTCCGACGAGATGGGGGTCATCGCCGGGCACACCAACACCATGATCGACCGGCTGCGGGAGGGCGTGCGCATGCGCGAGGGGCTGCGCATCGCCCAGGAGGTCCAGCAGCACTTCCTGCCCAAGGAGGCCCCGGCCATGCCCGGCCTGGACATCGCGGGCGCAAGCCTGTTCTCGGACGAGACCGGCGGCGACTTCTTCGACTTCATCGAATGCGACCCGGACAACTGCGGCAGGCTGGCCGTGGCCGTGGGCGACGTCTCGGGCCACGGCATCGGCGCGGCCCTGCTCATGACCGCGGGCCGGGCCGTCATCCGCCAGAACGCGGCCACGCCGGGCCCGGCCGCCGAGAGCATCCGCCGGGCCAACCTGCACCTGAGCCGCGACATCGGCGACACCGGGCGGTTCATGACCCTGTTCTTCATGGTCGCGGACCCGGCCGAGGGAACCCTCACCTGGGTCAACGCGGGCCAGCAGCCCGCGCAGCTGTACGACCCGGCCACGGACTCTTTCAGCGAGCTCAAGGGCGTGGATATTCCGCTCGGCGTGGAGCCCGGCTGGGACTACCACGAACAGTCCATGGAACTGCCCGGGCCGGGCCGGATCCTGTGCGTCACCACGGACGGAATATGGGAGGCGCGCGGCCCGGACGGGAGCATGTTCGGCCGCGAGCGGTTGCGCCGGATCATCCGGGACAACCGGGACGGGAGCGCGCGGGAGATTTTGTCGGCCGTCAGCGGACGGGTGGTCGAATTCTCCGGGCCCGATGGGCGCGAGGACGACCTGACCCTGGTCGTGATCAAGGGCGTGGCGCACTAACCGCTGCGAGCCGGGCCCCTTTTCGACGGATGTGTGATATCCGTATAGTGATTCCTGTTTTCACTTGTTTCCGACAGCCCGAATCGATATGATGAGAATGAACGAATCCAGCACGTTCGAACTGAAAGGAAGTCCATGAACAAACCGGAACGACTCATCTCGCTGCCGTTCTCGAAGTCTCTCGAGATCAGCTACAAGAGCCTGAAGGTCCGTTTTTTTCGCTCCATGATCACGGTGTCCAGCCTGGTACTGGCCGTCTCGTTCCTGAGTTTCGTGCTGGTCAACCTGGACATCGCCACGGGCATGCTCCTGCACGGCGGCCGGGAGGCGGCCCGGGCCCTGTCCCTGGCGGGCTACGACGTGGACATGGCCCAGGGGGCCGTGGCCATGTCGGCCAAGGAGCGCTGGATCGTCATCCTGTCCCTGCTGGTCTGCACCGTGGGCATCGTCAACGCCCAGCTGATGTCCGTGACCGAGCGGTTCTCCGAGATCGGAGTCATGAAATGCCTGGGCGCCCTGGATTCCATGATCCTGCGCCTGTTTCTGATGGAAGCGGCCATGCAGGGGCTGGCCGGGGCGTTCGCGGGCGCGCTCCTGGGCTGCCTGTTTTCCCTGCTGACCGGGGCCGTGCGCTTCGGCTTCGCGTCCCTGGCAAGCCTGCCGGCCGTCTCCCTGCTCGGCTCCGTGGGGCTGGCCACCCTGGCGGGCTGCGGCCTGAGCCTGCTGGGCGTGCTCTACCCCGCCTGGCTGGCGGCGCGGATGGACCCGATCAAGGCCATTCGGGCGGAACATTGAGGATATTTGAATGAGTGACGAAAAACGCACCATCGTCCGCGTCATCGGCGTGAAGAAGACCTTCACCATGGGCAAGGTCGAGCTCGAGGCCCTCAAGGGCGTGGACCTCGAGATATTCGCCGGGGAATACATCTCCATCATGGGGCCGTCCGGCTCGGGCAAGTCCACCCTGTTCAACATGATCGGCGGCCTGGACAAGCCCACCGAAGGCAAGGTCTTCATCGACGAGGTGGACATCTCCCAGCTGGACGCCTTCGAACTGGCCTGGTTGCGCAACCGCAAGATCGGCTACATCTTCCAGACCTTCAACCTCATCCCGGTGATGACCGCCCTGGAGAACGTCACCCTGCCCATGACGTTCGCGGGCATGAACGCGGACGACGCCCAGGACAAGGGCATCGAACTGCTCAAGCTGGTCGGGTTGGGCGAGCGCTTCCAGCACAAGCCGCTGGAGCTGTCCGGCGGCCAGCAGCAGCGCGTGGCCGTGGCCCGCTCTCTGGCCAACGACCCATCCATCGTCCTGGCCGACGAGCCCACCGGCAATCTGGACCTGTCCACGGGCGAGGAGATCATCGAATTGTTGCAGATGCTCTCCCAGGAACGCGGGGTCACGGTCATCTCGGCCACCCACGACTACAAGATGCTCAACGTGTCCGACCGCGTGGTCTGGGTGCGCGACGGCCAGGTGGACCGCATTGAGCGGCGCGAGGAACTGGACATCTCCATCGGCGGCATCGGCGAAAAGCTGACCGGCCACAGGGAACCCGGAGCGTAGACCATGATCCTCCGGCGCGGCCCGCATCCTTCCGCCGCTTCCGCGGCCGTGGTCCTGGCCCTTGGCCTGGTCCTGGCGGCCGCCTGCCCGGCCCTGGCCGACGGCGCGGCGCTCCTGCGTTCGCTCAGCGCCCTGGGCGACCGCTCGCCGGGCAGCCCGGGCCTGGCCCGGGCCGCGGACATGGTCGAGAACGAATTCAAGCGGCTGTTCCCGGACGGAACCATGGGCCGCCAGTCCTTCCACCTGCCCGTGCAGGTCCAGGAGGGCGCGGCCCTCAAAATCGCGGCCACCGGGCACGCGGAGCCCCTGCGCCAGCTGCGGGCCAACGCCCTGTCCCCCGGGGCCGTGGCCCCGCCCGGCATCGACGGCCCCCTGCTCTACGCCGGAAACGGGCGCGTGGCCGGCTTCAACGGCCTGCCGGTCCAGGGCTCCGTGGTCCTCATGGACATGGACTCGGGCAAGAACTGGAACAACGCGGCCATGCTCGGCGCGCGCGCCCTGGTCTTCGTGGGCGCGGGCGGCGACGGCGGCGCGGCCCCGAGGGCCCGCTTCGAGGACAAGTTCGAGCTGACCCCGGTGGACTTTCCCATCTTCTGGATTTCCCGCGAGCGGGCCGAGGCCCTGTTCGGCGAGGAGCTTGTAGCGGGCGGGCCACGCGAACTGGGCCAAGTCTCCCTGACCTCCAAGGGCAAGTGGCGCAACGAACGGCTGGAGAACATTTACTGCCGCATCCCGGGGACCGACCCCGAGCTCGCCGCGCAGACCGTCATCGTGGAGGCGCCCTACGACTCCACCGCCCTGGTGGAGGGCCACTCCCCGGGCGCGGACGAGGGCGCGTCCCTGGCCGCGCTCATGGACCTGGCCGCCGACCTGGCCGCGCACCGGCCCAAGCGCTCGGTGCTCTTCCTGGCCACGGCGGGCAAATCCTCGGCCCAGGCGGGCATGCGCGAATTCACCTGGGCCCTGGTGACCAAGGGCAAGGACCTCAAGGAGCGGCGCGACGAGCTCAGGCGGCTGGTCAAGGACACCGAACGCGCTTTGACCCTGCTGCGTTCGCCCGAGCCCCTTTCCCCGTCCAACCTGGCCGACCCGGCGGACGCGGCCCTGCTCAAGCGGGCGCTCAAGGCCGTGGTCCGCAACCGCGAGGACGACATCACCGGCGAACTCATGCGCCTACGCCTGCTGGCCGGGCCGCCGGAAGGGGCGCGCGCCGAAACGGGCACAGCCGACCAGACGCGCATCCAGACCCTGGCCGACGAGCGCATTCGACTGAAGCGGCTGACCTGGATCAGCTCAACGGTGGACGACTATCCCCTGCCTCCCGAGGAACGGGTGGTCCTCAGGCGGTTCTTCCGCGCCGCCGAAACGCTGCGCGCCCAGGTGCTGTCCGACGGTTCGGGCCAGCTCGGGGACATCGCCTCGGCGCGGGCCGTTCGCGACGCCCTGGGCGAGACCAGCATCGCGGCCCACGTCTCCCTGTTCCTCTCCTCCCACGGCGACGGCCTGGGCGGATTCGGCCAGGGATTCCTCGTGGACCTCAAGCCCGACGTCAACCGGACCGGCTTCTTCCGGCCCCTGGACACGGTCATGAAAGGCGCGGTGGAACGGCTGAAGCAGACCGATCCGGCCACGGCAAGGCTGTTCCGCGACACGCTCAGGCCCGGCAAGCGCGCCTGGCAGAGCTATCTGCCCGACCGGCCCGAGTTGGGCGGCGAGCCCATGGCCCTGGCCGGGCTGCCCGGCTTCACCCTGGCCACGGTCCACGACGTGCGCCCGGCCTGGGGCACCCCTTACGACCGTCCCGGCCGCGTGGACTTCGAGTTCCTGGCCCGCCAGTTCCGGCTGGTCCGCTCCCTGGTCGCGGCCCTGACCGACCAGCCCATCGCGGACGCGGGCAAGCGGGACAAGAACAACTTCGTCACCCTGGAGGGACGGGCCAACCTCCTGCGCAAGGGCGAGATATTCCCGGACCGTCCGGGCACCGGCCTGGTCGTCCTGGCCTTCCAGTGGCAGACGCGCAACTACGGCATGGTCGACACCCAGGGCAACTTCCGCATCCCCGGCCTGGCCGGCAAGAAGGTCAGCTACCACAAGGCGGTGATCGAGGCCTTCCGGTTCAACGACGAGACCGGCCTGGCCGAGTGGGCCATCGACAAGCCCAAAACCGGCAAGGACGCCTACCGCGTCAAGCTGTCCCGGGCCGTGCAGGCCACGGACCTGATCCTGTTCGCCTGCACCCAGACCACCCTGTTCGACATGTTCGACCCCCGGACCTTCAAGTACCTGTACCGCCCGACCCTCATCGACGGCCGCACCGAGGCCCCGCCCGTGAGCTACTGGTACAGCCGCCTGGACACCCGCTCGTCCTCCCTGGGCACCCTGTTCCTCGAGCCGGACACCCCGGTCAAGCTGACCCTGTCCGACACGGTCCTGGACAAGAAGGTCCTGCTGCTCCACGCGGACGGGGAACATCCCGACGGGCTGGGCTACATCGCCCGCAAATGGCCGGTCATCCCCATGACCGAATTCAGGGCGGCCCGCGACATGTGGGCCCTGCTCGGCCCGCGCATCGACAACCTCGAGGACAAGGGCATCGTCAACGACCGCATCCGCCTGCTGCGCAAGGCGGGCGACCGGGAACTGGCCGACGCCGTGCGCTACCGGGACGCCCGGCGGTGGGACAAGTTCGTCGAGGCCTCCCGCGCCTCCCTGTCCAAGGCCAGCCGGGTGTACAACGACGTGGACAAGACCCAGCGCGACGTGCTCTTCGGAGTGCTCTTCTACGTGGCCCTGTTCGTGCCCTTCGCCTACTGCATGGAGCGGCTCTTCTTCTCGTTCGTGGACATCAAAAAACGGATCGGGGCCTTCCTCGGCTTCCTGGTCCTGATCATCGGGATCATCTACCTGGTGCACCCGGCCTTCCAGCTGACCTATTCGCCGCTGGTGGTCATCCTGGCGTTCTTCATCCTGGCCCTGTCGCTGCTGGTCTCGATGATCATCTTCTTCCGGTTCGAGCGCGAGATGGTCGAGCTGCAAAAGCGCTCCTCCCACGTCAAGCTGACCGGCATCAGCCCCATGGCCGCCTTCGGCGCGGCCTTCGTGCTCGGCGTGGGCAACCTGAAGCGGCGGCCGGTGCGCACCTTCCTGACCTTCGCCACGCTGGTCATCCTGACCTTCACGATCATGAACTTCACCACGGTCAAGTCCGTGCGCCAAGCGGGATGGGCCCGGTTCAACGACCACGCCTCCTACGACGGGCTCATGGTCAAGTACCTCAACTGGCAGGACATCCCGGTGGAAGCCCTGTCGGTCATGCGCAACGCCTTTGCCGGGACCGGGGCCGTGGCCCCGCGCGTCTGGTACGACACCGGGTTCACTTCCGACAAATCCCGCGCCCCGCTCATCCCGGTGGTCCGCGACGGGCTGGAGGCCCAGGGGCGCGGCCTGATCGGCCTGTCCTGGCGCGAGCCGCAGGTCAGCGGGCTCGACCGCATCCTGGTCAAGGGACGCTGGTTCAGGGAGGGAGAGCGCATGGCCGTCATGCTGCCCCAGCGCATGGCCGAGCGGATCGGGGCCGATCCGGACGATCCGAAACGGAACAAGGTCGTTCTCTGGGGGCTGCCCCTGACCCTGGTCGGCGTGTTCGGCGACGAGGGGCTGCGCGACCACCCGGACCTGGACGGCGAGCCCATGACCCCCATCGTCTTCCCCAACCAGGCGGCCACCCAGCTCTCCGAGGTGGAGGCCGAGGCCATCGAGAACGGCGAGGACGTCATGGCCACCGAGTCCCGCTACCAGCACATCCCCGGGTTCGAAACCGTGGTCATCCCGGCCGAGGAACTGCTGGCCCTGTCCGCCGGGCGGCTCAAGGGCATCGCCGTGCACCCGGACGCCGGGCACCGCGTGAGCGACGATCTGGGCGACCGTTTCGGCCTGCTCCTGTTCAAGGGCGGGTCCGAAGGGACCTCCCTCTATTTCGCCTCGGACGCGGTCAACTATTCGGGCGTGGCCAACATCCTGATCCCCCTGGCCATTTCCATCCTGATCGTGCTCAACACCATGATCGGTTCGGTCTACGAGCGCCGCCCCGAGATCGCGGTCTACACCTCGGTGGGGCTGGCCCCGCCGCACGTGGCCTTCCTGTTCATCGCCGAATCCCTGGCCTTTGCGGTCATCTCCGTGGTGGTCGGCTACGTCCTGGCCCAGACGTCCAGCGCCTTCCTGGCCGGGACGCCGCTGTGGGCGGGCATGACCGCCAACTACTCGTCCACCGCGGGCGTGGCCGCCATGGTCCTGGTCATCGGCGTGGTCCTGGTCTCGGCCATCTACCCGGCGCGGGTGGCGGCCAACATCGCCATCCCGGACGTGAACAAGTCCTGGACCATGCCCGAGGCCGAAGGCGACCGCATGACCGTCATCCTGCCGTTCCTGATCAAGATGGCCGAGATGAAGTCCGCGGGCGGGTTCCTGCGCCAATACTACCTGGCCCACCACGACGTGTCCCACGGGACGTTCTGCACCGACGACATGCGCTGCAACTTCCTGGACCTGGAAGAGCAGGAAGCGTCCTCGGGCCTGGCCTCCGGCGCGGGGCAGGACATCCCCCTGACCGACGACCTATGCTTCTCCATGGACCTGCGCGTCTGGCTGGCCCCCTTCGACTTCGGCGTGCGCCAGAAGGTCAAGCTGGTCTTCTGCCCGTCGGACACCTACAGGGGGTTCAGGCAGATCAAGGTGCTCATCGACCGCGAGGCGGGCGAACTCACGGCCTGGGAGAACCTCAACCGCAATTTCATCAACGACCTGCGCAAGCAGCTGCTCGCCTGGCGCTCCCTGGACGAGGAGGCCGTGCACCACTACGCCGAGGACCTGGAAGAGGAACGGCTGCGCCTGGAGCGCGAGGAAGCAGAGGAGGCCTGGGCATGAACGGACGACTGAGGCTGCGCGCACTGGCCACCGGGCTCGTCCTCGGCCTGGTCCTGTGCGTCTACACCCCGTACAACAACGCGGTCCTCGGCGGCGTGCCGCTGGGCGGCGGGCACTTCCCCCTGGCTCCGTTCTTCATCCTGGCCTGGCTGTTCCTCCTCGACGCCGCCGCCGCGCGCCTGACCAGGCGGCCGCCGGTCCTGTCCGGGGTGGAGCTGCTGGTCGTCTGGCTGATGATGACCCTGTTCACGGCCATCGGCTACGCCGGGCTGACCGAGACCTTTTTCGTCAACATCACCGCGCCCCAGCGCTACGCCAAGGACGCCTACCGCTGGACCGAGGTCCTGGGCCCGCTGCTGCCCGACTCCTGGTTCCCGCACTCGGCCGATGCCGTGCGCCAGCTCTTCCAGGGGCTCAAGGGCGGCCGGGACATGTCCGTGCTCCAGGTCCTCTCGTCCATCCCGTGGGGGGTCTGGCTGCCGCCGCTGCTCGTCTGGTCCCTGTTCATCCTGGGCGCGTATTTCGTCATGATCTGCCTGACCGCCCTGTTCGGCCGCCAGTGGGTGGTCAACGAGCGGGTCAACTTCCCCCTGCTGCGCGTGCCCATGCTCATGGGCGAGGCCCTGGACCAGAGGCAATTCTCCTCCTGGTGGACCGACCGCTTCCTGCTCACCGGCCTGGTCCTGACCGGGGCCCTGCACCTGCTCAACGGCCTGCACTTCTACTACCCGTCCGTACCCCAGCTGCCGACCCTGATCCTGGCCGGGTCCTATTTCCCCAAGTTCGGGCTCTTCTCCGGGTTCTACAAACTGAAGCTCTATTTCATCCCGGCCTTCGTGGGCTTCGCCTTCCTGACCACCCGGCAGATATCCTTTTCCATGTGGTTCTTCCACCTGGCCGCCGGGCTGCTCTTCGGCCTGCTCTACGTGCTCGGCTGGCAGCTGCCCGAGGCCGCGCTCGGGACCACGCTCGGGCCCGACCTGGCCCGGCCCGAGGGCGCGCAGACCATCGGCTCCTACGCCGTGTTCTTCATTTTCCTGGTCTGGCTGGCCCGCCACCACCTCAAGGAGACCCTGTCCTGCCTGACACGGCCGGTCTGCAAGGGCGGCGAGGCCATCAACCGGTCGGGCCGCGCCATGCCTCCCCAGGAATGGGGACCGCCCGCCTGGCCGCTGCTCGGCCTGGTCCTGGGCATGCTCTTCCTCATCGCCTGGTGCCGCTGGTTCGGCCTGCCCTGGGCCGGAGCCATCCTGCTGCCCGTGGCCTTCATGCTGGTCATGCTGGTCATCAGCCGACTGGTCTGCCAGGGCGGCCTGCCCTACTTCACCCTGACCGCGGCCCCGTCCGACGGGATCATGGGGCTGTTCGGCACGGGCGTGCTCGGCTCGGCGGGCGTGGCCGCCACCGCGATCATGCAGAAAGTCCTGTTCCTGGACGTGCGCGAGGCCGTGGCCCCGACCCTGTTCCACGGGGCCAAGATAGGCGAGTCCGCGGCCCCGGCCCGGCGCGGCCTGGTGCTCGCGGCCATAGGCTTGTCCCTGGTCCTGGCCCTGGCCGCCGCGTTCGCGACCATGCTCTACCTCGGCCACCGCTACGGGCTGCGCGAGCTGCGCCTGGACTGGGCCACCCAGACCGTGCTGGCCAACTTTGAAAACGCCCAGCGGCTGGTCGACCAGCCGGTGGGGCCCAACCAGTGGCTGCTGACCTACGCGGGCTTCGGCGCGCTGGTCATGTTCGTGCTCATCTACTGCTACTACAAGCTGCCCTGGTGGCCCCTGCACCCCCTGGGCTATCTGGCGGCCTATTCGGCGGGCATGAAGATCCTGTGGTATCCGTTCTTCCTGGGCTGGCTGTGCAACCACCTGGTCCTGCACTACGGCGGCACTAGGCTTTACAACAAGGTCCGGTTCCTGTTCATCGGCCTGATCCTCGGCGATTTCCTCATGGGCGGCGCCTACGCCGTCATCGGCATGTTCTCCAGCCAGGCGTACAGCGTCTTCCCCATGTAGCCGTGAGCCCAGCCATGCGAACCATACTGAAGATACTCCCCCTCTCCCTCTGCCTCCTGCTCATCGAAAGCGCGGGCATGGCGGGCGTCGTCCCGACCGCTGCCGAAGAGAGGAGCATGGTCATGTTCATCGCCTACGCGGACGTGCCGCCCTACTACATCGACGACTCCGAGGGCCGGGGCAACGGCATCCTCATGGACGTGCTCCGGGCCGTGACCGGCCCGCTGAACTGCACTGTGACCAGCATGCGGCTGCCCGACAAGCGGGGTTGGGAAATGCTCGAACACGGCGGGGTGGACGTGTACGCCTCGGCCAGGGAGTGGATCGGAAACCCGGACCGGTTCCTGTGGACCGACCCGTTCATGCCCAATGACGACGTGCTCATCTACCGCGCGGGCAGCCCCCAGATATACAGCGGGCCCGAATCCCTCTACGGCAAGACCGTGGCCTGCATAAAGGGGTTCGTCTACCCGACCCTGGAAGGCCATTTCGGGCCGGGCCGGATCATGCGGATCGACGCCACCTCGCCCGAGGCCATGCTCGAACTCCTGGTCCGCGGCCGGGCCGACGCCGTGCTGGTCAACCACACGGAAATACGGTGGATATTCCGCACGAGCAGGGAGCATGAGCCGCACAGGTTCCGCATCGACGCCCAGCCTGTGGACCGGGCCCTTATCCGGTTTCTCTTTCCCCGCGGCCGGGGCTGGGAGCCCATGGTAGGACAGTTCAACCGCCGCCTTCACGCCATGAGAAAGGACGGCAGCCTCAATGCCATACTCGACAGATATAAGTAGGCACGGACGTATGTACGACAAGGAATCGATACCATACCGGCAAGTTGCCGCAAAGACCGGACAGGACGGGCCCGGCTCGCCGTCCGGCGGGGAGACGCGGGCGACGCGCCGTTGTACCGGCGGCCTGCGCCGCGCTTCCGGCCCAGCCGCCGTGGTCCTTGCCTGCCTGTTGTTTTTCTGCTCCGAAGGCGCGGGACACGCGCGCGATCTCGTCCTGTTCATAACCAACGAGAATTGGCCCCCCTATCAGATCAACGATTCGGCATTGAAGGGCAAGGGCGTGATAGTGGACATGCTCGGGGAAATCGCGCCTTCCCTAGGCCTGACCCTCAAGGTACGGGTCCTGCCCGAGCGCCGGGGCTGGGACATGCTCGAACACGGCGAGGTGGACATCTTTCCCACGGCCCGGGAATGGACCGAGAATCCCGACCGCTACCTCTGGACGGCCCCGCTCATGCTCAATGAGGACATTCTGCTTTTCCGGGCGGGCAGCACGCTGCGCTACGTTTCTCCGGCCTCCCTGGAGGGGCTGAGCGTGGCCGCCATGGAGGATTTCGTCTATCCCGCCCTGGAGCCGTCTTTCCGGGAAGGAAAGATCATACGCATCGACTGCGGGTCGCCCTACAACATGCTGGAGATGCTCGACCGGAGCAGGGTGGACGCGGCCCTGGTCAACCGCAGCGAGACCCTGTGGCTCTTCCGCAACTATCCGGAGCTGCATCCCGAGCGCTTCCGCATGGACGAGACCCCGTTCGACAGCGCCTGGTACCGCTTCCTGCTGCCCAGGGGACGGGGCTGGGAGCAGTATATCGACCGTTTCAACGACCGCATCACGACCATGAAGCGGGACGGCACCCTCAACGCCATACTCGACCGGTACAGATAGCCCCTGACGGAGCCTGACGCATGTACGACGACAAGGAACTGAAAGAATATCGCGACCTGATGCAGCCGCCGGAGAAGTTCGAGGAGGGCTTCGACTGGAAGACCATCGTCGGGGCCATCTTCATCGGCTTTTTGATGATGCCCGGCTCCATGTACCTGCAGCTGGTCATCGGCCAGGGCATCGGCCCGGCCGCCCGCTGGGTGACCATCATCCTGTTCGCCGAGATCGCCAAGCGCTCCTACACCCACCTGAAGGAACAGGAAATCTTCCTGCTCTACTACATGGCTGGCGCGGCCCTGGCCTCGCCGTTCCAGGGGTTGTTGTGGAACCAGTACCTGGTCCAGTCCGACGCGGCGCGCATGCTCGGCCTGACCGAGTTCATCCCCCACTGGGTCGCCCCGGCGCTCGGCTCGGGCTCCTACCTGGAGCGGACCTTCCTGCACCGCGACTGGCTGGTGCCCATCCTGCTCCTGGTCGGCTCCCAGCTGGTCCAGCGCATCGACCACTTCGGCCTGGGCTACTCCCTCTACCGGATCACCTCGGACGTGGAGAAGCTGCCCTTCCCCATGGCCCCGGTGGGCGCGCTGGGCACCATGGCCCTGGCCGAGTCCACCGAGGACAAGAAGACCGGCTGGAAGTGGCGGGTCTTCTCCATCGGCGGGGTCATCGGGCTGGCCTTCGGCTTCTTCTACGTGCTCCTGCCCGCCCTGTCCGGGCTGCTCTTCACCGAACCCATCCGGCTCATACCCATCCCGTGGGTCGAGCTGACGCAGCACACCGAGGACGTTCTGCCCGCCGTGGCCACCGGCATACAATTCGATCTCGGCCTGGTCTTCATCGGCATGGTCCTGCCCTTCTGGGCGGTCATCGGCGGCCTGCTCGGGCTGATCGTGACCATCGTGGCCAACCCGATCCTCTACGCCCACGGCATCCTGCACCGCTGGCACCCGGGCATGGCCACGGTGGAGACGGTCTTCGCCAACAATTTCGACTTCTACATGAGTTTCGGCATCGGGCTTGGCCTGGCCATCGGCGCGGTGGGCGTCTACTATGTCGTCAAATCATTCAGGAGCTCCAGCGGCGGTCTGGACTTCTCGGCCCTGTTCAACCCGCCCGCCGGGCGCGGGGACATCAACTTCTGGGTGTCCATCGCCATCTACGTCTTCTCCACGCTGTGCTACATCGCGTTTTGCCTGTGGCTGGTGCCGAACTTCCCGTGGATATTCTTCGTCCTCTACGGCTTCGTCTACACCCCGGTCATCTCGTACATCTCCGCGCGCATGGAGGGCGTGGCCGGGCAGTTCGTGGCCCTGCCCATGGTCCGCGAGTTCTCGTTCATCGCCGGGGCCAAGTTCTTCGGCTACCACGGGCTGGAGATCTGGTACGCGCCCATCCCGGTGCACAACTACGGCGAGGCCACGGTCCAGTTCCGCCAGATCGAGCTGACCGGCACCAGCCTGCGGGGGATCATCAAGGCCGAAATCCTGGTCTTCCCCATCGTCATGGTCTCCTCACTGCTCTTCTCCCAGTTCCTCTGGCAGCTCGCGCCCATCCCCTCGCCCGAGTACCCCTTTGCCCAGGAACTGTGGCACCTCCAGGCCCTGAACTCCCTGCTGCTCCAGACGTCCACCCTGGACGGCAACTCGCTCTTCTTCGAGGCGTTGTCCGGCCCGGTTGTCCTGTCCGGCCTGGGGCTCGGGCTGATCCTCTACTCCGTGCTCAACGTCCTCGGCCTGCCCGTGCTCCTGGTCTACGGCGTGGTCCGGGGGCTCGGCCAGTCCACGCCCCACGGCATGCTCCTCGAGGTCGTGGGCGCGCTCCTCGGGCGTTTCTATTTCCTGAAGAAATACGGCACCAAATGGCGGCACTACGCCCCGGTCCTGCTGGCGGGCTTCTCCTGCGGCATGGGGCTGACCGGCATGTTCGCCATGGGCTGCACCCTGATCATGAAATCCCTGGGCCGATTGGCCTACTAGAAGACCGGGGGAAGGGGGAAAGGAAACCCTTTGAAAAGGGCTTTCCTTTCCCCCTTCCCCGGACCCCCATCCTCCTTTCCTTCCTAAACTTCTTGTGGCCGCTTCGCGGATGGCGGGCGTGACGGGGGAATGGATCGTTGGCTTTCTTCAGGTGGGAACCGGGCGGTTTTTTCTGAACGGGCGGCCGGGGGCCGAAACCATCCGGCAACTTGGCTTCATTTTGCAAACGGGCCTTGTTCTTTCCCTTGCGAGCGGGTAATTTATCCCCGGCATAACGGTACAAGGAACCCAATACGGAGAACAGAATGCCCGAGACCAAGACGACCGCCCTGGTGCTGGCCGCCGGCAAGGGGACGCGGATGCGTTCGCCCAAGGCCAAAGTGTTGCAGACACTGCTGAACGAGCCCATGCTTTTCTACGTGTACGAGGCCCTTGCGCCCATCGTCCGGGACAACGTCCTGACCGTTGTCGGCCACGACGCCGACAACGTGGCCAAGGCCTTCCCGGCCATGGCCGACCGCTTCGTCACGCAGGCCGAACAGCTCGGCACGGGCCACGCCCTGCAGGTCGCCTGGGAGGCTGTGGAAAAGTCCGGGGCCACCCACTGCCTGGTCATCAACGGCGACACCCCGCTGGTCACGGTCGAGGCCCTGGACCGGTTGGTGGCCGCCCAGGGATGCTGCGACCTGGCCTTCATGACCATCACCCCGCGCGACACCGGGGCGTTCGGCCGCGTGGTCCGCGACCCCGAGCGCCGAATCCGGGCCATCGTCGAGGCCAAGGACTACGATTTCTCCCTGCACGGACCGGTCACCGGCGAGGTCAACGCGGGCATCTACCTGCTCAAGGTCGCGACCATCGGCCCGCTCCTGCACAAGCTGGAGAACGGAAACAAATCCGGCGAATACTACATCACCGACCTGGTGGAACTGGCCGTGGAAAAGGGCTTGTCCGTGGACGGCGTCCAGGCGGGCAACGACGTCTCGCTCATGGGCATCAACTCCCCGCGTGAGCTGATCAATGCCGAGAACACCCTGCGGGCACGCATCGTGGACGAACTCCTCGACGGGGGCGTGCTCATCCACAACCCCGGCACCGTGATCATCGGGCCCAGGGCCGTGGTCGAGCCCGGGGCCGAGATATTCGGCCACTGCGAGATCTACGGCGCGTCAAGGGTCGCCGCCGGAGCCCGGCTCGGCTCATACAACCACATCACCGACGCGACCTTCGCCCCCGGCTGCGTGATCCGCGAATTCAACCACATCGAGGGGGCCGAGGTGGGCGAAGGCGTGACCGTGGGGCCCTACTCCCGGCTGCGGCCCGGCGCACGGCTCGAAAAGGACGCGCGCATCGGCAATTTCGTGGAGATGAAGAAGGCGACCCTCGGCGAGGGCGCCAAGGCCAGCCACCTGACCTATCTCGGCGACGCCGAGGTCGGGGCCGGGGCCAACATCGGGGCCGGAACCATCACCTGCAACTACGACGGGAAAAACAAATTCACGACCAGGATCGGCGCGGGCGCGTTCATCGGCTCCAACACCGCCCTGGTCGCTCCGGTGAGCGTTGGCGACAACGCCCTGATCGGGGCGGGATCCACCATCACCAAGGACGTGCCGGACAATCAGACCGGCATCGCCAGAGGCAAGCAGGTCAACCTGAAACGGAGCCTGAAGAGAAACTCGTGATGCAGTGGAAAACCCTTTAAATAACTGTGGAAAGAAATCTTGCCTTGGACCCGAAAAAAGCATAGATAAAAGATATGGAATTAGTTGCCAAGCTTGAAGAGCGTTTCAACGGATTATTGAATAAAGTTGCGGAACTGAAAGAAGAGAATCAACGCTTGAGGGAGGAGGCCGAGGCCGAGAGGCGTCTGCGTACCGACATCGAATCGCGTATCGACACCCTGCTCGAGAAGATCGAAACCGAGTTGGAATGATAGTGGATCACGATGCCGCGCTACACGCTGACCCTGATGGGACTCGAGATATCCTTCAAGACGGATGCGGACAACGTCCGTATCGAGGCCGCGCAGGCGTTTATCGAGAACAAGCACAAGGAGCTTGTTTCCGGGGCCGGTGACATCAGCAAGGAAAAGCTGCTCACCTATCTGCTCCTGAGCCTGGCGGACGATTATCTGGTCGCCGAGGATAAGCTGAAGCGACTGGAAGGGAAGATCGGAGAGATTTTGGAAAAGACCTCAACGGACCCGGGCCGATAACTGGACGGGGCCGAGGTCGGCAAGGAATTACCCTGGGGCGTGCGTGATTGCCCGGAGTGTTATTGAGCCAATGCTCTGAAAAAGGGCGACGACTCCAGTGTGCTGGTGAGCAGGCCCGGTCCGGCCGGGAAGCCTGAAGGCGCGCGAGTCATGCCCACCTGGACATGCCAGGTTCAAAACATACAGGCAACACGGCTTCCCGGGGATTTAAAACTCCGCCTGACCGGCTAAGACCGGCGCTTTCGGGCGGCGATATACACCCTACAGCCATATCCGAAACCACCCTCCTCTCTTCCCTTCAGGGCAGAGTGCGTCTTTGTTGCGTGCTCTTCAACGCGGCACGGCGGAAACAGGCCGCCTGTTCAAAAGCCTGTTAACATAAAAAGGAGCAACCACATGTTACCCCAAATCGCCATGGTCGGCGGTGCATTGATCCTCGGCCTCGCCGTCGGGATCATCCTTTTCAAATACATCACCGACAAAAAGGTATCCGACTCCAAAGGGCTTGCGGAACGCATCGTGGAGGAGGCCCGCAAGGAGAGCGAGGCCCTGAAGAAGGAATCGCGCCTCCAGGCGCAGGATGAGATTTTCAACCAGAAAAAGGAGCTGGAGCGCGAGTTCAAGGACCGCGAGAGCCAGCTCAAGAACGAGGAGAAGCGCCTCCACTCCAAGGAGGAGCGCCTCGACGCCAAACGGGAAAAGGTCGCGGACAAGGAAGCCCAGGTGGTCGAGCTGGAAAAGCAGCTCATCAAACAGGAGAAGCACCTGAGCGAACTGGAGGAGGACCTGACCCTGAAGGCCGACGAGCACGAGCGCAAGCTCCAGGAGATCTCCGGCCTGACCGTGGAGGAGGCCCGTGAGAGCCTGCTCAAGGAGATCGAGTCCCGCACCCGGCACGAAGCCGCCAAGATGATCCGGAACATCGAGATGGAGGCCAAGGAAAACGCCTCCAAGAAGGCCAGGGAGGTCCTCTCCCTGGCGCTGCAGCGCTACGCGGGCGACTACGCCGGCGAGCAGACCGTGACCGCCGTGACTCTGCCCTCCGAGGACATGAAAGGCCGCATCATCGGCCGCGAGGGACGCAACATCCGCGCCCTGGAAGCGGCCACCGGCGTGGACCTGATCATCGACGACACGCCCGAAACCGTGGTCCTGTCCGCCTTCAGCCCGCTCAAGCGGGAGGTGGCCAAGCAGGCGCTCGAGCGTCTCATCCACGACGGCCGCATCCACCCCGCCCGCATCGAGGAGATCGTCCGCAAGGTCGAGGGCGAGATGGACACCAAGCTCAAGGAGATCGGCGAGCAGGCCACCTTCGACGTGGGCGTGCACGGCATCCACCCCGAGTTGATCAACCTGCTCGGCCGGTTGCACTACCGCACCAGCTTCTCCCAGAACGTGCTCCAGCACTCCATGGAGGTCGCCTTCCTGTGCGGCGTCATGGCCGCCGAGCTCGGCCTGAACGAGAAGGAGGCCAAGCGCGCGGGATTGCTGCACGACATCGGCAAGGCCGTGGACCACGAGATCGAAGGCCCCCACGCCATCATCGGCGCGGACCTGGCCAAGAAGCACGGCGAGTCCAAGGAGATCATCCACTCCATCGCCGCCCACCACGAGGACACCCCGCCCATGTCCATCCTGGCCAACCTGGTCCAGGCCGCCGACTCCCTGTCCGGCGCCCGGCCCGGCGCGCGCAAGGAGCTGCTCGAGAACTACGTCAAGCGTCTCGAGGAGCTGGAAGGGCTGGCCACCGGCTTCGACGGCGTGCAGAAGGCCTACGCCATCCAGGCCGGGCGCGAGATCCGCGTCATGGTCGACTCCGAGAAGGTCGGCGACGAGAACACCTACGTGCTCTGTAAGGACATCGCCGAAAAGATCGAGAACAACATGACCTACCCCGGCCAGATCCGGGTCACGGTCATCCGCGAGAAGCGGGCCGTGGGCTACGCCAAATAACGCATTCGACCGCGCACCCGGAGGCTCCTCCGGGTGCGCTTCTTCCATTTTCGAACACGCATTCGAAAAAAATCATAGCTCACGAATATGATGATCCTATATGGTTGCGTCACTGCACCCGGCAGCAAACGGAGCCCTGACAGACATGAGCCGCAGCACAGACCAAGCCAACGAAAAGCTCAAGCAGGCCATGGATCAATCCATGAACCTCGTGCGCTCCGAAATGGGCGACGCGGAATTCAAGCGGTTCAGCGACCTGATCCAGTCCGAACTCGGCATCAAGATGCCGCCCACCAAGAAGGTCCTGCTCCAGTCCCGGTTCCAGAAGCGTCTGCGCGCCCTGGGGCTGCCCGGTTACAAGGAGTACTGCGACTACGTCTTCTCGGACGCGGGGCGCGAACAGGAGCGCATGCACCTGATCGACGTGGTCACCACCAACACCACCCATTTCTTCCGGGAGCCCAAGCACTGGGACATCATGAACAACATCGTCCTGCCCGAGCTGTGGAGCCGGGGCGTGGGCCGGTCCACTCCCCTGCGCATCTGGTCGGCGGGCTGTTCCAGCGGCGAGGAGCCGTATACCCTGGGCATGGTCCTGCACGAATGGGGCGGGACGCGCCAGGGGTTCGACTTCACCATCCTGGCCACGGACATCTCCCAGAAGATCCTGGCCGAGGCCAAGCGGGCCGTCTACTCCATGGACAAGGTCGAGGACGTGCCCATGCAGTACAAGAAGAAGTACATGCTCAAGTCCAAGGACAAGCAGCTGGTCAAGATGGACGCCATCCTGCGCAACAAGGTCTCGTTCCAGCAGTTGAACTTCATGGAGGACTTCCGGCTGCAGAACAGCCAGAACATCATCTTCTGCCGCAACGTGGTCATCTACTTCGACCGGTCCACCCAGGAAGTGCTCTTCAACAAGTTCTGCAACAACCTGCAGCCCGGCGGCTACCTCTTCATCGGCCACTCGGAAAGCCTGTCCGGCATGACCCTGCCCATCCGGCAGGTTGCCCCCACGGTCTTCCAGCGGCTCTGACCGCCCCGCACCACATTTCGCCGATCCCTGTCGGCAAACCCTTCGCACCATCCCAAGGAGCGTCATGCGCATTCTCTTTCTCGGCGACATCGTAGGCGTGCCCGGCCGCAAGGCCGTCATCCACAACCTCGCCCGCATCCGGGAGGAGGAGTCCCTCGACTTCGTCTTCGCCAACGGCGAGAACGCGAGCGGCGGGTACGGCCTCAAGGCCAAGCACGCCAAGGAGCTGCTCAAGGCGGGCCTGGACGGCATCACCGGCGGCAACCACATCTGGAAGTACAAGGATCTCTACTCCATGCTCGACGGGGACGGCCGCATCCTGCGGCCCCACAACTACCCGGAGCAGCTGCCCGGCTCGGGCGTGCGCGTCTTCCGCAAGGAGGGCTTCCCGCCGGTGGCGGTCATCAACCTCATCGGCCGGACCTTCATGCCGCCCATAGA
The DNA here is from genome assembly GCF_001874525.1 of Pseudodesulfovibrio hydrargyri. NCBI lineage: Bacteria > Pseudomonadati > Thermodesulfobacteriota > Desulfovibrionia > Desulfovibrionales > Desulfovibrionaceae > Pseudodesulfovibrio > Pseudodesulfovibrio hydrargyri. The sequence continues at coordinate 1,455,985 of NZ_LKAQ01000004.1, read as the reverse complement.
CTGCCCGTTCGCCGCAGTGGAGACCGTGCTCGACGCGTTGCCCGCCGAGGTCACGGTGCAGGTCGTGGACTTTCACGCCGAGGCCACGGGCGAGAAGATCGCCATGGGCTACTTCCTGGAGGGCAAGGTCTCGGCCGTGGTCGGCACCCATACCCATGTCCAGACCAACGACGCCAAGGTGCTCTCCGGCGGCACGGCCTACCTGACCGATCTGGGCATGTGCGGGGCCGCCGACTCCTGCCTGGGCATGAAGCCCGAGATCATCCTGGACCGCTACCTGACGGGCCTGCCCCGGCAACTGGAAGCGGCCACCGGTCCCGGGGTTTTACAAGGCGCGATTTTTGACATAGATGAGAGCACCGGCAAGGCGGTATCCATGGCCACGTTCCAGCGGGAAGGCTAGCCGTGAACCACTGTCAAACCCACATACGCGAGGAATAAAGTGAATATCTTTGATGAGTTGAAATGGCGGGGGCTGATCAATCAGGTTTCTGACGAAGACAAGGTGCGCGAGTATCTGTCCGAGCCGGGGGCCACCATGTATTGCGGCTTCGATCCCACCGCCGAATCCCTGCACGTGGGCAACCTCGTCCCCCTGCTCTGCCTGGTGCGCATGAAAAAGGCGGGCCACAACCCCCTGTATCTCATGGGCGGGGCCACGGGCCGCATCGGCGACCCCTCGGGCAAGGACAAGGAGCGCGAGCTGTCCGACGCCGAGAAGCTCGACGAGCGCCTCGAACTCATCAAGCACCAGGTGCGCCGCTTCGTGGAACGCAACACCGGCGAGCGCCCGACCATCGTCAACAACTACGACTGGACCAAGGACATGACCTGCATCGAGCTGTTGCGCGACGTGGGCAAGCACTTCACGGTCAACTGGATGCTCCAGAAGGAGTCGGTCAAGGGCCGCATCGGCCGCGAAGAGACCGGCATCTCCTACACCGAGTTCTCCTACATGATCCTGCAGTCCTACGACTTCTACCATCTGTACAAGAACCACGACTGCCGGCTGCAGATCGGCGGCGGCGACCAGTGGGGCAACATCACCGCGGGCTGCGAGTTCATCCGCCGCCGCTATGCGGTGGACGGCGAGTCTGCCGAGGCGTTCGCCCTGACCTTCCCGCTGATCACAACGGCTTCCGGCAAGAAGTTCGGCAAGTCCGAGGGCAACGCCGTGTACCTCAACGCGGACCTGACCTCGCCCTACGCTTTCTACCAGTTCTTCATCAACACCGACGACGCGGACGTGATCAAGTTCCTCAAGCTGTTCACCTTCCTCACCCCCGAGGAGATCGCCGAGCTGGAGAAGCAGACCGGGGAGGCCCCGCACCTGCGCACGGCCCAGAAGCGGCTGGCCGAAGAGGTCACCACCATGATCCACGGCAAGCACGAACTGGAGCGTGTCCTGGCCGCCACCGAGGCCCTGTTCGGCAAGGGCGATCTCAAGGCCATCGACCCGGGCACCCTGCGCTCGGCCCTGGAATCCGCCCCGGCCGTGCGCTACGCCCCGGGCGACGTGCCCGACCTGCCCCAGATGCTGGTGGACCTCGGCCTGGTCAAGTCCAAGGGCCAGGCCCGCAAGGACATCCAGGGCGGCGGCGTATACATCAACGGCGAACGCGTGGAGGGCGACGATATCCTCGACACCCACTTCATCGCCGGAGAGCTTCTGGTCATCCGCAAGGGCAAAAAAAACTATGGGTTGGTTACCAAAGGCTAAGGCGGCCACCACTTACACAAAGAATCGAGAACGAGCGCGGCTTGCACAGCAGGCCGCGCTTTTCTCTTTCCCGGAGTGATTCGGGTAGCGTAGCTACGACAGCGGCTCTCCCCCGTGCCCGGAATAGGCTTGGGAGAGAGGGCCGCTCCCCACCAAAAACTTGACCTTCCGTAAAAATGGAGGCAAGTCACCCCACATGAACGAGACACTATGGATTCTTTTCGCTCTGGTGGACCTGTGCATGGTCCTGGTGGTCTACCGGCTGTTCGGCAAGGTCGGATTGTTCGGGCTGATGGTCTTCAACCTGCTGCTGTGCAACATCCAGGTGCTCAAGACCGTGCAGCTGTTCGGGCTGACCACGACGCTGGGCAACGTGCTCTACGCCAGCGTGTTCCTGGCCACGGACCTCTTGAGTGAATTCTACGGCAAGAAAGAGGCGCGCAAGGGCGTGCTGCTGGGGTTCGTGACCCTGCTCATGATGGTCGCGTACATGCAGATCGCCCTGCTGTTCCAGCCTGCGGCCGACGACTTCGCCCAGCCGCACCTGGAGGTCCTGTTCGGATTCATGCCGCGCGTGGCCCTGGCCTCCATGGCCGCCTATCTGGTCTCCCAGCTGCACGACGTCTGGGCCTTCCACGCCATCCGCGCGCGCACGGGCGAGAGGCTTCTGTGGTTGCGCAACAACGCCTCGACCATGGTCAGCCAGCTGCTCGACTCGGTGATCTTCTGCGTCATCGCGTTCTGGGGCGTGTTCCCGATGAACGTGTTCATGGAGATCCTGCTGTCCACCTACCTCATCAAATTCGTGGTGGCCGCCCTGGACACCCCGTTCATCTACCTGGCCAAGCGCGTGTTCCACAAGGAACAGGCCGCCCAGTCCGCGTAGGACGCCGTATCCATACACGGAATGACAAAGGCCGCCGGATGATCCCGGCGGCCTTTTTTCATGCCCAAGTCAGCGCTCAAGGGCATCCAGGTCCGCGCCGCTGATAGCGTCGCGCTTGGCTATGATCTTCTCGAGCGGCCAGTCCCACCAGCGGAGGGCGAGGAGTCTGTCAACGGTTTCCTGGTCGAACCGCTTGCGCACCTCGCGGGCCGGATTGCCAGCGACCACGGAGTAGGGGGGCACGTCGCGGGAGACCACGGCGCGTGCGCCGATGATCGCGCCGTCGCCGATGGTCACGCCGGGCATGACCACGGCTTCCATGCCGAGCCAGACATCGTTGCCGATGACCGTGTCGCCCTTGCGGCCGGGCTGGTTAAACAACGCCTTGACCTCGTCGAACCCGGTTTCCGGGGTCATGGTGAAATTCCAGAAGGGGTAGGTCGAAAACCCGTGCGTCGCGTGGTTGGCCGAACTGGTGACGAAGACCGCGCCGTGGGCGATCTGGACGAACTTGCCGATGATAAGCCGCTCCGGGCTGAGCGGGAACAGGTACGGGGCGATGGCCGCCGCGTAGTCCTCCACCGGGTTGAAGTTGGAATAATAGCTGAAATCGCCGATCTCCATGCGCGGATGGTCGATGACCTGGTTCAGATTGACCACGGTTTTGACCACCGTGCCGTCCGGCAGGACCATGGGGTGGCGGGTGGTGGGATCAAGCATATGAAGCTCCTTTTGCGGGGCTGGTTTTCGCGTGGGAAGCATTTCCTTCCCGGATCGTGTGCGATAGAAAAAGGGCTGTCCGGTTCTCCGCACAGCCCTTTTGGATATTTCGTCCCGCCCGTCAGTTCGCGGCGGTCTTCTTCTTGAGCAGCGGCTTGCCTATGCCGAACCTGGCCAGTACACCCTTCATGTCCGATGTGGACGCCGGTGTGCCGTGGTGCAGGACCTGGACACGGTGCCAGGTGGAGCCGTTGGCCTGTCCCGACTCGACCCGGGCGTTCAGGCCCGCTCCGGCCAATTTGTCGCGCAGCGCACCGGCCATGTCCGCCTTGCGGAAGGAAGCCACCTGGTAGACGTAGTCGAAGACCGCCTCGCCGGGCTGGGCCGGGGTCGTCTTGACCGTCTCGGGCTGCGCGGACGCGGCGGGCGAGGGTTCCGGCCTGGGCTCGGGCTTGGGCTCGGGTTTCGGTTCGTGCGCGGGCTGGGTCTCCTCCCGAGTGTCGAGCAACTGCTGGGGCGAGGCCTTGAGGCGGTCCTGGTAGTCCAGTTCCTCCAGGGTCAGGACCTCGGGCGGCTTGGACTCCGCGGCCAGCTGGCCGTGCTCGCTGCTGGGCATGATATCCTGAAGCGGTGGCACGTCGGCCTCGGGCCGGTAGCCGCGCCCGATGAGGATGCCCATGACGAAGAAGAAGGTCAGCGCCAGAACGCCCACCCCGGTGATGCTGATCAGCCCGGACAGGGACAGGGAGAAGTCGTACTTCTTCTTGGCCGCGTTGAGCTTGGGCACCTTGACCTTGTATTTCGGTTCCAGATTTTCCGCCATTTTCCTCGTCCGATTTGGGGTTCGCCGGTGGTTACATGGACTCCGGGGCGTTCACGCCCAGCAGGCCGAGACCGCCAGCCACGACACCGGCCACGCAGTCGAGCAGCATGAGCCGGGCCGAGGCGACCCCGGGCTCGGCGCTGAGCACATGGCAATTGGTATAGTACCTATGAAGCGTTGAGGCAAGCTCCTGCAAATACATGGAGATCAGGTGCGGGCTCTGGGCCTTGGCCGCGGCCTCCACATAGTCAGGGTACTGGTCCAGGAGCTTGAGCAGCTCCAGGTCCCACTCGGTGTCGAGCTGGGCCAGGGATTCCGGGCCCACGGCGGCTGCCTTGACGCCCGCCTCCTCGGCCTTGCGGTCCAGGGAGCGGATGCGCGCGTGGGCGTACTGCACGTAGTAGACCGGGTTGTCCATGGACTTCTGCTTGACCAGCTCCAGGTCGAAATCGAGCTTGGAGTCGGACTTGCGCGACAGGAACATGAACCGGGCCGCGTCCGAGCCGACCTCGTCGACCACGTCCTTGAGGGTCTCGAACTGGCCCGCGCGGGTGGACATGGCGATGGGCTGGCCGTCGCGCAGCAGGTTGACCAGGTTGACCAGGATGACGGACAGGCCGCCCGGCTTGCCGAGCGCCTCGCAGGCCGCCATCATGCGCGGCACGTAGCCGTGATGGTCCGCGCCCCATATGTCGATGACCAGGTCGAAGCCGCGCTTGAACTTGTTGTCGTGGTAGGCGATGTCGGACGCGAAATAGGTGGTGTCGCCGTTGGACTTGCGCAGCACGCGGTCCTTGTCGTCGCCCAGTTCCGTGGACTTGAACCAGAACGCGCCGTCCGCCGCGTAGCCCATGCCGGACGCGGTCAGGTCGGCGAAGGTCTCGTCCACCTTGCCGTCGTCCACCAGGGACTGCTCCGAGAACCAGACGTCGTGGCGCACGTGGAAGGCGGCCAGGTCGTCCTTGATGCCCTGCAGGATGATGTCCTTGCCGTAGACCTTGCAGGCCTCCACGGCCTCGGGTTCGGGCAGGTCGAGCAGATCGGGCCGCTCGGCCATCAGGTCGCGGGCGATGTCGGTGATGTACTCGCCCTTGTAGTAGTCCTCGGGCTCGGCCGGGTCCTGTCCGGCGACCTGGCGGGCGCGGTACAGGATGGAGCCGCCCAGGATGAGCATCTGGCGGCCCGCGTCATTGATATAGTATTCGGCCTGGACGTCATACCCGGCCTTTTCCAGGATGCGGGTCAGGGAGTCGCCGAGCGCCGCGCCCCGGCCGTGGCCGATGTGCAGCGGCCCGGTGGGGTTGGCGGACACGTACTCCACCTGCACCCGGGTGCCGTTGCCCATGGTCGAGCAACCGTAGGCCTCGCCCTGGTCCAGGATGACGCCCACGGTCTCGCGCCAGAAGGCGGGGGCAAAGGTGAAATTCAGGAAACCGGGCCCGGCGATCTCGATCTTTTCGATGAGCGGGTCGCCCGCAAGCGCGCCCTTGATGTCCTCGGCCACCGCGCGCGGGGCCTTCTTCGCTTCCTTGGCCAGCATCATGGCCACGTTGGCCGACATGTCGCCGAAGGAACTGTCCTTGGGCGGCTCGATGACCGCCTTTTCCGGCCACGGCCAGCCGAAGTTGTCGAGCGCCTGTTTCAGCGCCCCTTCCAAATGTATTTTCGCTCTCATCCGAGTATTCTCCTTAAACAAAGCTCGTGGCGAAGCCTCTAGCACGAAACCCGAGGCAATCCAAGTATAGAAGCGGGACCTCCGGCGGCCGGAAAACGCGGGCCGGAGACGGTCTTTAACGGTATCGGGGGAGCGTTCGTCGGATGGCGGCCGGGAGCAGGCAAAGCGCCTTCTCCTCGATGGCCTCCCGATGCTTGTGGTACTGGAGCCCGGCCAGGATGACCAGCAACCCCAGCCCGCTCAGGGCAAAGGAAAAGGACAGGGTGTCGTCGAACACGTCCGCAGCGAGGTGGCCGAGGTAGATGGACACGCCCAAGGCCCCGAAGACGATGAACACCCGCCGCTGCAGGATCACGGAAACGGCCATAAGCAGCAGGTTGACGCAACAGTAGACGAACTTGCCCAGCTCCGAATCGCTGTCCAGGCTCGTCAGCCCGCACCAGAAGGCGATCATGCCGAACAGATACAGCCAGAAGGCGAAGTCCTGCCGGGTACGGCGATCGACCAGATATCCGGCCGCGAGCATGGCCAGCCCGAAACACAGGGACACGACCTTGCGCTGGTCCCAGGTGAAGTCCGGGCCGTAGAGCACGGCCGTCAGGTCCATGGACAGGAACCACAGGGAGAACGCGACGGGCAGGGTGACGAACGGAAACCGGAACCGGCGCAGGGCAAGCCCCCCCACAGCCACGGTGCCGATCTCCATGAAGAACCAGCCGCCCTTGATCCAGCGGTAGAAATCCTCATACATGCCGGGCGCGTCCCAGACCCACCAGCCGGACAACTCCTGTATGCCGTACACGGTCAGCGGGGTCATGCAGACCGCCGCCGTGACCAGGATGCCGCCGGGCACGCGCTGCTCCCTTTTCCTCCACAGCCAATTGCCCATGCCCAGGAAGGCCAGTCCGTATCCCGCGCCGATGAGCAGATGCCCCAGGCCGCCAAGGCGCTCCCAGGCGTCGGTGACGAAGATGGTCATGGCCCCGATGACGATGAGCCCGCCGAGGTAGTAGAGCACGTTGGCCATGGTGAAGGCGGGCGCGCCCCCGCGCCCGTCCTCGAAAAAGGCCACCAGGGCGTCGCGCGTCTCCCGCGCGATGACGCCCGCCCGGACCGCGCCGTCCAGGTCCTTGTTCGTGAACTTCATCGGCTCTCCCGGTTTCCTCCCTCCTAGCCGGGAATGTCCTTCCGGGTCAACACCTTGGGCGAAACCGGCGCATCCCGTTCACGCCATTTGCCTTTCTCCCCGGGCTGGGCGATGATCGGGCCATGGCACGTTCCCCCTCCAAGGAAACCGCGTACGTCTCGACCCTGCCCTTCTGGGGCGGGGTGGAACTGCTGCGCGCCCGCTTCGTGACCCAACGCTTTTCCAGGCACTTCCACGAGGGGTTCGCCGTGGGCTGCATCGAGGACGGGGCCATGCGCTTTTCCTATCGCGGCGAGTCCGTGGTGGCCGCGCGAGGGCAGGTCAACCTGGTGGTCCCGGGCGAACCGCACGACGGCCACGGCGCGGAGGAGTCCGGCTGGGCCTACCGCATGTTCTACCTCGCGCCCGAGGCGCTCATGACCGCCGCCCGCGAGCTCATGCCCCGCCCGAACCTGCCCCATTTCCACGCGGGCGTGCTCGACGACCCGGCCCTGGCCGCGATGATCGACCGCACCCACCGGCGGCTGGAGAGGCCCGAGACCTCGCTCATGGAAAAGGAGACGCGCCTGTTGCGCCTCCTCGAGGCCTGGATCAGACGGCACGCGGACGAGCCGGGGAGCGAGCCCCGCACCGGCAGCGAGCACCGCGCCGTGCACCGCGCCCGCGAAATCATCGAGGACCGCTTTGCCGAGGACCTGCCCCTGTCCGAGCTGGCCCGCGAGGCCGGGCTGTCCCCCTTCCACCTGGTGCGCGTGTTCGAGAGCCGGCTCGGCATCACGCCCCACGCCTACCAGACCCAGACCCGGATCGCCCGCGCCCGGCATAAACTGGCCGGGGACGGACGCGTGGCCGACATCGCCATGGACTGCGGGTTCGCGGACCAGGCGCACCTGACCCGGCTGTTCAAGCGTCAGATAGGGGTCACGCCCGCAAAATACCGCAAGATGCTTCAAAACTCCTGACCCCGGTTCGGGCATGCTCCGGCCATGCCTGAAAAACACTTCGCCTATCTCAATCTGTCCCTGGCCATGATCCTGGTCGGCAGTTCCGTGGTGGCCGGCAAGATCATGGTCGACGAGCTGCCCGTGTTCATGGCCTCCGCCCTGCGCTTCGCCCTGGCCCTCATCATCCTCCTGCCCATCATCCGGCTGCGCGAGGGCGGCCTGCCGCGCCTGTCCCGCCTGACCTGGGCCAAGCTGGCCGTCCAATCCCTGTGCGGCTCGTTCCTGTTCACGGTCTTCCTGCTCTATGGCCTGACCCTGACCGGCCCGGCCTCGGCGGGCGTGATCACCTCGACCACCCCGGCCTGCATGGGAATCATCGCCTGGCTCTTCCTCAAGGACCGTCCGTCGCGCAAGGTCCTGACCGGCATCCTCCTGTCCATGGCGGGCGTGCTGGTCATCAACCTGGTCCAGGCCGCCCCGCACGGCGCGCCCGGCGGCGCGAACCCCGTCCTCGGCAATCTGCTCGTCCTGGCCGCCGTGCTCTTCGAATCCCTGTTCCTGCTCATCCGCAAGACCGTGCCCGAACCGCTCTCCCCCATGGCCGTGTCGACCATCATCTCCCTGTTCGGCCTGCTCTGGTTCCTGCCCATGGGCGTATACGAGGCCGCCCATACCGACCTCGCCGCCATCTCCCCGACCGGCTGGCTGGTGGTCTTCTACTACGGCGCGTTCGTCACCGTGCTCGCCTACCTCTTCTGGTTCGCGGGCATCACCAAGGTCCCGCCGTCCACCGCGGGCGTGTTCACCGCCATCATGCCCGTGGCCGCCCTGGTCCTGTCCGCCCTGGTATTGGGCGAACCCATCGGCTGGCAACAGCTCACCGGCTGCGCCTGCGTGCTCGGCGGCATCGTGCTGATATCGAGATAATGGGCAAGAAAACGGCTGGCACCGGTCCCGGATTATTCCGGTTCGGTTCCGGCCAGTTTGGCGAAGAGCGGGGCCAGCAGGCGGGTAATCTCCTCCTGGTCCGCGTTGACCAGGGCGGGCAGGGCGACGACCTGGCGCATGAGCTTGTATCCAGAAATCAGGGCGACGCACAATGCGGCCCGGATGTCGGGGTTGTCTCCCCCCAACGCCTCGGCAGCGGATTCGAGATAACCCTTGGCGTTGTCCCGCAGGATCCCGGCGGCCTGGTCGTTGCCCACGGAGCGCAGCAGGATCACCGTGCCGTCCGGGCTCAATTCTGAGGGCGAACTGGCGACGAGCGCCTCGGCCATTTCCCGGCCCATGACCCCGGCCTCCCGGCGTGGCTTCGCGGTTTCGGAACGCAGGATGCCGTGCAGGCTCAAGGTCTCCCCGACCACTTCCTCGAAGAGCTTCTCCTTGGACCCGAAGTAATGCTTGACGAGCATGGCGGTGACCCCGGCGTTTTTGGAGATCTCGCGCACGCTGGCGCGGTCGTACCCGTATCTGGTGAAGGCCAGGCGAGCCGAGTCCAGAATGGCCTTGCGGGTGGCCACGGGATTGCGCCGCCGCCTGGGCGCGTCCGGTGAGGTTTCTTTGGCCTGTTGCGTCTTCTTCATTCCTCGCCTCCCGGGTCCACGGCCGGTCCAAGGCCGTGTGGAGTTTTCGGAAAATTTCCATCAAACAGCGCGGTTTGCATCCCAACTTAATGAGATTGTTGGACAACATAAATCATGTAACATAATTATACAACCGTAGACAAGCGGTCTCTTTTATTCTACAGATGTAGAAAGAATCGATCACAGGCCGCGACAACCCCGCCAGTTAAACGGAATACAAACAATTCGGACACGCCCGATTCGCCATGTCCCCGTCCCGCGCATTGCCGGGTGATCCGGGGAGGAGCGGTCGAGGCGGCGCCCGGCGTATCCAATATTATCGAGCATCGTTTTTCCATGACACAGCCGCTATCATTCCATCTGTCGCTTCGCCTCCGGGAGGCGCTCAAGGCCGGGTTGGCCATGGCGGTCACCTGCGGCGTGTCGCTCAGTCTGGGCTGGGACAACCCCTCCTGGGCCTGCATCGCCGTGGCGGTGGTCAGTATGCCCACGATCGGCGAATCCATAAACAGGAGCTTTCACCGCTTGCTGGGCACGGTCATGGGCGGCCTGGTCGCCCTGATGATCGCCGTGCTGTTCCCCCAGGACCGATGGCTATTCCTGCTCTGCCTGTCGCTCTGGGTCGCTTTCTCGGCGTACCGCATGACCGTGTCGCGGTACCTCTACGTCTGGTTCATCGCCGGCTACGTCGGGACTCTGATCGCGGCTTACATAGGCTCCGGCCCCCAGGGCCTCTTCAACGTATTCACCGCGCGGATTCAGGAGACGGCCCTGGGCATCATCGTCTATGCGGTCATCTCCACGCTCATCTGGCCGCAAAAGAGTTCGGACGAACTCAACCGCCTCCTGGTCGATCTCCTGAACACCCAGAAAACCCTTTTCAACCGATATTTCGATCTGATGTCCGGCCATGGCGGCGAGGAGACGGAAGCATCCCTGTACGCCACGGAAACGCAACTCGTGGCCCGGCTGGCCCAGCGTCTGCAAGCGGCCGAGATAGAGCAGTTCGAGGTCTATGAAACGCGGCACCGGTGGAGGCAAACCCTGGGGCTATGCCAGGAACTCATGGAAGTCCTTGAACTGTGGCGGGAAAGCCTGAGCGAGTTGCGGGGGGTGGACGCCGCCGCCCTGTTCTCCAACCTGGACGACTACCGGGCCGACTTGCTGCGTCGGCTGGACCTGGCCGGCCTTTCCCGGGAAGGAAACGGGGATGCGATCCCTCCGGAGACCGGACTGAACGCGGACACGGAACGGCTGGCAGAACTGCCGCACCACGCCCGCGCCGTCGTGCACAACGTCCAGCTTCTCATGGAACGCCTGGAGCGGGTCAGCCACTCCCTGGCCACCGGCGTCCGCAGGATATCGGCGGACTCCGGCCCTACCCCGGAACCGGCGAACGCGGGCGGCCACGCGGCGGCCCGGCTGCCGGACGAGGACAGCCTCATGGCGGTCTTCCACGCCTTGCTCGCCTTCTGGATGGGCGCGTTTTTCTGGATTTACGTGGATGTTCCGGGGCACATGATGTTCGTCGTCTTTGTCAGCGTCTTCGCCGTACTCGCCCTCATGGGTCAGCAGGTGGACTGGGTCAAACTGTTCGCCGCGGAGGCCTGGGGCGCCTTGCTGGGCGGACTTTTATACGTCTTCGTCATGCCGCATCTTTCCGGTTACTTCGGACTGGGGACCCTGTTGTTCGTGTTCACATCGTCGCTCTACTACGTCTTCTGGCATCCCCGGATGACCATGCTGAAGATGGCCAGCATCATGCCGTTCCTTCTGTTGACCGGCATCCAGAACAAGCCGAGCTACGACTTCGCGGTCTTTGCCAACAACGCCACGGGCATGCTCCTGTCCATCGTGTTCACGGCCTTCGCCTTCAACTTCCCGTATTCCCAGCGCCCCGAAAAGATGTTCATGCGCGTGACCAGGCGCTATTTTCATCAGGCAGGCCAGTTCCTGGAGCGCTTCGTCCGCCAACCCCCGCCGCGGGAACGGCAACCGGCGCTGCGGGCGTCCCTGGCCCGGATGCAGACCTCGGCGGGCAAGATCGGTGGATGGGGCCGAAGCATCGACTACAAACTGATGCCCTGCAATCCGCCGGAAAGGACCTCGGCCCTGGTAGGCTGCCTGAACTCCATCACCTACCGCTTCCGGATGCTGGCCGACGCCGGACGCCAGACGCTCCCCATGGGGGACGCGTGCCGGGCGCAGGCCCTGGCGTGGGAGGCGGCCATTGGGGGGGCTCTCGAGCCCTGGACCATGGGAAGGTTCGAGGTTGCGGACGTCCCGGCCCTGCGCACGCGCCTGGCCTCCCTGGAGGCCGGACTGGAAAACGTCCTGTCCACGTTCCCTGTCGAGGACGGGGAGGAGGCCTATGCCGGGACGTCCCGGCTGCTCGGGTGCTACCGGGCGCTCTACCGGGCGCTCATAACCTATGCCGAAACCGCCGACGGGATCGACTGGAACCATTGGCGCGAATCAAGATTTTAATATGGAAGAGGAGTAGATAGAATGCTGATTCCCAGTGAAGTCAATATGGGGGGAGTCTTTTTCCCGCCCCTGCTTTTGGCCGGATCCCTCGGGCTGGTGTCCACCTTCCTGCTGACCCGGTTGATGAACCGCTACCGCCTGTCCCGGTTCTTCGCCTCGCCGCCCACGGCCTTTTTTTCCTTTGTCATCATCTTCACCGTCATTTTCGACGTCATTCTCTTTGGATAGACACCATGAAACCGCATCTCCGAAAATGGCTGTTGACCGGCCTGGTCGTCCTGTGCGCGGTCCTCGCGGTCGCGCTCAGGTACAGGGAACACATCTTCAACCCATGGACCCGGGACGGGCAGGTCAGGGCCGACGTGGTCCAGATCGTGCCCCGCATCTCCGGCCCCATCGTCGATCTGCACGTCGTGGACAACCAGTTCGTCCACAAGGGCGACCTGCTCTTCGAGATCGACCCCCGGACGTACTCCGCGGCCCTGGACGAGGCCAAGGCCAACCTGGATCAGGCCGATGACCAGGTCCAGAACCGCCTGGAGCAGGTCAACAGCGCGGCGGCAGCCCTTGAGCAGGCCCAGACCAGGGTGCGCAACGCCCAGTTCGGGTTGACCAGCGCCCAGGCCCACCACGAAGAGGCGTCCAGGGATCTCGGACGATTCAAGACCCTGCTGGAGGACGGGACCGTCGCCCGCCGCGACTACGACATGAACCGCGAGACCGCGGTGACCGCCGAGGCCCAACTCAACCAGGCCAAGGCGCAACTCGACCAGGCCAAGGCCGCCAAGATCCAGGCCGAAGCGGAACTGGGCCAGGCCAAGGCGGTGCTGGGCGCGGCCGGCAGGGACAACCCGTTGCTGCGCGAGGCGCTGGCCCGCTGGGAACAGGCGCGCCTGAACCTGGAGTTCACCAAGGTCCGGGCCCCGGTGGACGGCTGGGTCACCAACCTGACCCTGCGCCAGGGCAGCCAGGCCGTGGCCAACCAGGCGATGCTCGCCCTGATCGACGCGGACAGCTTCTGGGTGGCCGGATACTTCCGTGAACCCTCCCTCGCCCACATCAAAAAAGGCGACAAAGCCGTCGTCACGCTGATGACCTACCCCGACACGCAGATCTCCGGAACGGTGGACAGCATCGGCTACGGCATATCCCAGGCCGACGGCTCCCCCGGCCACGAACTGCTGCCGTCCGTCAGCCCGACCTTCGAATGGATTCGCCTGGCGCAGCGCATCCCCGTACGGATTCACCTGGACCAGGTCCCTCCGGCGATCGCCCTGCGGGTGGGCTCCACCGCCTCGGTGCTCGTGAAGACACGCTAACCGCGGCCCCTTCACAACTCCAGATTGGTGAACGGCCTGCGCTTCTTCTTTTTCTTCTTTTGGGGCGGCTCGGGCAGGGCGTCGAGGTTCAGGACCGGTTCTTTCCCGGGACGATGGCGGCGGGCGGATTCGGGCTGGGCTCGGGCCAGGCGGTGGGCCTGGTCGAGTTTGGCCTGGGCCAGGTCGTTTTCCGGGTCCAGGGAGAGGACGTGTTCGAAGAACGGCGCCGCGTCGTCCGGGTAGCGCAGGTCCAGGTAGAGCGAGCCGATGTTCAGGGCCGCGCCCACGCTGCCGGAGTAAAAGGCGGGGTCGATCCCAAGCGCCTTTTCGAAGCAGTCCAGGGCGGTCATGCGCTCATTGCCCTCCCAGTGCGCCAGGCCCATGTTGTAATGGATGACCGCGTCCTCCGGGGCGATGTTCAGGGCCTTTTTGTAGACCTCCACGGCCTCGGCCCAGCGGCCCTCGCCGCGCAGGATGATGCCCAACCGGTTGAAATGGATGAGGTCGTCGCGGCCGAGCACGCGCTTGGTGTCGATGACCCGGTTCAGGTATTTGACCGCCAGGTCCGGGGCCACGCCGGACACGGCGTCCACGATGCGTTCGGTCAGGTCGCCGACCATCGAGCGGGTCTCGCGCTCGGCGGCCTGGACGCTCTGGTCCAGGTAGCGTTCGGCCTGTTCGTGTTCGCCCTGGCGCAAATGCTGCTCGGCGATGTCGATCTTGCGGTCCGGGTTGAGCGGCGAAATGGCGTCGAGCTCCTTGAGGTAGGACAGGGCGCGTTCATCCTCCATGTCGCGGAAGGCCTCGGCCAGCCTGAGAAGCGGGGCCATGAAGATGGGGTTGGCCTCGTGGGCGGCCATGTAGGCCTGGATCGCCGAGTCCACCTTGCCGGTGCCCATGAGCGCGTCGCCGCGCATGGCCAGGCCGCGCGCCGAGTCGGGCCGGATCATCAGGATGCGGTCCGAAGCGGTCAGGGCGGCCGCGTAGTTGCGGGACTCCAGAAGCTTGGCGCAGTGCTCCATCTGGCGGCGCAGCTCCATGGGCGGGGAGATGGCCGCGGCCAGCTCCTCGATGACCTTGTTGGCCGAGGCGGGCTTGACCAGCACGCGGGACACGCCCAATTCGAAGAAGTAGGCCACGGTCTCCTGGGTGGCCTCCCAGGTGAGCACGATCATGCGCGCCTCCGGGCATTCGCGCGACAGGCGGATGATGAAGTCCGTGGACGGACGGCCGTCGATCATGCGCTCGATGAAGACCACGAAGGGGATGTCCTGCTCGCGCAGCTCCACGCACTTGTCCACGGCCGCGTCCAGGGAGGCGAACGGCAAAAGCGCGTCGCCGCGCAGGCCGATGACGCGCGAGACCATGTTGCGCAGGGCGCGGGTGAACCCGTAGTCGTCCGAGACGTAGACGATCAGGCCCCCGTTCTTTTCGATGAAGTGGCGGACTATGCTGTCGGCGGTTTCGGGCGGCATGCGCATCCCCTTTGGCTGCCGGTGGCGAAGCGGCGATCCGCTCCCTGTTCCGACAGTACGTGAAGTGAGGGAAACGGGTCAACCCGACGCAAAAAAGGGGCCGGGCGGATCGCCGCCGGTCCCTGCCGTGGGGATATGCGAAAGGGGGCGCTCAGCCCGCGGATTCCCTGAGGGCGGCGAGCTTGCGCGCGGCCAGGGCGTTTTCCGGGTTGAGGGCCAGCGCGTTCTCGAAGCAGGGGATGGCGTATTCGTATTCGCGCAGGTCGGCGAACAGGGTGCCGATGTTCATGGAGACCGTCTCGCTGGCCTTATAGAAGTCCGGGTTGTGCTCCAGGGCCTTCATGAAGCACTGGCCCGCCCGGCGCTTGTCGCCGCCGTCGTAGTAGGCCATGCCCATATTGTAGTACAACCCCTCGTCCTTGGGCGAAATGCGCAGGGCCGCCGTGTAGTTGTCGATGGCCTCCCGCCACTTGCCCTGGCCGCGCAGGGCGATGCCGAGCTTGTTGAACAGGGAGATATCGTCCTTGTCCAGCCGGCTGCCCTTGGCCTCCAGGACCTTGGTCAGGTACTTCTCGGACATGCCCGGATCCTCGGCCACGGCCTCGGATATGGATTCCGCCACCGCGCTGATCATACCCATGGCCTCGCGGGTCACGGTCTCGATGGCCTGGTCGAAATAGGATTCGGCCTCGGCCATCTCGCGCCGTTTGGCGTGAACCTTGCCGATCTCGGTCTTGCGCTGGGCATTGAGCGGGCTGAGGCGGTCGAGCTTCTTCATGTACTTGAGCATCTCGTTCTCGTCCACGCCCTTGTAGGCGTCCACCAGCTTCTTGATCGGCTCCAGGTAGATCTTGGAGCTCTCGTGGGCCCGGTGGTAGCTTTCCAGTCCCTTGTCCAGCTCGTTCTGGGCCAGGTGAATGTCGCCCTTGAGCATCAGCCCGGCCGGGCTCTCCGGCTTGAGGGCCAGGACCTTCTGGGCGATCTTCATGGCCTCCATCAACTTGCCCGCGGCCAGGCTCCGCTTGCCCAGGTCCATGTATTCGCTGAGCTTGCCCTGGGGTTTGACGGTGAAGGCCAGCTTCTCGATGATGTTGTTCACGGACGCGGGCTTGGAGATGACGTTGGCCACGCCGATCTCGTAGAAGTAGGCGATGTTCTCGCGCTTGGTCTCGCCCACCAGGACGATGATCTTCAGATCGGGCAGAAGCCGCTTGAGGGTCAGGATGGTGTCGGTGCTGGTGTTGCCGCCGATCATGCGCTCGATGAAGACGATGAATTCCAGGCCCGCCTTGTTCATGGCCTGGACCTTTTTCAGCCCCGCGTGCACGGTTTCGGCCGAGGACAGGCAGTCCCGCTTGATGCCTATGACCTTGAAAATGGTCGAAGAGAGCATCCGCTTGAAAAGCGGATCCTCGCTGATGAGTATGATGGAGCCGTTCGCCTTTTCGAAATAATCGTAGACGATGGCGTCGTATTTTCCAGCCATGTTCTCCCTTGGTCGCACCGGGCGACAATGCTTTCAACGCGCCCGGTTACCGCCGGTGCGCTGGGAAAAGAATGGCATGGGCCAATATAAAATGGAATGATTATTCCCCGGGTCGGCCGGGTCGGCCTGAGCGGATCAGAGCTCGCGCACGTCGCCCGGTTCGGGCACGAATCCGTTGACCTCGGGCCGGGTGTCCACGGCCATGCGGATCATGTCCATCATGGTATGCCGGATGGTCCGCTTCATGTGCACCAGGGCGCACGCCTTCGCGCCGGACTTGCGGGCCATGTCCAGGGAAGTCCCCACGTCGCCGTGCCCCAGGGTGATCTCGTCCAGGGTGAAGGCCTCGTGGACCACCAGGTCGCAGTCTTCGGCCAGGTCCACGGTGGCGTCCGTGGGCTTGCCGTCGCCCGAGTAGTAAAGGGACTTGCCCCCGGCATCCAGCCGGATGGCCAGGCAGGGCATGGAGTGGTCGTTAAGCGCGAAACGGAAGCGGAAGCCGCTGTGCTTGAAGTCCTCGCCGGGCACGCACTCGATGAAGAATATCTCGAACCCGGTCCTGGTCAGGGCGTTGGAATAGGCCAGCTCCATGAGCCGTTGGACCCTGGACTCGATGCCGCTCGGGCCGAGGATGGTCAGCCGCTTGGTGCGCTTCTCCTGCATGGAGCGGACGATCAGGGCCGGGAGGCCGAAATAGTGGTCCGCGTGGAAGTGGGAGATGAAGACCGCGTCCAGGTCGATGGGGTTCGCGGCATAGTCCCACAGGCGGCAGGAGACGTTGAAGCCGCAATCGAGCAGGATGGACGAATCGCCGGACTCCACCAGCAGGGAGGTGTTCGGCAAACGTTCGTCAAAGGCCTCGCCCACCCCGACAAAAGTGACGCGCATTGGTTGCTCCATGGTCTGTTGTTCCCGCAAGAGGAGACTATTTAGCAGAAACGGGGCGGGAGTGGAAGACCAAGGGCTCAATCGCCGTCACGATTGCGCACGTCCTCGCGCCAGGAGTTGAGCGGGGCGTAGCACCCCTGCCCGGCATGCTGGGACCGCTTGACCTGCTCGGCGGTCTCGGGATCGAGCATCAGCCCGCACATGTACCGGCCCGCCTCCCCGTCCCAGAACAGGTCGGGGCAGCGGCGCATGTAGCCGTATCTTCTATGGGATTCCATGCAGGGGTCCTGTAGGCAGCACCACCCGCATCCGACGCACGGTTTGGACATGATCTCGTTCTCCAGGTCAAGCTGCCCCTGCGATACCGTTCCCTTCCGCGAAAAGCAAGAATCCCCACCTTGACAGATCGTTCACTCACATTCATAAACAGTCGCTACGGAGTATTATGTCAGAACCACCACAATGAACTACACCGCCTGCATACAGCCCATGGGAACCTATCTCAAGGTAACCGTCTCCGGCACCATGGAATCCCTCGAGGACCTGACCGACTTCGCCGACCTGCTCCGCAAGCTGAGCGACGAGTACGGCCTGAATTGGGCGCTGCTCGACGAACGCAGGCTGCGCAAACACTTCGACATACTCGACGCCTACAACCTCGCCGAGGCCGACATCACCGCCGAGGCCGCCGCCCGGGGCGTGCGCATGGCCTGCCTGCCCCACCCCGAGGACCTCGAATTCGCCCGGAACATTGAGACCATCATGCACAACCGGTCCATCAGCTACCGGGTCTTCACCGACCAGAAGGACGCCGAGGCCTGGCTGACCCGCTGACCCCCTCCCGGCCATCCATACGCAAAAAGAATTGGACCATACCCGCCCCGGGCGTATACCCCTCAAGAAAAATACGAGGATTCTCCCATGGACATATTCACCGACTCCGTGCCCTTCTTCAAGATGCAGGGCTGCGGCAACGACTTCGTGGTCATCGACAACCGTGAACTGGGCATTCCCGAGGAGGCCATGGCCGACTGGGCCAAGGCCGTGTGCGCCCGCGCCTTCGGGGTCTGCGCCGACGGTCTGTTCTTCCTCGAAAACGCCGACGACCCGACGCTGGCCTACCGCTGGCACTTCTACAATTCCGACGGCTCCCGGGCCGAGATGTGCGGCAACGCCTCGCGCTGCGCGGCCAAGCTCTCCCACGCCATCGGCCTGGCCCCGGCCGAGCACGCCTTTGGCACCGACGCCGGTCCCATCCGTGCCAAGGTCCTCCTGGACGGCCCGGACGAGGGCCGCGTCAAGGTCCAGCTCACCCCGCCCCTCAAGACCGAGACCGACATCACCCTGGACGTCGACGGCCAGCCCCTGACCGTGCACTTCACCGACACCGGCGTCCCCCACACCGTGGTCTTCGTGGACGACGTGCAAAAGATCGACATCATGGACCTCGGCCCCAAGCTCCGCTACCACGCCCACTTCGCGCCCGCCGGGACCAACGTCAACTTCGCCCAGGTCATCGACGAAAACACCATGCTCCTGCGGACCTACGAGCGCGGCGTGGAGGCCGAGACCTACGCCTGCGGCACCGGCGCCGCCGCCACCCAGCTCCTGGCCCACACCCTCGGCCTGACCAATGATCACGCCGACCTGACCACCACCGGCAACGAGGTCCTGACCGTGTTCCTCGAAAACGGCACCGTCTACCTCCAGGGCGCCGCCGAACTCACCTTCCAAGGCGAGCTCTACCTCAAGCCCCTCGGCCTGAGCCTGTAGCCCCGCGACTGAGACAAATTAAAGTGGCCGCTCCTATCGGAGCGGCCACTTTTTTTTGCCTCCGGCGGCCGGGGGAAGGGGAGAGGGGAACCCTTTGAAAAGGGCTTCCCCTCTCCCCTTCCCCCGGACCCCCCATCCCCTCTCCCTTCCTAAACTTTTTTATTGCCGCTTCGCGGTATGTGCGGGGCGGATGATTGTCTATGTTTGCATCGTAGGGAAACGCCGCGAAGCCCATTTTTCAAGTTCCTCTAAACGACGGGGCGGCGTTGGCAACCGTCCCGAAGGGGGCGCGCCGGACGGCCCTCCGAGGCCCATGGACGCCCGGCGCGCCCCCTTCGGGACACCGCAGAAACAAATTACTACCGCCTCCCTAAACAACAAGCTCCTCCCCACTTCCGCACGCCTCTGCCGAAGGCACACAAAAAATTTGGAAGGGGGGGCCAGGGGGGAAACTTTCTCAAAAGTTTCCCCCCTCGGCCGCCGGAGGCATTCTTCTTTCTACTTAATAGAGGTGGCGGCCACCCGTTCTTCCTGGGTCATGGCGGCCAGCCGTTTGACTTCGGCCATGTCGAGGCCGAGGCCCTGGGCCACGCGGGCGCCGTAGTCCTCGTGGGTCAGGTAGAACAGGGCGCATTGCCGCAGTTGGATGGGCTGGGGCACGGTTTCCATGTTGCCCACGATGTTGTTCACGAGATTGGCGCGGTCCTGGTCGGTCATGACCACGGAGTACAGGGTGCCGGGCTGGACGAAATCGTCGTTGGGGTGATTGAACTCGTGGCGCTGGCCCACGCCCTCAATCGGGATGTCGGGCTCAACGGAGACATTGTCCGGGGCCGGTCCGTCAAAGGAATTGGGCCAGTAGTTGGGTCCGGACCCGCCGTTCTTGTCCACGCGCATGTTGCCGTCGCGCTGGTAGTTGTTTTCCGGGGCGTTCTTGGCCTGATTGACCGGAATGAGGTGGTAGTTGGGTCCGAGCCGGTGCAGATGGGTGTCGTGGTAGGAGAACAGCCGCCCCTGGAGCATCTTGTCGGGCGACACGCCGATGCCGGGCACCAGGTTGCTCGGGTTGAAGGCGGCCTGTTCCACTTCGGCGAAGTAGTTTTCCGGGTTGCGGTTGAGCACGAGCTTGCCCACGGTGATGGGCGGTACCTCGCTGTGCGGCCAGACCTTGGTGATGTCGAGGATGTCCCATTTGAAATCCCGGGCCCGTTCCGGGGTGAGGATCTGCATTTCCAGGGTCCAGGACGGGTAGTCCCCGGCCTCGATGGCGTTGAACAGATCGCGGGTGGCGTGGTCCGGGTCCTTGCCGCGCATGGCGTCGGACTCGGGACCGGTCAGGTTCCTGATCCCCTGGTCGGTCTTGAAGTGGTACTGGACCCAGAAGTACTCGCCTTTGGCGTTGTACCACTTGTAGGTGTGGCTGGAGTAGCCGTTCATGTTCCGGTAGGTGGCCGGGGTGCCCCGGTCCGAGAAGAGGATGGTCACCTGGTGCATGGACTCCGGGGTCAGCGACCAGAAGTCCCAGGCCATGGTCGGGCTCTTGAGGTTGGTCAGGGGATCGCGCTTCTGGGTGTGGATGAAGTCCGGAAACTTGAGCGGATCGCGGATGAAGAAGACCGGGGTGTTGTTGCCGGTCATGTCGTAGTTGCCGTCCTCGGTGTAGAACTTGAGCGCGAAGCCGCGCGGGTCGCGCTCGCAGTCCGCGCTGCCCTTTTCACCGCCCACGGTGGAGAAGCGGGCAAAGACCTCGGTCTTCTTGCCCACCTCGGACAGGAAGGCGGCCTTGGTGTATTTGGTCACGTCGGCCGTGACCTCGAAGTAGCCGTAGGCCCCGGCGCCCTTGGCGTGCACCACCCGCTCGGGGATGCGTTCGCGGTCGAAATGCGCCAGTTTCTCAAGCAGATGCACATCCTGCATCAAGGCCGGGCCGCGCTCCCCGGCGGTTACGGTATTCAGATCGTTGCCAACGGGGCAACCAAAGGCACTCGTCATTTTTTTCGTGTCTTTTGACATGGTTGTCTCCTGTTTTCTCGTTATGATTGTCAAACCGCGCACCCTGCTCTTTCACAGGGTATCGTGCCCAATGTAGCACAAGAAAATAGTAATCGATAGCGTTTATTGCTTCGTTTTCCCAACGATCCGCCACATCTCCCAACCCCCTCTCTTCACGGGACATTTCTCCACCGCGCGCCTTAACGTGCCCACTCCCGGCAGACAAGGCAGCGATCTCCTTTCATCCGCACGTCACCGGCACCGCCGTTGAAACAAAAATGCAAAATCCAGCGAAGCAACAGTCTCGAAGGAAACCGCTTTTTCCTATTAATGTTAAATCAACGCTCGCCATTCGAACAAAAATACCGATATTCGGCTGAAATTGCGTCATTTATTCGGGATGGCACATGGCTTGCTCCTTTTGCACAGTTTCCCCGGACGGTTACGGGGAAAGGCGTCCCCGCTTCAGCATCGAGGCCCGTCCGAGGATGTGAAGCAGTGTATTACCCTTGCCGCAACAGAGTGAGAGAAAAGGAGTCAGGATGAAAAGAAGAGAGTTTATCACCAAGGCCGGCATCGCCGGTCTCGCCGCCGCCGGAGCCGCCGCCGTCGCCCCCGCGGTGCACGCCAGCCAGAAATCCACCATCAAGTGGCGCCTCCAGACTTATGCCGGCCCGGCCCTCGCCGAGCACGTCATCAAGCCCCAGATCGACGCCTTCAACAAGGCCGCCCAGGGCGAGATGGTCATCGAGCTGTACAATTCCGACCAGCTGGTGCCCACCAGCGAACTGTTCCGCGCCATGCAGCGCGGCACCATCGACGCCGTGCAGTCCGACGACGACTCCATCGGCGCTCCGGTGGACGTGGCCGTCTTCGCGGCCTACTTCCCCTTCGCCTCCCGCTACTCCCTGGATGTCCCCACCCTGTTCAACCACTACGGGCTGAAGGAAATCTGGGAAGAGGCGTACAGCGAGGTCAAGGGCGTGAGCTGGCTGGGCGCGGGCGCCTGGGACCCGTGCAACTTCGCCACCCGCGAGCCCATCCGCAGCGTCAATGACCTCAAGGGCAAGCGCGTCTTCACCTTCCCCACCGGCGGCCGCTTCCTGTCCCGCTTCGGCGTGGTCCCCGTCACCCTGCCCTGGGAAGACGTCCAGGTCGCCCTGCAGACCGGCGAGCTCGACGGCATAGCCTGGTCCGGCATCACCGAGTGCTACACCGTGGGCTGGGCCGACGTGACCAAGTACTACCTGACCAACAACATCTCCGGCGCGTGGGCCGGTTCCTACTTCGCCAACACGGACAAGTGGGAGGCCCTGCCCGAGCACCTCAAGACGCTCTTCAACCTCAGCATGGACAGCTCCAACTACTATCGCCTGCACTGGTACTGGTGGGGCGAGGCCCACTACCGCACCAAGGGCGGCAAGCTGGAACTGACCTCCATCCCGGACGCCGAATGGCAGACCGTGGAGGACGAGGCCTTCAAGTTCTGGGACGAGATCGCGGCCAAGAGCCCGCGCAACGCCAAGGTAGTCGCCATCCTCAAGGAATACGTGGACACCATGCGCAAGGCGGGCAAGCCCTACCGCTACTAATTCAACGGGCAACGAGACGGCGCCTCCCCTGGGGGACGGGGGAGGCGCCTTGCCCCCTGCCTGTTCATTTCGAAAGACCGAGGAGGAATCCCTTGTTACGGCCCATTCGAGCCTACGTTCGATTCGTCGACAAGCTGAACACCATCGTCGGGAAGTTCGCCATGATGCTGATCTTCCTGATGATGGGCATATTGTTGTGCGAATCCATTTCGCGGACATTCTTCGACACGCCGCACATCTGGACCATGGAGTCCGCCCAGTTCACCATGGCGGCCTATTACATGCTCGGCGGCGGGTTTTCCCTGCTGCTTAGGGCGCACGTGCGCATGGATGTCCTCTACAGCCGCTGGTTCACCAAGACCAAGGCCAAGGTGGACCGCTTCACCATATTCTTCATGATCTTCTATCTGGTCGTACTGCTCTACGGCGGACTTTCCAGCGCCTCCTATTCCCTTGAGTACGGCCAGCACAACCACACCGCCTGGGCCCCGCCCCTGGCCCCGATCAAGATCATCATGGTCATCGGCATCATCCTGATGCTCCTGCAGGCCGTCGCCACGTTCTTCAAGGACATGGCCAAGGCCCGCGGCGAGAGCGAGGAGGAATGGTCATGAGCTATGAAATGATCGCCCTGATGATGTTCTCGTCCCTGGTGATGCTGCTCATCACCGGACAGCGGTTCTTCGGGGCAGTCGGGTTCGTGGCCGCGGCCTCGTCCCTGCTCCTGTGGGGCAACGGCGGGGCAGAGATGCCCTTCAACGCGGCCATCGTGCTGCTCAACTGGTATCCGCTGCTGACCCTGCCCCTGTTCATCTTCATGGGCTACATCCTGTCCGAGTCCGGCATCGCCAGCGACCTGTACAAGATGTTCCACGTGTTCATGGGCCCCATTCCCGGCGGCCTGGCGCTGGGCACCATCGTGCTCATGGTGGCCATCTCGGCCATGAACGGGCTGAGCGTGGCCGGCATGGCCATCGGCTCGTCCATCGCCCTGCCCGAGATGCTCAAGCGCGGCTATGACAAAAAAATGATCTCCGGCGTCATCCAGGCGGGCAGCTCGCTCGGCATCATGATCCCGCCGAGCATCGTCCTGGTGCTCTACGGCATGATCGCGCGCCAGCCCGTGAGCCAGCTGTGGCTGGCGGGCGTGTTTCCCGGCCTGCTCCTGGCGGTCATGTTCGCCGTCTACATCCTGGTGCGCTGCAAGCTCCAGCCCGACATGGGCCCGGCGCTTCCCGCCGAGGAACGCGACATGCCGCGCGCCGAGAAGCTCAGGCTGCTGGGCGCGGGCGTCATGCCGCTGTTCATCATCTTCTCGGTCACCGGCCTGTTCATGATGGGCGTGACCAACCTGGTGGAAAGCTCGGCCGTGGGCGCCGCGGCCGCCATGATCGCCGCCGCCGTCAAGGGCCGGCTGTCCAGGAAGGTCATGAGCAACGCCCTGCACGACACGCTGGGCGTGAGCTGCATGTTCATGTGGATCATCATGGCGGCGCTGAGCTTCGGCGCGGTCTTCGACGGCCTGGGCGCGGTCAACGCCATCAAGTCCCTGTTCATCGAGAACTGGGGCCTGAGCCCCTGGGGCGTGCTGATCATGATGCAGCTGTCCTACATCGTCATGGGCATGTTCCTGGACGACACGGCCATGCTGGTCATCGTCGCCCCGCTGTACATCCCGCTGATCATCCAGCTGGGCTTCAACCCGGTCTGGTACGGCGTCCTGTACACCATCACCTGCCAGATCGCGTACATGACGCCCCCCTTCGGCTACAACCTGTTCCTGATGAAGGCCATGGCCCCCAAGGAGATCACGCTCATGGACATCTACGCCTCCATCGTGCCCTTCGTCATCATCATGACCGCCGGGCTGGCGTTGATCATGCTCTTCCCGAGCATCGCCACGTTCCTGCCGGACCTGTACTTTGCCCGATAGGGTGAGAACAACGGCCGGGGAAGCCCGCTTCCCCGGCCGACAATCGTCCCGCCTCCCCTAGCCCGCCAGCCTGCATATCCCCGTCCCGGCGACGGCGCAAAAAAGCCCCCGCACGAGGCGGGGGCTCCATTGTCTCCGCATATCGTTCGTGACGCTACCCGAGCAGGTCCTTGTTGCCTTCGACCAGATCGGTGACCACGCCCGGATCGGCCAGGGTCGAGGTGTCGCCGAAGTCCGTGGAGCCCTCGACGATCTTGCGCAGCACGCGGCGCATGATCTTGCCCGAGCGGGTCTTGGGCAGCCCGTCCGCGAACTGGATGAACTCGGGAGTGGCGATGGGCCCGATTTCCTTGCGCACCCAGACCTTGAGGTCCTTGACCATGTCGTCGTCGGGCTCCACGCCGGAGCGCAGGGTCACATAGGCGTAGATGGTCTCGCCCTTGATGTCGTGGGGCATGCCGACCACGGCGGCCTCGGACACGTCCGGATGGGCCACCAGGGCGGACTCGATCTCGGCCGTGCCCATGCGGTGGCCGGACACGTTGATGACGTCGTCCAGGCGGCCCATGATCCAGAAGTAGCCGTCCTCGTCCACGCGCGCGCCGTCGCCCGCCTCGTAGGCCCCGGGGAACCCGGCGAAATAGGTGGACTTGTAGCGCTCCGGGTTGCCCCAGACGTTGCGCAGCATGCCGGGCCACGGCTTGTCGATGATCAGGTGGCCGCCCTCGTTGGGCTCGGCGCGGGTGCCGTCGCGGCGCACGATCTGGGCCGACACGCCGGGCAGGGGCAGGGTCGCGGAACCGGGCTTGAGCGGGGTGGCGTAGGGCATGGCCGAGATCATGATGCCGCCGGTTTCGGTCTGCCACCAGGTGTCCACGATGGGCAGTTTCCCGTTGCCCACGTGGTCGTGGTACCACATCCACGCCTCGGGGTTGATGGGTTCGCCCACCGAGCCGAGCAGGCGCAGGGAGGTGGTGTCGTAGGTCTTGGTCCACTGCTCGCCCTCGCGCATGAGCGCGCGGATGACCGTGGGCGCGGTGTAAAAGATGTTGACCTTGAACTTGTCCACGATCTGCCAGAAGCGGTCCGGCCTGGGATAGCTCGGCACGCCCTCGAACATGACCGAGGTGGCCCCCAGCGCCAACGGTCCGTAGACGATGTAGGAGTGGCCGGTGATCCAGCCCACGTCGGCCGTGCACCAGTAGACGTCGTCGTCCTTGACGTCGAAGACGATCTGGGTGGAGTGGGCCGCGTAGGTCAGGTAGCCGCCCGTGGTGTGCAGCACGCCCTTGGGCTTGCCCGTGGACCCGGAGGTGTAGAGGATGAACAGCGGGTCCTCGGCCTCCATCTCCTCGTAGCCGCAGTCCGAGGTGATGTCCTCGGCCGTGATCTCGTCGTGCCACCAGGAGTCGCGGCCCTCGACCATGTTGATCTCGTTGCCGCCGCGCCTGACCACGATGCACTGCTCCACCGACGGGCAGTCCTTGAGGGCCTCGTCCGCGTTGGGCTTGAGCGGGATGGTCTTGCCCGCGCGGATGACCGCGTCGGCCGTGACCAGGACCTTGGCCTCGGCGTCCTCGATGCGCGACTGCAGGGCGATGGACGAGAACCCCGCGAACACGATGGAGTGCGGCGCGCCCAGCCTCGTGCAGGCCAGCATGGCGATGGCCAGTTCCGGGATCATGGGCATGTACAGGGAGACCCGGTCGCCGCGCTTGACGCCCTTCTTCTTCAGGACGTTGGCGAACCGGCAGACCTCGGTGTGGAGCATCTGGTAGGTGTAGACGCGGACGTCCTCCTCGGGCTCGCCCTGCCAGATGAGCGCGGCCTTGTTCCGGCGGTTGCCGGTCAGGTGGCGGTCCAGGCAGTTGTAGGCCACGTTGGTCCGGCCGCCCGAAAACCACTTGAACTCCGGCTTGTCGTAGTCCGCTTCCAGTACGGAATCGAAATCGGAAAACCAGTCGATCAACTCCTTGGCCCGCTCGCCCCAATACCCGTCCGGGTCATTGAGAGCCCGCTCGTGGTCCGCCCGGTAGGCGTCCATGCTCTGAATCCAGGCCTGTCCGGCCATGGCGGCGTCGGGCTGAAATATCTGTCCATCCTTTTGCATGCTTTCGATTTTCTTCTCTTCTTCGGTCATCGAGATGCTCCTGAGCTGATCGTTTCTTCGCCTCGCCCGCGTGTCACGGGCCGCAACCCACTGGAATGTCGAATCATGGCGGAGACCGCCGTTGACACGTTATCATCTATATAAAGCAAAAGCCAACCGCCCCTCTTTTTAGGTGAACGGTCACAAACCACCCGGTGAACGGCAAGGGGTGGTGCGGGGGGACAGGGGCGGCTTGCGATAGCGGGCCATCTGCACATTTTCCGAGGGCCCGCCTGATCCTCACGTACAGGGAGTACGCTGCGGTCAGGCGGGCCCTCGAAAAATGCACAGCTGCCCCACTCTCCCAAGCCTATCCATAGCGCGGTAGGAGATCCGCTGTCGGGTGCTGCGCACCCGAGTCGCTCCAGGGAAGAAGGGGTATTCCCGAATCCGCACGGCCCTGCCGAAGGCACACAAAAAGCTTTGAAGGGGAGTCCAGAGGGGAAACTTTCTCGAAAGTTTCCCCTCTGGCCGCCGGAGGCATTGTCTTCCCCTGTCAAGTTGCTTTTTTATGCGCATCGGGTGCTTTTGGGCGTCATTCTTCGACAAAACAGGGTGTTGGCGAAAACCGGGGGTATGCTGGTTTGGATTCCCGGGGACGGGCCTCGGGAACGAAACCAACGGAGGTCGCCGTGACAGCACCTTATCTTTGCCAACTGAGGCGCGGCCCGGACGGGCGCATTGTGGAGAAAACCGAGACGGTCAGGGGGCGCAAGTCCACCTGGGCCTATGCGTTTGACGACGGCGGGCGGCTGGCCGAGGCCAAGCTGGACGGGCGGCTGATCTGTCAGTGCTAGTACGGCCGCGAGGGGCGTAGGGTGCGGGATTATCTGCCCGCCACGGCCGGGGCGAATTATCGCGACTACCAATACACCCCGGACAACCGGCTGATGCGCGCGGGGGGCGGGCAGTATTCGCACGATGAGCGCGGGTTCCGGTCCATCTGGTCGGACAAGGGCGTGTACACCTTGTACGAATACAGCCCGGACTACCGGCTGCTCAAGGCCGAGGAAGAGGACCGGGACAAGGTCTTCACCTTTGCCCACGACGAGGACGATCAGCGGGTGGCCAAGTACAGGAACGGCGAACTCGTGGAGGCCTACCAGTGGCTCGACTTCGTGCGCCTGGCCGCGTTCTATGACGGACAACACCAATACGAGTTCGCCTACCGCGACGGCGAGCGCACGCCCTTTGCCATGCGCCGCGACGACGGTGAGGTGGCCGGGCTGTTCTACGACCAGGTCGGTCCCCTGCGCGTTGTTGCCGACGTGGACGACAACGTGATAAAGGAAGTGCTGTACGACCCGTTCGGCGGCATCATCGAGGACACCAACCCGGACCTGCGCCTGCCCGTCGGCTTCGCGGGCGGCCTGCACGACCGGGACCTGGGCTTTGTCCGCTTCGGCTGGCGGGACCACGACGTCAGGACAGGCCGATGGACCGCCCCGGACCCCATCGGGGACAAGGGAGGCGACCCGGATTGGTACGGGTATTGTTTGGATGATCCGGTGAATGGGGTTGATCCGCTGGGGTTGGAAGCAAGAAAAGGTGCTGGACGCAGGATAGCTACGAGCAGTGCGGTCGGTGTTGGCTTGGGTGCTTGGCGGGGTAGTACCTTTGGTTTGCCGGGAACGATTGCAGGAGCGATTATGGGGGGAACCTCCGGCTTATTACGGGGAACAATAAATGAATATCCACCGTTACGAGAATTCATAGATGAAACAAAAAAGAAAACGATTCATGAACTTACGGATGGGAGTGCTGAACGGATGATGAGAACGAGGTGGAAAGACTTCGATCCCAAGGAATACACGCAAACCGACAAATAGAATTCCCAAGGACGGTGAGGCAACTCACCGTCCAACAAAGGATTGCAAATGACAAGATGCCCCAACTGCAACTCGCCGGATATTGTGGAACACCGTAAAAAGAAGGAAGGATTGCTCCTCCTTCTTGCCGCATCGATTGTTCTTTTGATCGACTTGATCGCAGGCACAGTGTCCATTTTCCTTTATGCGATAATTGCAATCACTTGTGCTTATTATTTTTTTAGTAAAGGACGGTTTTATTACACTTGTAAAAAATGCATGTCCGAATTCCATGACTTAAAATAATTAATACACCACTACAAGAATACACCAACATTCGATTGATACATCCATTACTGCGGCACCTCGGTTTCCGACAGTTGCTATATTGAAAATTTGAGCATCCCCTGTTGAGCCTGTTCAATAAAACACCAACCCGGGCCTGCGCCTGCCCATCGGCTTCGCGGGCGGCCTGCACGACCGGGACCTGGGCTTTGTCCGCTTCGGCTGGCGCGACTACGATGTCCGAACCGGCCGATGGACCGGGCCAGTCCCCGCGAAGCGGCGATAAAAAGCTTTGAAGGGGAGTCCAGGGGGGAAACTTTCTCGAAAGTTTCCCCCCTGGCCGCCGGAGGCACTCCCTCCCCTACCCGGCCACGGCGCGGGCGAAGAAG
Organism: Pseudodesulfovibrio hydrargyri; assembly: GCF_001874525.1. Taxonomy (NCBI): domain Bacteria; kingdom Pseudomonadati; phylum Thermodesulfobacteriota; class Desulfovibrionia; order Desulfovibrionales; family Desulfovibrionaceae; genus Pseudodesulfovibrio; species Pseudodesulfovibrio hydrargyri. Next base: position 1,426,911 of record NZ_LKAQ01000004.1, on the reverse strand, counting down.
CGACAGGTCAGGTCCTGCCACCAGACGAAGCCGAGCTCGGCGTCCACGTACCAGGCGGCGGTAAAGGCCTTGCGGTCGGCGGACCAGAGGCGGGCCTTTTGCGGGTCAAAGGCGGATTCGAAGCAGAATTCGCCGGGCTCGGTGCGGCCGGTGAAGAGCGTGGTCAACTCGGCCACGGTGGGCAGCCGCCAGTCGGCGCGGCCTGCGTACCCGTTTTTGTTCAGGCGGGCGACGTGACTGTTCGCGCGCTCCCAGGTCAGCGGATAGCGGGAGCCGTGACGCTCCCAGACCAACCCCCGGGTCCGCTCAACGACCGTGCCGTCACCCTGGTCCACGAACTCGCCGTGGGCATAGCACTCGGGCCGCCACAACTCATCCAGGCCGAAGGCCGCGCGCCCCTGCTTGAGCCCGGCTTTGAGCGGCTTGGACCGGGGAGGCGGGCAGGTTTTCAGGGGTTCGGGCTCGGCCAGGAGGTCCGGGGCCGCGCAGGCGGCGTCACGCCGCTTGCGCCAGCGGGCTTCAAGCTCGTCCAGGGCCGCAAGCATGGCCGGGCCGTCCGGGAACCGGGCCGCCGGGTCGCGGGCCAGGGCCGTGGCAAAAAAGTCGTCCCAACCTCGATCCAGGTCGGCGTGGACCTCGCGGATGGGAGCCACGCCCTTGCCGCCCGGCGTCCCGTCCGGCAAGCAACCGGTAAGCATGCGGTACAGGGTCACGCCCACGGAATAGAGGTCCGAGCGCTCGTCGGCCGACTCCGGGTCCGCCTCCTGCTCGGGCGCGGCGTAGTACGGCGAGCCCACGACCATGCCCTTGTGGTGGGCGGTGCGCTCGCCGCGCAGCTTGGACAGGCCGAAGTCGATGAGCTTGACCGTGCCCGGCCCGCCCTGGTCCTCGGCGAGCATGACGTTGAACGGCTTGACGTCACGATGGATGATGCCCTCGTAGTGCAGGCGGTCCAGGCCGCCGATCATGCCGCGCGCGATGGACAGGGAGGTCTCCACCCCGAGGAGCCGGGATTTGCGCTCCACCTCGTAGGTCTCGCCCATGAGCACCCCGAGGTTGCCGCAGAAATATTCCATGGTGAAATGCGGGGGCACGGCGGGGCAGTCCGCACAGTCGCCCCCGCCGCCCGCGTCGAGCACGGCGGCCACGTTGGGGTGGCTGATCGAGGCCATGGCCGAGGCCTCCTTGAAGAACATCTCGCGAAGGGCGTCCCGGCCGAGCAGGTCGTCCATGATCTCGGCGGGCCTGAGGACCTTGAGGGCCACGATGCGCCCGGTCACGGGCATGGCCGCCTTGTACACCGCACCCATGCCGCCCCGGCCGAGCAGGCCACGTATCTCGTACCGTCCGATTCGCATGGATGCACGGTAGCCCAAGGCGGCGGCCCGCGTCCATCCCGCGTTTGACGCCGGGCGGGTTGTCCGCCATAGAGGTGGCATGGGCGATGTGGACCGGCCTGTCCTGAAGGGGCGGGAACCGGAGTCCCCGCCCCTGACCGGGATGGGGCCCGGGGCCGATCCCCGGACTTCCCGGACAGCTTACACCCTGTTTTCGGCAAAACGGGGTTTCGGGAATGAATGGCGGGAAAAAACAACCGATTGGCATAAAAAAACAACTTGACGGAGTCGGCCGCGCCCCACCCCGGCAGAGCACGAAAATCCGGGCGTCCGGCGGCTTGCCAAGGCCGATTATGACGTATACTTTAGACATATTCTAGACAGATACGCCACAGAGATAGAACAGGGGGAGCTACCCATGAAGAAAACCATACTGGCCCTGGCGGTGCTGACCGCGGCCGCCCTCGTCCTCGGCGGCTGCTTCCGCAAACACATCGAATCCGCGCCGCCGGTGCGGCAACCGGCCAAACAGGCCGAGACCGCCCCGCCGCCCGTTATCGAGGAGACCTACGTGGTGGGCGATGAAAAGCCGCTGGACGAGCCCATCGACGAGGTCTACGAGGTGGACGCGGCCAAGCAGGCCGGCACCAAGCCCCCTGCCGTGGGCGAGGACGACCTGGCCGAGGAGCCGCTGCCCGACGCGGACCAGCTCAAGCGCGAGGCCGAGGCCGCCGCTGCCCAGGGAACGCCCCCGGCCGTGGAACCGCCCGCGCAGCAGGCCGTGGAGCCGACGGTGAAAGCCGACGCGAAACCGGCCGCGAGCACGGTGGCCGAACCGGCACCGGTGCGAACGCCGACCAACCCGGAGGACGAGATCGTCGGCATCGGGGACGTGGCGGGAACGGACGGCGCAACACGGGCCGACACCCCGGCCGCGACACCGGCCGTGGCCGCGGGCGGCCCGTATTATGTTCAGGTGGGCGCGTTCTCGGATGAAAAGAATGCAAACAGAGCCCTGCAGCGTCTCATTGCGGACGGCTACAAGGGCTCTGTGATGGTCAAGACCGACGAGGGGCTGTTCCGGGTGCAGGCGGGCTCGTTCCCGGACGAGGCAACGGCCGGAGCCGCCCTGGATAAACTGAGGACGGACTACCCCAAGGGGTTTGTGCTGAAGAAGCCGTAAGTCCGGCGGCAAACCGAACTTCAGGGCCGGGTGTCGTCATTCGGCCCTTTTTCGCGTCTTCGGCCTAGGGATTCAGCTCGGCGCGGAACTTGCGGGACAACCGGAACACGACCACCTTGCGCGGGGGCAGGGTGATGGTCTGGGTCGTCTGCGGGTTGCGGCCCTTGCGGGCGCGCTTGTCATACGCCTCGAACTTGCCGAAACCGGAGATCAGCAGGGCGTGGTCCTTCTTGATGGACTTCTTCATGATCTCAAGGATGGTCTCCACCAGGTCCTTGATCTCGGCGCGGTTTTTGTCGGTGCGTTCGTAGATGTAGTCCACGATTCCGGCTTTGGTGAGAGTGCTCATCGATTGCCTCCAAAAAAGGTTTTCAATAACTTACTTCAGCAATCCCGCGATAGTGGCCGCGAGTTTCTGCATGTGGTCCGGGGTTTCGTAGGACGACTGGGCCCACAGTTTCAGGCCGTCGTCCGCAAACCTCGGTATGAGATGAAAATGCGCGTGATGAACCAGTTGTCCGGCTGCCTCGTAGTTGTTCTGCATGAGGTTGAGCCCGTCGGCGCCGGTGGCCTCCATGACGGCTCCGCCCACGGCGGACAGGGCCTTGAAGAGGTCGTTGCCGAGCGCCGGGGGGATGTCCATGAGCGTCGGATGATGGTCCTTGGGCAGCACCAGGGCATGGCCCGGATGCACGGGCGCGATGTCCAGAAAGGCCAGGACCGTGTCCGATTCAAAGACCTTGGCGCAGGGAATTTCCCCGGCCACGATCTTGCAAAAGATACACTCGGAATCCGCAATCGGCATTCGTCTTTTCCCTCCGTCGGAACCGAATTCCAAGCGTTTCAAGCGCATGGAATCCACGGCCTTGCGATGACAGTTTTTGACCGTTACTCGTATTCATACTAGGGATATCCAGTTAAATCAAGTCAGTTCGTCCAATTTCCTGAAAACCCCCGCCCGGCAAGGGTTGCCGAGAAGTCTAGATATAGTCTGAAAAATCGGACAGTTGACATAACCCAGGCAATTGAAATCGTTGTTTAACTCAATTGTGAAACAATTTCAGACCGTTGTGTGACCGACTGAGAAAAGCCCCGACATTGCGGACAAATACGGCGAACCAGGGGAAAAGAATCAGGTTTTCGGACGGGCCGGGACACCCACCACGGTCAGGCCGGGGACCACGTCGCCCAGGACCACCGCGCCAGCCCCGGCCACGGCACCGCCGCCGATGATCACTATCTTCATGAAAACCTCCTTGAGGCCGCCCACCCGGACGAAAGGCCTGGGATTCCGGTGCGGTGGTCGTGCATGGTCATGCCATGAGTCCTACCCGCTTTGCTTTTTCAGTGTCAACCGCAGGCCCGCTTTCCTGTGCCCGCGCTTGACGTGCCGTCGCGCCGCGCGGTATCCCGTTGCCACCGAAATCAGACACCATCACGCGGCCGGGACCGCCCGCCCGTGCATCTCAAGGAGCTATTCATGACCAAGACCGGCATTCTCTTCCCCGGACAAGGATCCCAGGAAAAGGGCATGGGCCGCGACGTGGCCGAGGCGGATTCCGCCGCCCTGGACCTCTGGAAGCTGGCCGAGCGAGAGTCCGGCCTGGCCCTGCGCGAAATCTACTGGGACGGGGAACCGGCCGACATGGCCGACACCCGGGCCCTGCAGCCCGCCCTGACCGTGGTCAACCTGACCCTGTGGCTGGCCGCCAGGGACAGGCTGGCCCCCTCGGCCACGGCCGGGCATTCCCTGGGCGAGTTCGCCTCCCTGGGCGCGTCCGGGATTCTCGGCGTGGAGGACTGCGTCCGGGCCGTGACCCTGCGCGGGCGGCTCATGGCCGACTGCGGCGGCGCGGGCCACGGCATGGCCGCCGTGGTCAAGCTGGCCCAGGACCAGGTCGAGGAGGTCGTGGCCCAGGCCGTGAAGCAGTCCGGCAAGGAACTGCGCATCGCCAACTACAACACCCCGGCCCAGTTCGTCATCTCGGGCGAGGCCGAGGCGTTGGACGCGGCGGAAACCCTGGTCAAGGCGGCCAAGGGGCGGGCCATCCGGCTGGCCGTGTCCGGGGCGTTCCACTCCCCGCTGATCAAGGAGGCCGCCGACGAGTTCGCCGCCTTCCTGGACACCCTTGCCTGGAAGGCCCCCGCCTTCCCGGTCTTCCACAACGCAACCGCCCTGCCCGAGCCCGACGCGGCGTCGATCAAGGCGGTCATGCAGCGTCAGATGACCTCGTCGGTCCTGTGGATCCAGACCATGCGGGCCATGTGGGGAGCCGGGGTGCGCGAATTCATCGAGATCGGGCCCAAGGGCGTGCTCTTCAAGATGCTCAAGGCCAACCTCGGCTCCGAAGAGGAGAAGTGGTCCGGGCTGAACATCGGCAGCCTCGAGCAGGCCGGGGAGCTGTAGGCCCGTGCCCCGCGCCTACGGCATCATCGGCTGGCCGCTGGGCCACACCATGTCCCCGGCCCTGCACAACTGGGGATTCGCCGAACTCGGCCTGGACGCGCGCTACGAGGCCTGGCCGCTGGAGCCGGAGGATCTGCCCGCGTTCATGGAGCGCGTGCGCACCGAACCGATCCACGGGCTGTCCGTGACCATCCCGCACAAGCGGGCGGTCATGGCCCATCTGGACCGCATATCCGACCGGGCCCTGGCCATCGGCGCGGTCAACACCGTCCACTGGGACGGCGACACCCTGTGCGGCGAGAACACCGACGTCATCGGCGTGGTCGCCCCCCTGCGTTCGCTCGATCCCCTGCCGCGCTCGGCCATGGTGCTCGGCGCGGGCGGCGCGGCCCGCGCGGCCGTGGCCGGTTTTTTGGAGCTGGGCATCCCGCGCGTGGCCGTGTCCAACCGCACCCAGTCCAAGGGCGAGGGGCTGGCCGCGGACTTCGGGGTGGCCTGCGTCCCCTGGGACGAGCGCATGGACGGCGGCTGGGAGCTGGTCTGCAACACCACGCCGCTGGGCATGTCCGGCGACATGCAGGAACTGACCCCGTGGGACGCGGACCGCTTCGAAGATGGTGCGGTGGCCTACGATATAGTATACAACCCGCTTGAAACCCGATTCCTGGCCGAGGCCGGGGCCGCCGGGTGCCGCACCGTCTCGGGACTCGAGATGTTCCTGCACCAGGGGCTGGCCCAGTTCAGGCTGTGGACCGGGCGGGACATGGACGAGGCCGGGGCGAGACGACTGCTCCTCGCGGCCCTCCGGTCATAAGACAACCCAATACAAGGACTATTCCCATGAAATACTTCCGTCTCCGGTTCACTCCCCTGCTGCTGGCCTGCTCCCTGATCCTGGCCCTTTCCGCCCGTCCGGCCCAGGCCGGGCCCGACCCCGTGGTCGTCATGGAGACCTCCATGGGCCGGATCATGATCATGCTCTCCACCAAGGACGCGCCCAAGACCGTGGCCAACTTCCTCAAATATGTGAACGCCGGGTTCTACGACAACACCGTCTTCCACCGGGTCGTCAAGCAGGGCCGGGGCGAAAAGGGCATGGCCGTGGTCCAGGGCGGGGGCTACACCTTCCCGATCAACCGCAAGCGCCCGCTGTTTCCGCCCATCCCCAACGAGGCGGGCACCGGGCTGATGAACGAGAAGGGAACCATCGCCATGGCCCGGGCCGACGCCCCGGACTCGGCCACCTGCGAGTTCTTCTTCAACGTCAAGGACAACCCGGTCCTGGATTTCAGCCGATCCTCCTCGCAGACCGGCGCGGGCTCCTATTCGCAGCAGACCACCGCCGGATACTGCGCCTTCGGCAAGATCATCCGGGGCATGGACGTGGTCGAGAAGATCAGCGAGGTCCAGACCGCCCGGGCTGGCCGCATGGAAGACGTGCCGGTCAATCCGGTGTTCCTCAAGAAGGCCTACGTGGCCCGGTAGGGAGGATCCCTACAGGTTGCAGAAGTCGTCGGAGCATTCGAGAAACAGGTCCCACAGGGACTGCAGCTCGACCACCACTTCGGCCGAGACCCTGTCCAGGATCGCGGACGTGACGCCCAGCCGCTCGACCACCGAGGGCGAGACCTCGTAATTGAGGCCGTCCGCGCCGAGCCCCACGCCGATCATCTTGGCCAGCACGTTGCCCACGTGGACCAGGTCCAGGACCACGTCCCGGCCCTCGTATTCGTCCGGGCGCAGGTGGTGGCAGACCACCCTGGTCAGGGCGTCGGGCAGCCCCCAGCGCTCGAGCACGATGCCGCCCAATTCCGCGTGGTTGATGCCGAGCATGCGATCCTCGGCCCGGTCGAAGGCCATGCCCTCGTCAAAGACCATATGCAGGATCTGGCGCAGGTCCACCTGGACGTACGCCCCGAGCAGGAGCTTGCCGATGCCGGACAGCAGCCCGGCGGTGTAGACGTGTCCGGGCGCATCCAGCTTGAGCGCGGCGGCCAGCTCGCGGGAGGCGATGGCCACGGTGGTGGAATGCTGCAGGAACTGGCTCGGGGCCTGATCGTAGCCCGCGATGACGTGGACATAGTAGGGGGCCACGCCCGTGGAGATGAAGAAACGCAGGACCTCGGGCGACCTGAGCACGTCCAGGGCCTCGCGCGCGGTCAGCACAGGGCGGTCCGAGGCCAGGTCCGAGGCGTTGACCACCTTGAGCAGGTTGGCGGTCAGGCCGGGGTCGTGCTCGATGATCCGCGACAGCCGGGCGAGGTCGGTTTCCGGCCCGTCCAGCAGGGCCCCGGCCTTGCGTACGCAGGTCGGCATGGCCACTACCTTCTCGCAGGCCAGCAGGATTTCGTCTCGTCGGCTCATAGGTCGCTCTCTTTCCCCAATGACCTTACTACCACACGACCGGTATCCAGGTACAGAAAGAGTGTCCGGGGAATCGTGCCGCCCACGTCCTTGGCCGTCAGCAGCCTGCCGTTGCGCTCCAGCAGCTTCATCAGCGCGTTGAAATTGCGCACGCCGGTGTCGAAGATGCGGTCCTTGCGCATGTTCGCCCCGCCGGCCGCCTTGAAGACCAGCCGGTTCTTGTCGGCCCCGAGGTCCACCAGACGGCGCACGGTCATGGCCACCCCGGTGTTCACGAACATGAACGGGTTGGCCCGCGCCTTTTCCTTGGCAGCGGCGGCCGTGGGCAGCAGACAGTGGACCATGCCGCCGATCCGCGCCTTGGGGTCGTAGACCGTGACCCCGAGACAGGAGCCCAGGGAATAGGTGACGATGACGTCTCCGGGATTGGTGGACAGCTTCATGTCCGATATGCCGACAACGTGCGTATTGTTCATTTCCGGCCCTCATATATCGGCAAGGCCGTAGAGTAAAGAACATCCGCACCCTTGCCTTCGGGCCCTGTTTTGCGGATAGTGGGTCCCATGAAAAGTCAAGAGCCTCTGGCCGTTCTGGCCGACATCCACGGCAACGCGGCCGCGCTCAAGGCCGTTCTGGCCCATGCGAAAGCGCACGGGCTGACCCGCTTCGTCAACCTAGGCGACACCTTCTACGGCCCCCTGGACCCGGCCGGAACCTGGGCGGTGCTTGCGAAACACCCCATGCCGACCGTGCTCGGCAACCAGGACCGCATCCTCCTGGACGACGCGCCCCCGCCCGCGGTGGACGCGGTGCGCGGCCTGCTCGGCCCCGCCCCCCTGGCCTGGCTGGCCGGGCTGCCCGGAACCCTGCGCCTCGAACCGGATATCCTGCTCTGCCATGGCACGCCCAAGGACGACGCCGCCTACCTGCTCGAGGACGTGGCCACCGGCCTGCCCGCCCCGCGCGAGCCGGGCGCCGTCCTGGCCGACCTCCTGCCCGAGGCGGAGGGATGCACCCTGGTCCTGGCCGGGCACAGCCACCACGCCGGACTGGCCCTGGCCGGCGGCATGACCGTGATCAACCCGGGCAGCGTGGGACTGCCCGCCTACAATGACGACGACCCGCCCCACGCCATGGCCAGCGGTTCACCCCGGGCCGCCTACGCCGTGGTCTCGCGCACGGCCTCGGGCTGGGACGCGGAGTTCGTCGAGGTGGACTACGACTGGGAATCCGCCGCCGCCCTGGCTCGCGAAAACGGGCGCGGGGACTGGGCCCGGTGGCTGTCCACCGGCCTGGCCTGACCCGGTCGGCCGGGCATTCAGGGGCCTTTGCTTTTTTTCTGGACTTTTTTTAGAATCTTCGGAAAAATGCGGACTTAATGAACCTGCCGGACATGCGCCTGCGGGAAGGCGATGCCGGGCGGGCCAGACCCGAGCCCCGGTCCGATATGCCATGAAGCAGCTTTACGCCGCCAAAATACGTCTGCTGTCCGCCTTGGCGCTTTGCGCCCTTGCGGCCCTTTTGCTATGTCCTTCCCCGGCCCTCGCCGCGTCGGCCAAATCCTATTTCACCGTGGGGCACTCCGAGTTCCATTCCCTGGCCAAGGATTCGCGCAGGGCCAAATACCGCTCCAACTGGCAGAAGGTGGAGAAGAGCTTCTCCCTCTGCCTCAAGGCCTCGCCCAACGGGCCCTACGCGCCCAAGGCCCTGTATTACATAGGCCGGGTATACGAGGAACTGGGGGCCCGCTCCGGGCTCAAGTCCGACTTCCGCCGGGCCGTGGACTACTACGGCCGGGTCCTGTCCCGGTATCCGCGCCACGGCTGGGCCGACGACTGCCTGTACCGCCGGGCCGACATCTACGACAGAAGGCTCAAGGAAACCGCCAACGCCCGGCACGATCTGGCGGCCATCATCGTCGACTACCCGCGCTCGGACATGCGCGACAAGGCCGAGGTCGCCCTGAAGCGGCTGGGCAACTACGACGCCTCCATCAGGGAGGCCTCGGGCGGCGCCGCCCCGGCCCCGAACAAGCCCGCACCGGTCCGCCAGCAGGCCGTGACCGCCAAGCTCAAGGACCCCGCCGGACTGGCCCACCTGGACGTGGTCCGGTACACCTCCAGCGACGAATACACCCGCGTGGTCCTGGAACTCGACGCCCAGGTCAAGTACCGCTACCAGGTGCTCGGCCCCAACCCCAAGGTGAACCGCCCGCACCGGCTGTACATCGACCTGCAGGACTCCCGCCTGGGCCACGACGTGACCGCGGCCACCACCGTATCCGACGGCATATTGCGGTCCATCCGCACCGGCCAGTATTCCAAGGACACCACCCGCGTGGTCCTCGATTTCCTGAACATGCAGGACTACAAGATCTTCCCCCTGCAGAACCCCTACCGCATCGTCATCGACGTGTACGCGCCGGACGGCAAGACGCCCGCCCCGACAACCGTGGCCAAGGCCGAACCCGAGCACAAGACCCCGGCGAACTCGGACTACCGCCCGCCCAAGGGCAGCAAGCAGATGGCCGGAAGCCTCCTGGAGCAGCTCGGCCTGACCGTGCGCACGATCATGATCGACGCCGGGCACGGTGGAAAGGACCCCGGGGCCATGGCTCACGGCCTGCGCGAAAAGGACATCAACCTGAAGTTCGCCAAGCTGGTCGGCGGCAAGCTCCGGGACAAGGGATTCAACATCATCTATACCCGCAGCACGGATGTGTTCATCCCGCTGGAGAAGCGCACGGCCATGGCCAACGCCCAGAAGGCGGACCTGTTCCTGTCCATCCACTGCAACGCCAACCGCAGCAGCAAGGTCAGCGGGCTGGAGACATACAGCCTGAACCTGGCCAAGACCGACGCGGCCGTGCGCATCGCGGCCCGCGAAAACGCCGTGGACCCGCGCGCCATCTCGGACCTGCAGTTCATCCTGACCGACCTGATGGTCAACTCCAAGATCAAGGAGTCCCGCGACCTGGCCGGAGACGTGCAGGCCAGCACCATCAAGCGGGTGCGCAAGGCCTACCCCCTGAACAACAAGGGCACCCGCGAGGCCCCGTTCTACGTGCTCATGGGCGCGAAGATGCCCTCCATCCTGGTGGAGATCGGCTACATCACCAACAGCACCGAATCCAAGCGGCTGCGCTCGGACAAGTACCTCGACCACCTGTCCGACGGCATTGTCGAAGGCATACTCACCTACAAAAGCCAGATTGAACGGTATGCGATGAATTAGCCGGCTTGCGATAGCGCATCCGCACATTTCCGGGGGATGCTCCTAAGCAGAACGCTCGCAATCAGGCCTATCGATCGACTTCCGGTAAGCAATCCATCCACAGAGCCGCGCGCTCCTCTCTTCAACAGGCCAGACCGCCGCTTTCCATTCAGGCTTGAGAGAGTGGGCAGTTGGGCATTTTCTCCTGGTGGGCTTTCACCGCAACGTAGCCTTCCACATGAGGATGAAAGCCCATCAGGGAAAAGTGAGATGGCCCGCTACCGCAAACCGCTCTGGGCTTGAAGCCAGACATTGGCGCGATGGGCCGCCTCGTTCATTTCCTCTTTCGTCATGTGCTCGACGATCTGGTTGAGGCGTTGTTCGGCCCGGGGGTGGCCCTTGGTCCCGGCGATGGCGAACCACTTGCATGCCTCGACCCGGTCCGGGGGCTGGTTTATGCCCCGGATAAGCAGTTCGCCCAGGGCCACCTGGGCCTCGGTGAAGCCCTGGTCCGCCGAGAGTTCGAGCCAGCGACGGCCCTCGGGGACGTCTTGGGGGACCAGGCTGCCGGTCAGACAGAGGGTGGCCAGGTTGTATTGGCTGCGGGCGTCGCCGCTCTGAGCGGCCTTACGGGTCCAGCGCAGGAACTCGGCCGCGTTGCGCTCCACCCCGTCGCCCTGGCCATAGGCGTAGGCCATGTAGGCCTGGGCCTGGGGCTGGCCCTGGTCGGCCGCGGCCCGAAGCAGGGCCAATCCCCCGGCCGCATCCCGCTCCACGCCCAACCCCGCGAGATAGAACCGTCCGAGGATGTTTTGGGCGTCGGCATTGCCCTGGTCCGCGGCCCGTTGCAGCCAGCGCGCGGCCTCGGCCGGGTCGTGGCTGCCGAAGTCGCCCTCGAAATACTTGCGCGCCAGGATCAACTGGGCCTCGGCATCCCCGGACCGGGCCGCGGCCTTCAATTCGTGCTCGACCTCGGGAAGAGCCGAATGCTGGACGCCCGCCAGGAGCAGGTAGGCAAAGAAGAGAAACTGGAACAACCGCTTGAACATGGGCACCACCTCTGTGTTGGGACACAGTTCCGTCATACCCGGTCTAATACGGCAAAGCGCACGCTGTCAAAAAATAGAGCCTGAAATCGCCGTCCAGCCTTGGCTCGGCCGCAAACGCCCCTCCCGCCTTGGAGCGCCTTTGCCGCCGTCGGCGGCAAACAACGTCTCTCCGCGATAGGCTTTTTTACATGGAAGAACCGGCGGCCCGCTCAGGCTTTCGAGAGTGCTGCATATGTGCATTTTCTCCCGGCCGGGGCAACCGCAGCGTGCCTCATTGCTCGGTCTTAGAGACGACTACAGCAGCGATAGCCGTCTACGTGAGGATTGGCCCGGCCGGGAAAAATGTGCGGATGCGCCGCTCTCGGAAGCCGCCTACCAATCAACGGGCAGCTTCACCTTCTGGGAGGCCTTGTTGGTGAAGAAGATGTGGCCATGCTCGCGGCCGAACAGATAGACGTCCCGGGTCACGGCCACGTCCTGACGGCAGTATTCGGTGATCAGGTCCAGCCGCCCTTCCTTCCACCACTTGAGCGCCATCAGGCCGTCGGCGGACTTGCCCGCGCCGAGCGTGGCCGAGGCGATGTTGTCGAGCTTGACCCGGTAGCCCAGCCGGTTGTTGACCTCCACCAGCAGGTCGAGATTGGGCAGGGAGCGGAACCCGAAGGGGTGCAGGCCGCCGAGCACCGCGTAGTCGAACTTCACGTGGTTGAAGCCGATGACCAGGTCGAACTTTTGCAGGTGCGCCACCAGTCCGTCCATGTCGTCCTGCTCGTAGTCGAACATGGCCTCCTCGGCCGAGTCCCACAGGCAGGCGATGGACACGCCCATGCGGTCGGCGCGGTTCCAGCCGCCGACCTCGTCGGCGGAGTAGCGGGTCTCGATGTCCAGGACGCCGTATCGCTTGGGCGCGGGCCGCTTCACGTCGATGCCGGGGAGCGTGTTCACGTCGATTTCCTTTGGAGTGATGGATTGGGGGTCGCCCGAGCGGATGGATTCCAGCACGAACAGGGCGGCCCGTTTGTCGATGGGCCGGTTGCCCGACCCGCACTTGGGCGAATGCACGCAGGACGGACAGCCCAGCTCGCACGGGCAGTCCCGGATGGTTGAAAGCGTGGTCTCGATGAGTTCGTCGGCCCGTTCGAAGGCCTGGCGGGTCAACCCCGCGCCGCCGGGCATGCCGTCGTAGATGAACACGGCCGGGCCCTCCACCTGGGGGTGCATGGGCGTGGAGATGCCGCCCAGGTCGTTGCGGTCGGTCATGACCAGCAGCGGGAGCATGCCGATGGCCGCGTGCTCGAAGGCGTGGATGCCGCCCATGAAGTGGAGGAATTCCTCCTCGCAGCGCCGCCGGATGTCGTGGCCGATTTCGAACCAGATGGCCTCGGTCTCGAAGACCTGGGGCGGCAGGTCGAGCGGCACGATGCCGAGCAGCTTGCCGCCGCGAACGGAGCGTTTCTCGTACCCGGTGATCTGGTCCGTGACCTTGACCCGCCCGAAATAAACCCGCGTGCCGAAGCTCGCCTTCTGGCCGAGCACTTCCAGTATCTCGGTGTCCTTGGACCCGCGCGGTTTGGTGTAGTATCCCACGCGCTGGGCCACGGCATGCACCGCGTTGGTCGAAAGATCCATGTCCCGGATGACGAAGGTCCGCCCCCGGTGCAGATAGACCGCGCCCGGATGGGTCTCGCGAAAGGCCCGGTACTGGTCGATGGTGCCTATCACCGGCGCTTTTTCATCACTCAGGGAGTTGTCCTCGATGTGCATCTGGCTGCCCGCCCCGCGCAGGTCCACGTCACGGTGCGGCCGTTTGCGGTGGGTGACGATCTCGGTCGGATGCCCGGGCAGGTCCGGCTCCACTTCGAAGAGGTGCCCGGCCGCGACCATCTGCTCCACCCGCAGGGCCACCGGCTCCTCGGCCAGGAACGGCTCGCCGCGCCGCAGGGTCAATTCGGCGGCCGCGCAGACCAGGTGCCGGTCCATGACCACCGGATTGAACGGATTGAGCATGGCCGACTCGGGCGGACGGGCGAAGAAGTCGTCCGGGTTGCGCATGAAATACTGGTCCAGGGCGTCCTCCTGGGCGATGAGCGCCACCGCCGAATCCCGCTGGCTGCGGCCCACGCGTCCGCCCCGCTGCAGGGTGGCCATGATCGAGCCCGGGTAGCCGACCATGATGCAGACATCCAGGCCGCCGATGTCGATGCCCAGCTCGAGCGCCGAGGTGGAGATGACCGCCAGCAGCTCGCCGTCGGCCATGCGAGCCTCGATCTCGCGCCGTTCCTCGGGCAAAAACCCGGCCCGGTAGGCAGAAATGCGGCTCTTGAACTCCCCGCTCTTCTCGGCCGCCCAGATGGAGATCAGCTCGGTCATCTTGCGCGACTGGCAGTAGACGATGGTCCGCAACCCCCTGGCCAACGCCGCCCGGAGCAGGGAAATGGCCGCCCCGGACGGGCTGCCGTCCGGGTTGACGAAGACCATGTGCCGCCCGCCCCGCGCGGCCCCGGATTCGAGAATAGGATGCGCGTCGAGCCCGGTGAGCATCTTGCATAATTCCGCCGGATTGCCGATAGTGGCCGAGCAGAAGACGAAGGTCGGACTGGCCCCGTAGTAGCGGCACAGCCGCATCAGCCTGCGGAAGACCATGGCCATGTGTCCGCCCATGACGCCCCGGTAGGTATGCACCTCGTCAACCACGATATGGGTCAGCCCGGACAGGAACTCGGCCCAGCCCGCATGGTGCGGAAGCATGGACAGGTGGACCATCTCCGGGTTGGACAGGATCACGTTGGGCGGCGAGTTGCGGATCTTCTTGCGAAAATGGGGCGAGGTGTCGCCGTCGTAGATGGCCGCCGTGGGCCTGCGGTCCTCGCGCCCGTCCAGCGGCAGGAGCGCGGCCAGCTCGTTGAACCCCTTGAGCTGGTCCTGGGCCAGGGCCTTGAGCGGAAAGAGATAGAGCGCCTTGGACTCGGGGTCGGCCAGGATCTGCTCCATCACGGGCAGGTTGTAGGTCAGGGTCTTGCCGCTGGCCGTGGGCGTGGCCACGACCACGTGCCTGCCCGCCCGGACATAGTCCACGGCCTCGGCCTGGTGGTCGTAGAGCCGGTCGATGCCGAGCAGGGAGAGAGCGCTCCGCAGGGCGGCGGGCCACGGCCTGCGCGGCTCGCCGAAACGGGCGTCCGCGCCCTCGACAACTCGATGGTGGGCTATCTGGTGGGCCATGCGCTCGGAATCGAGCATGGCCGAGACGTATTCAAGGACAGGGCTTTCCACGCCTGAATCCTACTTCGGGCGGACGGGCGAGGCAAGCCGCGAAATATAATTGCACCCGGTCCGGGGCCCGCCACATACTCGCCCCAGACAAAATTGTTCAAACCTCGGAGCGTGCCATGTCACCCGAAACCTGTTCCGCAGAAATACTGGCCAGCCTGATCGAGATCGCCCGCGCCGCCGAGGCGCGCACCGAATCCACAGCTTTCCACTCCGAAAAGGTCGCCCGCGTGGCCCACGGCATCGCCAAGGCTTTGGACCGGCCCAAGAACATCCTGGAACGGCTGCTGATCGTCGGCAGGCTGCACAATATCGGCCTGGTCGGCACCAGCGACGCGGTGCTGCGCAAGACCGGCAAGCTCAGCCCCCAGGAGTTCAAGCACATCCAGGAACACACGCGCCTGGGCGCGGCCCTGCTCGCGCCCATCCCGGCCCTGGCCGACGTGGCCGAAGTCTGCCTGTCCCACCACGAACGGTGGGACGGCTCGGGCTACCCCAACGGCCTGGCCGGATCTGAAATCCCCCGTCTGGCCCGGCTCATCTCCGTGGCCGATACCTACTGCGCCATGATCTCCGAACGCCCGCACCGGGACTCCCTGCCCCGGGCCGTGGCCGCCGAAGTCATCGCCGAGGAACGCGACAAACAGCTCTGCCCCGAATGCGTGGACGGATTCCTGACCTGGTACAAAAAAACCGACGGCCGAATCGATTTATTTTAGGAATGCCTCCGGCGGCCAGAGGGGAAACTTTTGAAAAAGTTTCCCCTCTGGACTCCCCTTCAAAACTTTTTGGCGCCGCTTCGCGGGGTGCGAACGCGGTCAGACGGGCTTCTTTGCAAGGTCTCGCTTCGCACGCAAGTCTTGCCGTGTTAGACGCACGCCCTTCCTTATCCCGCCACACGCGCGAATGCGCATACAAAAA